>JADCGX010000037.1 GCA_020248785.1 Burkholderiales bacterium | reverse complement strand
GGAACGAGCGCGCACGCCGACTCATGGCACACCATGATCGATCCGATTGGGCTCCACTGGCCTGGGTCTGGCTGGCCGAAGCACGTATCCTCGCAACTAGACTGGCGACGTAGATCATTTCGACTACACCCTCTCAGACCGCCCGCAGCCGCCGGTCGATCCACTCGATCCAGTGCAGCACCGGCGTGGCGGTGCCGCTGGCCAGATGGGTGATGCAGCCGATGTTGGCCGACAGGATCGCCTGCGGCTGCGCTTGCTCCAGGTGGGCGAGCTTGCGGTCGCGCAGCGGGTAGGCCAGCTCGGGCTGCAGCACCGAGTAGGTGCCGGCCGAGCCGCAGCACAGATGGCTCTCGGCGAACGGCAGCACTTCGGCGCCCAGCGACTGCAGCAGGCCCTCGACCACGCCGCGGATCTTCTGCCCGTGCTGCAGCGAGCAGGGCGGATGGAACACCACGCGCTCGGCACCCGGCGTCGCGGGCAGCCGGTCCGCCAGCCGCTGCGCCTGCCCGGCCAGCACCTCCGCCACGTCGCGCGCCAGTTCGGTCACGCGCTGCGCCTTGGCGGCGTACAGCGGGTCGTGGCGCAGCAGGTGGCCATAGTCCTTGACCTGGGTGCCGCAGCCGCTGGCGTTGATCACGATGGCCTCGGCGCCTGCTTCGAGCGCCGGCCACCAGGCGTCCACGTTGCGGCGCGCATCGTCGAGGCCGCCGGCAGGGTCGTTCAGGTGGTGGCGGATGGCGCCGCAGCAGCCGGCGCGCCCCGGCCGCAGCAGTTCGATGCCGAGCGCATCGAACACGCGCGCGGTGGCGGGGTTGATGTTGGGCGCCATCGCCGGCTGCACGCAGCCTTCGAGCATCAGCATGCGGCGCGCATGGGTGCCGGCCGGCGTGGCGGGCCAGGCGCCTGCCGGCTGGGGCGGCGGCACCTTGGCCTTGAGCGGGCCCGGCAGCAGGGCGCGCACCGCCTGGCCGGCCCGCAGCGCGGGTGCAAAGGCGCGGCTGGTCAGGCCCTCCTTGAGCGCGCTGCGCACCAGCTTCTGCGCGGTGCTGCGGCCGACCTGGTCCTCGACCACCTGGCGACCGATGTCCACCAGCCGGCCGTACTGCACGCCCGAGGGGCAGGTGGTCTCGCAGTTGCGGCAGGTCAGGCAGCGGTCCAGATGCAGCTGCGTCTTGGCGCTGGGCGTCTCTCCTTCCAGCACGCGCTTGATGAGATAGATGCGGCCGCGCGGGCCGTCGAGCTCGTCGCCGAGCAGCTGGTAGGTGGGGCAGGTGGCCGTGCAGAAGCCGCAGTGCACGCACTTGCGCAGGATGGCGTCGGCCTCCTGGCCCTCGGGCGTGTCCTTGATGAAGTCGGCGAGAGCGGTTTGCATGGGGGTCGATGAAGGAGGATGGATGACGGCGCCGGCGGCGCCTCATGGACGCGCAGCGGCCTCCGCCGCCATTCATCAAGTCGCTTTCGGCTCCGGATAGAGGCGACCGCAGTTGAAGATGCCGGCCGGGTCGAATTCGGCCTTCAGGCGCCGGTGGATCGCGGCCAGCGGGGCGGCCAGCGGCGTGAAGGCGCCGGCGGCGCGCGCCGCGCCGCTGCCGCCGCGGAACAGGGTGGCATGACCGCCGTGGCCGGCGGTGAGCGCGCGCAGTTCTCGGGCGGGCGCGTCCAGGCGCAGCCAGCGCAGCGCGCCGCCCCATTCCACGAGCTGGCTGTCGGGCAACTGCGGCAGTGCCGCGGTGGAGGGCAGCGATAGCCGCCACAGCGGCGTGGTCAGTGGATCATCGGTCGTGAAGAACTGGTGCCTGTGGTCGCGGATGCCGCGCCACAGCGCCGCCGCACCTTCGTCGTCGAGCGACTCGCCGCCCAAGTGCTGGCGTGCCGCGGCCACCGCCGCGCGCGCACCCGACAGCCGCACGAACACGCGCCCGCCGAACCACAGCGTGGCCGAGATCGGCAGCGGCTGGCCGCCCCACTCGTTCATGCGCGCGAGCGCGCTCGCCAGGTCCATCTCCAGCCGCAGCGTCAGCTCGGCCGCCGGGCGCGGCAGCACCTTGATCGACAGATCGACGATGAGCCCGAGCGTGCCGAGCGAGCCGGCCAGCAGGCGCGCGACGTCGTAGCCGGCGACGTTCTTCATCACCGTGCCGCCGAACCGGAGCAACTGGCCGCGGCCGTCGAGCAGGCGGGCGCCGAGAATGAAGTCGCGCACGCCGCCCCAGGTGGCGCCGAAACTGGCGCGCCGCGGGCCGGCCAGCCCGGCCGCCACGGCGCCGCCGATGGTGGCGCCCTCGCCGTAGTGCGGCGGCTCGAAGGCCAGCATCTGGCCGTGGCGCGCCAGCTCGGCCTCCAGTTCGGCCAGCGGCGTGCCGGCGCGCACCGTGACCACCAGCTCGGTCGGCTCGTACTCGACGATGCCGGTCAGCACTCGGGGGTCGAGCCGCTCGCCGGCGCAGGCGTTGCCGTAGAAGTCCTTGGTGCCGCCGGCCCGGATTACGAGCGGCGTGCGCGCACCGGCCGCCGCTCGAATCTGCTCGGCCAGTTGTTCGGCCCGTGGCTCGGCCGCGCCCACTAGAACCTCGGAATTTCGGGAAAGCGCAGGGCGCCGCCGTGAACGTGTACCTTGCCGTATTCGGCGCAGCGGTGCAGCGTCGGCACCACCTTGCCGGGGTTCAGCAGGCCCGGCGGGTCGAAGGCGCGCTTGACGGCGAAGAAGGCCTCCAGCGTTGCGCGGTCGAACTGGCGGCACATCTGATGGATCTTTTCCACGCCCACGCCGTGCTCGCCGGTCACGGTGCCGCCGACCTCGACGCACAGCTCGAGGATCTCGAACCCAAAGCGCTCGGCGCGCGCCACCGAGTCCGGGTCGTTGGCGTCGAACATGATGAGCGGATGCAGGTTGCCGTCGCCGGCGTGGAACACGTTGGCGCAGCGCAGGCCGTAGCGGGCCTCCATCTGCTGGATGCTCTTGAGGACCTTGCCCAGCCGCTGGCGCGGAATGGTGCCGTCCATGCAGTAATAATCGGGCGAGATGCGGCCGACCGCCGGGAATGCCGCCTTGCGGCCGGCCCAGAAACGCAGCCGCTCGGCCTCGGATTGCGATACGGCAAGGCGCGTGGCGCCGGCGCCGGAGAGCACGCGCTCCATGGCGGCAATTTCTTCGTCCACTTCCTCGGGCGTGCCGTCGGACTCGACCAGCAAAATGGCCGCGGCCTCGAGGTCGTAGCCAGCCTTGACGAAGGGCTCGACAGCCGCGGTGGCCGGTTTGTCCATCATCTCCATGCCGGCTGGAATGATGCCCGCGGCGATCACCGCGGCCACGGCTTCGCCAGCCTTCTCCACATCGTCGAACGAGGCCATGACCACCTGCGCGCGCTGCGGCTTGGGCACCAGCTTGACGGTGACCTCGGTGGCCACGGCGAGCATGCCTTCGCTGCCGATCACGAGCGCCAGCAGATCGAGCCCCGGCGTATCGAGCGCATGCGAGCCGAACTCGACAATCTCACCCGCGATGGTGACGCCGCGCACGCGCAGCACGTTGTGCACGGTGAGGCCGTACTTCAGGCAGTGCACGCCGCCAGAGTTTTCGGCGACATTGCCGCCGATGGTGCAGGCGATCTGGCTCGACGGATCGGGCGCGTAGTACAGGCCGTGCGGCGCGGCGGCTTCGCTGATGGCGAGATTGCGCACGCCGGGCTGCACAATGGCCGTGCGCGCCAGCGGATCGAGCTTGAGAATCTTGTTGAACTTGGCCAGCGACAGCAGCACGCCAGCGTGGTGCGGCAGCGCCGAGCCAGACAGTCCCGTGCCGGCGCCGCGCGGGACCACGGGCACCGCCAGCCGGTGGCACGACTGCAGCACCTGCACCACCTGCGCCTCGGTCTCAGGCAGCGCCACCACCATGGGCACCTGGCGGTACAGCGTGAGGCCATCGCACTCGTACGGGCGCGTGTCCTCCTCACGATAAAGCACCGCGTGCCCGGGCAGGACGCGGCGCAGCTCGGCCACGACCGCGCGCTGGCGCGCTGGATCGACCCCGCCCGTGCCGTCCAGCGGGATACGGTCGGCCAATAAGCGCGTGTCCGCCTGTGCGTCGGACGCGAGCGCGGGGAGAGCGGTTGGCGCGTTCATGACGGACAAAGCTTACCTGTGCCAGCCAGTCGCGCAGGGTGTCGCGCGCGGCCTTTAGGCCGTCAAGAGCGCCTCCGCCACCAACACCCCAGCAGCCAAGCACCTGCGCGCAAAGCCCTGCCGCGCGGCACATGGCTCCCGCAAGCCTTGGCGCCGCTCTTTGACGGCCCGACGATCGGACATGGCAGATGTGGCCGCTCGTTCAATAGGCCGACCGTTGATGCAGCGGTGCTGGCGCGCCCGGCCAGTCCTGCATACTGTGGCCGGGTCGCGGCGCTTGCCCGCGGCTCCTCGCCTCAACTTCTTCCAAGGATGATGATTATGTTCGTTCGCCTGCCTAGCCGACTTGTGGCGCCCGTGCTTTGCGCCGTGTTGCTGCCAGCGGCTGCCTCGGCGCAAGTCGAGCCCAGGGGTTTCTACGTAACCCTGTACGGCCAGTACAGCAATCTGGGTTCGTCCACACTCACGGAAACAGGTCCGAACGGGGCCGGCAGTGGCCTGCGCGCGGAGTTCGGTGGTGGTAGCGGTTGGGGTGGTGACTTTGGGTGGAGGTATGGCAACGGCTGGGCGGCCGAAATCGAGTGGAACTATCGCAGCCACAATTTGGACTCCTTGAGCAAAGCCGGTCTCAATCTAGCGAGCGACGGTGACTTCGCGTCCAACACGTTTCTGTTGAACGGCTTACGCCGGTTTCCGACCGGTGGAGCCTGGACACCCTACATTGGCGCCGGCCTTGGTTGGGTCCAGGAGATTGACATCGACATCAAGCCAATCGGTGGGGGTGTGGAACGCAGTTACTCAAAGAGCGGCGAGTTCGCGTTTCAGCTCATTGCCGGTGCGGAGTACGCGATAACCCCAAACTGGAGGCTGACGGCGGACGCGCGCTGGCTGCGTGTCGGATCAGTGACCCTGGACAACGAGGTCGCCAATAGCGGGGGCAAGGCAGGCCCGCTGGATTACAACCCATTCTCAGTGCAGGTCGGGGTCCGTTACTCTTTCTGAGCTTGGTGGCGCGCGGTACTGCACCCCGTCGCCAAAGCGCGCGAGCACGTCAGCCCGCCTGCGGCGGCTGACGGGCACCGCGCGGCCATCGCTCATCAAGCAAATCGCGCCCGTTGCCGTGCGACGCACCTTGCGCACGTGGCTGCTTGCGACCCACCATGAGCGATGTACACGCAGTCCATTGTCGGCGCCGTCCAGTTCCACGTCGGCCAACGCGCCGAGGATCAATGCGCAGCCGCGAGGTGTCCACACCCTGAGGTACTGAAGCTCCGAGGCGACGGCGATGATGTCTTCGCCCAGTTCTCTCGGCAGCCGCTCACGCCACGCCGGTTTGGCGCGGGGCTCGGGCGCGAGTGCGGCGACGCCTGGCGCGGGGACACCAAGCGCAGTCGCTCCTTGTGCCGGCTGTATACGCGGCTCGACCTCGTGCGCCATCGGCGAACTCGGCGCGGTCGCGGCCGTCGCATCGCCGCCCGGCGCGCTTTCGAGCTGCGCCCCGGGCTCTTGCTCGAATTGCTCCTTAACGGCCGGAGGGTGCAATAGGGGCGGAACGAGCCAGTGCAATCGTGGCAGGCAAATCAGCGCCCAAGATGTTGTCACAGGACCAACAATGTCGAAGTATTCCGCGAGCAGTTGGTGCCCCAGACGACTTTCGAGATTGTCGTCGGCGTCATCGTCGGGTCGCGCCGGGTAGCCGAGGATCTGCTGCATCAGGCCTTCGCCGATCAACCAGTAAATCGGTGCAAGCAAGGCGGCACCCAGCACGGCTGACGCGAGCACGAGTGCCCAACTGGGCACACGCGTGGCGCCCAGCTTGCGCGACAGCAGATAGAGCGCGGTCTGCAGCACCGCCAGCCCGATTCCGATCTGCAAAGACCAGAACATGAGCCGCGCGGCCGGTGGCGCTTGGAAGCCGACATCGGGTTGCAGGCTCAATATGAGCGCAAGCAGCGCGAGCCCGGCGACGCCAAGGTAGCGAAGAGTGGCGCCGAGGCGCGCATCCGCTTTCACAGTCTCTCCAACGGGCGATTCCTAGCCGCTTGTCATCCAGTGGACGGCTTGCCCGACCGTCCGCCTGGTGGGTGCCACAGGCCAGACAGGCCATTTTTTTCGCGGCCTGCCGAGAGGCATGAGACATCATGTCCTGCGGCCGCCCTGTGCCGCCAACCAAGGTACCCGTGGCCGTGGTCAGGCCAATCGAGAGTCAGGCCGCGCGTCGATCGACGCCGCCCGTTAGGCCGCATTGCATCACACGCAGCGCGGTCCAGTCGCCCGCGGCAGCGAGTTTCGCCTGAGCAATCCAGGTGTCGGGCTGCGCGAGCTTGAAGCGCGGACCGGCGGCGTCGAGTACTGCTTGCAGCCGGGGCGTCTCGGCTGCCGCGAGATCCCTAAAGCTGCGAATCCCATCGGCACGCAGCAACTCCGCGATCTTGGGGCCAACCCCTTCGATCCGCTCCAGATCGTCTTCCCCCCGTGCCTGTCCCGCCATGAGCACCGCGGTTGGCACGGCTCTGGACATCGCTGGGTCAGCTTCGTACGTGAAGAGCCGGGCGAGTGCCCAGCCGACGATACCGCCGGCGACAAGGCCAAAAACGAACAGGGTCATCGTGGGTCTCCATTTCAAAGGGGGCGCGTCGTCACCGTTGTGCCCGCCCCGGCGAGGGTGGGCCGCTTGTGCGGGTGCCGTTGGCGCAAATGCTGGACTTCGCGAGGGCGAATCATCCCGGGCCGCGGTCGGGGTGGTCAATCGCACCCGCATGCGTCCGCCCCACCATTGTTGCTTCGGCCACACGCCTCAGACAGTGTGCAGCCGTCGACGCAGCTTGTTGTCAGGCGACGGACGTATCGAGCGCGAACCGGGCAACGATCGGCTGGTGCCGCTCGCGCCAGTCCGCCAGTGCTTCACCGCGCGCGTCGAACACCTTTGCCAGGAAGGCGACGGCCAACTCCTGGGTTGCCGCCTTCACGCGCGCGTTCAGTTCGGGTCCGCCCGGGCCCGTGCGGTCGGTGAAGATGCTGTGCTCGCCGCCCGCGAACACGGCCAAGGCCCTCGGCCGGCCGCCGATGGCATTGAACACCGCCACGCGATCGGCCGCGGGGGAGTAGTAGCCCGGCACGCGAATGTCGTCTGCCGTGGTGGTGACGTGCAGTGAGGGTAGGGCGATCGGGCGCAGGATCGGTTCCATCGCCGGCGCGCCATAGAATGGGGGCGCAGAGAGCAGCAGGGCAGCGCGGATGCGCGCGTCGCGCAGGTCGAACAACTTGCCATCGCGCTCCACCTGTGCGCCGCTGATGAGCAGCGACGAGTTGGCGCCGTAGGAGTGGCCGGCGGCGATCACGCGGTCCAGGTCGGCCGCAAAGCGCCAGGCGTCGCTGGCGCTGGCATCGAGCACGCGGTCGAGCGCGAAGCGCAGGTCCGCAACGCGGTTGACCGCCTCGGCATCGGCCGCGGCTGCCTGCAGCCGGCCTGTGATTTCCAGCGGACTGCCGACCCACACGCTTCGGTCACTGCCGACGTGCTGCACATGCAGGCTGGCGTAGCCGCTGCGTGCGAAGTGCGCGCCGAGGTAGCTGTATCCGCGCCGCGATCCGCCCATGCCATGCGAGAACAGTACGAGCGGCAGCGGTTCAGGGGACCGCGCGGCGGGCAGGTAAAGCCGCACGGGCACTGCGCGCTGGCGCCGCGCATCGACCCAGTCGAGTTCCACGTGGCGATAGCCCTCGCGCTCGACAAACTCACCCGGGTCGCGCGCACTGCGCGCATCGTCGAAGCCCGGGCGTTCGCCAGTGGTGCTGCTGGCCACGCGCATCGCGCAGCCCGCGGCGAGCAGGCCCGCGGCGCCGACGCCGGCGAAGAGCAGTGTGCGGCGGGTCAGGTCGGGGCGCTTCATTCGGCGGCTCCGGTGGCGGGGCGCCGGCCACGCAGGCGGCTGGTAAGGCGGCCGAGTGCCTGAACCGCATCGTCGACATAGGTGTACAGCACCGGGATCACCAGAAGTGACAAGAAGGTCGAGGTGATGAGGCCGCCGATCACCACGATCGCCATGGGTGCGCGGAAACTCGGGTCGGTGCCGAAGCCCAGCGCGATCGGCAGCATGCCCGCACCCATCGCGATGGTGGTCATCACGATCGGCCGCGCGCGCTTGTGACCGGCGTCGAGCACGGCATCCCAGCGATTCAAACCATGCTCGTTGCGCGCAAGGATGATGTAGTCGATCAGCAGGATCGAGTTCTTGGTCGCGATGCCCATCAGCATGATGAGTCCAATGAGCGCCGGCATCGTGATGTCGGTGCCCGTGACAAAGAGCGCGAGGAACGCGCCAGGCACCGACAGCACCAGCGCGCCCAACGCCGTCAGCGGCTGCGCAAAGCCCTTGAACAGCAGCACCAGCACGATATAGATGCACATGACGCCCGTGAGAATCGCCAGCGAGAAGCCGAGTTGCAGCTCTTCGTTGGCTTCGGCGTCGCCCAGCACGCGCGCGGTCATGCCAGGCGGCAGATTGGCCACGCTGGGCAGGGCGAAGGCCTGTGCCTGCACGTAGTTGAGCGCCTCGTCGCGCAACTCGATCGAGAAGGTGACGCTACGGGCGCGGTTCAGCCGGTCGATTGCCGCCGGCCCGCTGCCGATGGTCACGTCCGCCACCTGCGTGATCGGCACCGGGCCATGCTTGCCCGACACGCGCAGCCGCTGCAGCAGTTCAAGGTCGGTGCGCGCCTCCGCCGGCAGGCGCACGACGATGGGGATCTGCCGCTGCGCCAGGTTCAGCTTGGCCAGCCCCTGGTCGTAGTCGCCGGCGGTGGCCACGCGCAAGGTGTCGGCGATGGCGGCCGAGGTCACGCCAAGGTCGGCCATGCGCGCGAAATCGGGCCGAATGACAAGCTCCGGCCGCGCGAGATCCGTGCTCGGGGTGACCGAGCCGATCCCCGGGATCGTGCGCAGCTCCGCCTCCACCAGGCTGGCGCGCTCGACCAGCGCCGGCCCGTCCTGGCCGTTGAGCGCGATCTCCAGCACCGCGCTGGCGCCCGGCAAGCCGACGTTCAGGCGGGCGCCGGCCACGTCTTGCAGCGCTGCCGCCAGATCCTGCTCGATCTGCTGCTGCGTGATGCCGCGGCGCGCGTTGCGGGGGCTCAGCCGGATGGTCATGACGGCGCGCCGCACTTCCGCGGCGCCCGCCGCGTCAAACGGGTCGTTGCCGGTGGCGCCGCCGCCGATGGCGGTGTAGATCGATGCCACCTGCGGATGCTTGCTGATGATCTCGCGCGCTTGCTCGGCCGTGGCGCGCGTCTGCGCCAGCGTGCTGCCCGGCGGCAGCGTCAGCGTGACCTGCGTCTGCGCCGGATCGGCGGGCGGAATGAAGCCGCCCTGCATGAGACCGAGCCCCATCGGCACGAAGCACAGGACGAAGAACAGGGCGGTCGCGGCGAGGGTGACCATGCGGTGCTTCAGGCACCAGCGCGCCCAGGCAAGATAGCGCTCCAGCCAGCGCGGCTCGTGGTGTTGCGCCTTGGGCGGCCGCAACATGTACGCGGCCATCATCGGCGTGAGCAGGCGCGCCACGACCAGCGAGAAGAACACGGCGATGGCCGCAGTCCAGCCGAACTGCACGAAGAACTTGCCGGCGATGCCGGGCATGAATGCGGTGGGCAGGAACACCGCGATCAGCGTGAAGGTGGTGGCGATGACCGCGAGACCGATCTCGTCGGCCGCCTCCATGGCCGCCTGAAACGGCGTCTTCCCCATTCTCATGTGACGCACGATGTTCTCGATCTCGACGATCGCATCGTCCACGAGGATGCCCACCACCAACGACAGCGCCAGCAGCGTCACCACGTTGAGCGTGAAGCCCAGCAGGTACATCGCCAGAAAGGTCGGGATGATCGACAGCGGCAGCGCCACCGCGGCCACGAAGGTGGCGCGCCAGTCGCGCAGGAAGAACCACACCACGATCACCGCGAGAATGGCGCCTTCGATCAGCAGCCACATCGAGCCGTCGAAGTTGTCCTGCACCGGATCGACGTTGTTGAACGCCCGCACGATCGTCAGATCGGGGTGATCGGTCCGCAGGAGTTCGAGCGCGCGCGCCACGCCGTCGGCCACGTCGACTTCGCCCGCACCGAGCGCGCGCGTGATCTCGAAGCCGATCACCGGCTTGCCGTCCAGCAGCGCGACGCTGCGCCGCTCGGCCACCGTGTCCGTGACGCTGGCTACCTGGTCCAGCCGCACGCGCCGGCCGTCGGTCAGGACGATGTCCAGCGCGGCGATCTCGGCGGCCGATTGCACCGTGCCGATGGTGCGCACCGATTGCTCGGCCCCGCCAAGATCGGTGCGGCCGCCACTGGCCTCCTGCTGAACTTGCCGCAGCTGGCGCGAGATGTCGGCCGCACTGGCACCCAGCGCGAGCAGCTTGGCCGGATCGAGTTCCACACGCACCTCGCGCGTCACGCCGCCCACGCGCGCCACCGCGCCCACGCCGCGCACCTCGAGCATGCGCCGCGTGACGGTGTCGTCGATGAACCAGGACAGTTGCTCCTCGTCCATGCGGGTCGAAGCCAGCGTGTAGGTGAGGATCGGCGCGCCAGCGAGGTTGACGCGCTGGATGATCGGATCGCGCAGGTCGGCGGGCAGGTCGGCGCGCACCCGCGACACGGCGTCGCGCACATCGTCCACTGCCTCCTGGATGGGCTTTTCCAGCCGGAACTCGGCCGTGATCGTGACGGTGCCGTCCTGGCTCTTGGAGTACAGGTTCTTGAGGCCCTGCACCGTCGCGACCGAGTTCTCGATGCGGCGCGCGACCTCGGTTTCCATCTGCGCGGGTGCCGCCCCCTGCAACTGTGCCGTGACGGTGACCGTCGGCAGTTCGATGTCCGGGAACTGCTGGATCTTCATCGCCATGAACGAGCCGATGCCGGCCAGCGTGAGCATGATGAACAGCATCACCGCCGGCAGCGGATTGCGGATCGACCAGGCGGAGACGTTGATGGCCATGATGCCTCCCTACTTCTGCGCCGGGGGCGCGGCCGCCGGCGCCGCGGTCGCTGCCTCGACCACGCGCACCAGGTCGCCATCGGCGAGGAAGCCGACGCCGCTGGCCACCACGCGCACGTCGGCCGTCAGTCCGCTCACGATCTCGACGCGGTCGCCGATGCGGCGGCCCAGGTCGACCTTGATCTGCGACACCCGGCTGTCCGGGCCAACGCGATAGGCGTAGCTGAAGCCTTCGCGCTGGTGCACGGCCGTCTGCGGCAAGGTCAATGCCTCGGTCTTGCCAAGCTCAAAGCTGCCACGCGCGAACATGCCCGCGCGCGCGCCGGCCGGCTGCGCGGTGGCGGGCAGGTCGACGTACACGATCGCCGTGCGCGTCTGCGGATCGACCGTCGGCGCCACCATGCGCACCTTGCCTTGCACCGCTTGACCGCTCGGCGTGATCAGCGTGGCAGCCGTGCCGGATTTGACGCGGGTGAGGTCGACCGCCGTCACTTCGGCGCGCCACTCGAGCCGGCCGCCGCGGATCAGGCGGAACAACTCCTGGCTCTGCGTGGCTAGCGAACCGACGGTGGCGGTGCGCGCTGAAATGATCCCGTCATCCGGGGCCACCAAGCGTGTGTGCGACAGGCGCAGTTCGTCCGCCTGCACCTTGGCGCGCGCGGCGTTCAGGCGCGCCAGCGCCGTCTGCTCTTGCGTCAGGTACTGGTTGATCTGCTGCGCGCTGAGCGCGCCCGTGGCCTGGATCTGGCGCGCGCGGTCCGCATTGGCCTTGGCTTCGGCCAACTGCGCCTCGGCTTCGACGGCGGCGGCCTTGCTCTGCGCCAACTCCGCGTTCACCGTGTCGCTGGCGATGCGCGCGAGCACCTGGCCCTTCTTGACCACATCGCCCACATTGACCAGCACTTCGGTCAGTCGGTTGCCGCTAATTTCCGGGCCGATGATCGCTTCCTGCCAGGCGACGATGTTGCCGTTGGCCGGCACGATCTGCGGCCATTGCAGGGGCTGGGGCGTGACCAGGTTGACGGTCAGCGCCGGCCGTCCGCCCGACTTCTTCTCGGCGCCCTTGTCGCGGCCAGTGTTCTTGCCGTCCTGCGCCACCGCGACCACGGTGCCGATGCCGAGCGCGGCGGCCAGTGCCACGGCAGCGATGCGCAGCCGCGGCGAGGAGAGCGTGTTTTTGAAGATATTCATTGTGCTGCCCTGTTCGACGAGTCGGTCGACGCTGCATCGCTCAGCTGGACGGTGGTCGCCGCGTCCGGCGTCCAGCCGCCACCGAGCGACTTGTACAAAGTGATCCAGGAGGCGACGCGCTCGCGCTGGACGTTCACCAGGCCCGCGGCGGCGAGCAGCGCGTTGCGGCGCGCCTGCTCCAGGTCGAGCAGGGACCCTGCGCCCACGTCGACCAGCGCCTGCTGCGCTTCGAAGTACTGGCGAAAGCCGAGTGCGGCCTGCTGCGCATCCGCCTCGCGCCGCAGTGCTGCATCCAGTCGCACCAGCGCCTGCTCCACCTCGCTGGCTGCCGTGCGCACCCGCTGCTCGTAGCGGGCGCGGGCTTCGTCATAGCGGGCTCGCGCGGCATCCACAGTGGCGGCGCGGCGGCCGGCGTCAAACACCGGCAGCGACAGCGCCGGGCCGATCGACCAGTTAGTGCCATTGACACTGCTGCCGCTGCCACCCGTGCTGGCCGAGACCACCGAGAGCGTGCCGGCCAGCGAGATGCGCGGGTAGCGATCAGCCTGCGCCGCGCCCACGTCACCAGCGGCAGCCAGTACCTCGCGCTCCAGGGCGGCGACATCGGGCCGCTGCGCCAGCCACTGCGCCGGCACCGCATCGACGCGGAATTGCGCCGGCTGCGGCAGTTGCGCATTGCGTGCGACGAGCTGCGGGCGCAGCTCAGCCTCTGGCAGGGTGGTCAGCGCCACCAGCGTCTTGATCAGCACATCGCAATCGGCCTGCTGGCCGATCAGCCGATTGGAGGCGTCGGCCGCCGATGCTGAGGACAGCGAGGCATTGGCACTCGACTCCAGGCCGGCCTTGGCCTTGATCTGCGTGAGCTCGGCCGTGCGCCTTTGCGAGCCGGCGTCCTGCGTATAGACATCCACCAACGCCTGGCAGGCGCGCAGGCTCACGTAGGTGGCGGCCACTTCGGCCGCCAGGCTCACGCGCAGGTCGTGCCACTGCGCCTGCGCGCTGTCGCTGCGCGCGCGCGCGGCGCGCACGTTGTTGCGGGTAACGCCAAAGAGATCGATCTCCCACAGAGCATCGACGCCGATGCTGGTGCTGTTCTGCGTGAAGGTGCCGGGGAACTGGCCCACCTCCGCTCTCGTCCGCGAGGCATTGCCCACGCCCGTGAGCTGCGGCCAGTCGCTGGCGCCACTGACGCGCACGTTGGCGCGCGCCTGCGCGATGCGCGCCGCGGCCTGCGCCAGGTCGCCATTGCCCTGCTGGGCGGCGTCAACGAGACGCGGCAGCAGCGGATCATCGAAGCGCGACCACCACGAGGCAAGCTCGGCTGGCTGCCCGCCATGCGGCAGGCCGACGGTCACGCTCGGCAGCGGCGCTTGCCATTGCGACGGCAGCGCGGGCGCCTGCGCTGGGCCGGGCGGCGTCAGCGCGCAGCCGCTCACGACGAGAGTGAGGGCGAGCGCAAGGCTGAGGGCCGCGGTGAGCCCAGGGCTCGGCGCGGGGCTGAGCGCCATGAAGCTGGCGGGCCCGCCGGCGCCAACGCTAGCGGCGCCGGGTGCTGGCTGTGCGGGATGAAGCATGAGATGCACCGTTCTTGATCGGGGTCTTGGTGGCGGTCTTGCGACGCTTGGTTGCGTGCGGGGCCGCGTGCTTGCTCGCGTGCTCGGCTGCGGGCGGCGTTGTTGGTGTGCTCTTGCTGACTGTCTTGGCGGAGCGCGCCGGCTTGCCCACCGCCTTGCCGTGCTTGGCGCGCCTTGCCTTCTCGTACTCCACCAGAGCGCAGGCATAGCCGACCAGGCATTCAAGACTGCGGGACGGAGCATCGGCGCCAGCGAGTACATCGGGTGCCAGCATCTGCATGAACTCGCGCGACATGCAGTAGTCATTGGCCATTGCCACAATGGCGAACGACAGGCGGCTGATGTCGGTGTCGGGCTGCTCGAGGCCGCAGTGCCGTGCCAGCACCGTGGTCAGCGCGTTATGCACGGGCACGATGATCTGCGCGGTGATCTCGCGAAACGCCGGCGTGGGCTCGAGCATCTCGCGCAGGTGCAGCCGCATGACGTGCGCTTCCAGGTCATCGGGGTCGCTGCACGCCACCATGTCCAGAAACGGGGCGAGGAACATGCCGAGCGCGTCTTCCAGCGCCAGCGCCGGATCATCAAAGCGGCCGAAACCCGCCATCATTTCCGCCAGCGGCCGCGCCAGCACAGCGCGATACAGCCCTTCCTTGTCTCCAAAGTAATAGTGAATGGCGGCCACATTGACGCCGGCCGCATCGCAAATCTCGCGCGTCGATGCCCCGGCAAACCCCTTGGCCGCAAAGATGCGCGTGGCTTGCGCCATCAAGTGCTCACGCGCGGCGGCGCCGCGGTCGAGCGCGTGGCCGGCTTCGTGGGCAGCGGCCGTGATTGGGGGCAAGGGTTTGATCATGGCGGCGGACTCTAGCACGTAATTAAGCGCTTGCTTGATACGTGAACTAAGTAGTCAAATTGGGATCGCGTGAATGGGTTGGAGAGACACTTAAGACGCAGGGGAAAAGAGGAGGGCAGGCTTGTCCTGCGCCGCGTTGGAACCGGCGTGCAGGGCAAGGCGAGCCCTCGATCAAAAGCGAGCGCCCGCCGGCAACCTTCTCAGCCAGCGGGGCAAGAGCCCGTTACCGTGCTCCGCCAGCCCGCGGCTACACCACGCGTTGCTGCGCCAGCGCCGCGATCTCGTCCTCTGACAATCCCACCAGGCTGCGCAGCACGTCCCGCGTGTGCTGACCCAAGGTCGGCGGCGCCAGCGGACTGGCGGCACGCTCGCCGTCGAGCGTGATGGCGCTCGCCACGAGCGGCACGCTGCCGGCCAGCGGGTGCGGTCGCTCGATCTGCACACCGCGCGCGAGGATCTGCGGGTCGGCCAGTGCCTGCGCAATGCTGTTGATCGGGCCACAGGGCACGCCGGCGGCCTCCAGTGCTTTGGCCCAGTACGCCATCGGCCGCGCGCGCACCAGGTCTTCGAGCAGCGGCACCAGTGCGGCGCGGTTGCGCACGCGATCAGCGTTCTTCGCGTAGTGCGCGTCGCGTGCCAGCTCGGGGCGGCCGGCCACCTCGCAGAACTTGGCGAACTGCCCATCGTTGCCCACGGCGACGATGACGTGCCCGTCGCTCGCCGCGAACACCTGGTAAGGAACGATGTTCTGGTGCGCGTTGCCGGCCCGCCCCGGCGCTTTGCCGGTGGTGAGGAAGTTCATGTTCATGTTGGCCAGAATGGCGACCATGGTGTCGAACAGCGCCATGTCGATGTGGCGGCCCTGGCCAGTGTGTTCTCGTTCGGTCACGGCGGCGAGGATGGCCACAGCGGAGTACATGCCGGTCATCAGGTCGCTGATTGCCACGCCGGCCTTTTGCGGACCACCACCAGGCAGCGCGTCGCGCTCACCCGTGATGGACATGAAGCCGCCCATACCCTGGATGATGAGGTCGTAGCCGGCGCGATCGCGATACGGCCCGGTCTGACCGAAGCCTGTGATCGAGCAGTAGATGAGGCGCGGGTCGAGCGCGGAGAGGCTGGCGTGATCGAGCCCGTACTTGGCGAGTTGGCCGACCTTGTAGTTCTCCACCAGCACATCGCACTGCGCGGCCAGGCGCCGCACCAGGTCCTGGCCGGCAGCTTGCGCCAGATCGATCGTCACCGAGCGCTTGCCGCGATTTGCACTGAGGTAGTAGGCGGCTTCGGTGGTGTCGTTGCCTTCTGCATCCTTCAGGTACGGTGGTCCCCAGGCCCGCGTGTCGTCGCCCGTGCCCGGCCGCTCGATCTTGATCACATCGGCGCCAAGATCGGCGAGCAACTGCGTGCACCACGGCCCCGCAAGGACACGGGTCAGGTCGAGGACGCGCAGGTGGGCGAGGGGCGTGGGCACGGAGTCGGGATTGCGGATTCGGGATTCAGGGACGAAACGGAGGCGCGAGACGTCGACGCGAGCATTGTCGTCGATCACGTTGGCGCGCGGCTAGCATGTGCGCTGCGCGACCGTCGCCGCGCACGTGCCTGAAACCCGATTCCCGATTCCCGACTCTTGAATCCGTCACAAGTGGCTCGCGAAGTCTCACCACGGCTGCTGCGCTTCGCGATGAACCTGTGGCCGCCATTTCTTGGCGCTGGCATCCGTGTGCGGCACATTGCGGTTGACTTTCGCGAGGTGCGCGTTGAACTGCGGCCGGGGCTGCTCAACCGCAACTACTTCGGCACGCACTTCGGCGGCTCGCTCTACGCGATGGCCGATCCGTTCTTTGCGCTCATGGTGCTGCACAACCTGCCGTCGAACTACCTCGTGTGGGACAAGTCGGCGGCCATCGACTACGTGGCGCCCGGCCGCGGCCGCGTGCGCGCACGCTTTGTCCTCACCCAGCAGGACTTGGACACCATCGTGCGCATGACCGCCGATGGCGACAAGCACCTGCACCTGTTTCGCGTCGACATCGAAGACGCCGAGGGCCTGGTGGTCGCCCGTGTGGAGAGGATCGTGTACGTGAGGAAGAAGAAGGCGGGCAATGGTGGGGATCGGTGATTGGTGATCGGTGATCAGTGATCGGTGAGACGTCCTTTCCCGCAATCCTGAATCCTGAATCCAGAATCCGACTCCCGAATCCTCAATCCTCAATCCTCAATCCTCAATCCTATAGATGCCCACTCCCCCCTGGCCCTTCCCCCGCGTGCTCGCGCATCGCGGCGGCGGCACGCTTGCGCCGGAGAACACGATCGAGGCGATCGAGGTCGGGCGGGCGCATGGCTATCGCGCGGTGGAGTTCGATGCGACGCTGGCAGCGGACGGCGTCGCCGTGCTGCTGCATGACGACACACTCGATCGAACGACCAGCGGGCAGGGTGCGGTGGCTGCGCGCATGTCGGCCGAGCTGGCAGCGCTGGATGCTGGCGCCTGGCATTCGCCGCGCTTTGCCGGCGCGCGCGTGCCGCGGCTGGACGCTGTGATCCGTCACTGCCGCACGCATGGCGTGTGGATGAACATCGAGCTGAAGCCCGCACCCGGTGCCGCCACCCTTACCGGGCGCGTGGTAGCGGAATGCACCGCGCACCTGTTCGCCGATGCGATCGTCGCCGGCGGTGATCGCGCCGAACGCATCAACCCCGCCGTGCCGCTGTTCTCCTCGTTCGAGCGCGCGGCAGTCGACGGTGCCCGCGCCGCCGCGCCCGATATTCCGCGCGGCTATCTGCTCGACACGGTGCCTTCAAACTGGCAGGAGGAACTGCAGGCGCTCGGCTGCGTCGCGCTGCACACCAACCACTTGCACCTGACGCGCGCGCTGGCGCAAGCCATCAAAGAGGCTGGTTACTGGCTCTTCTGCTACACGGTGAACGACCCGGCGCGCGCGGAGGAGTTGCTCGGGTGGGGCGTGGACGCGTTCTGTACCGACCGCATCGACTTGTTGTTTCTTGTGTAACGACCGTTCTCTCTCATACCGCAAGTCAGCGACGGCCCAACAGGCAACTGCCCTCGTCTTGCGCCTGCCTGTTTGTCGAGTATTCTGCAACGGCGTCAGTTTGTGTTGTGAGCGATACTGACCACCTTGATCGCTGTCGCTGACAGTTGCGTGGCAACGTAGCTCCGTGTCGCGAGTTGCAGCTTCCAACACCTGCGTCAAGACGCTATGGCCCGCCGCTTTGCAATGACAAGTCCCGCGCCCCGTCCCCAGCCACTGACTCCGCCTGATGTTGATTCAGTCCGGGGGGGGGGGGCGGCATGACGAGCCTTCGCTTGACCGTACGCGAGGTCGACGTTGCCCGCCGCCTCGCTCAAGGCAAGAGCAACAAAACAATCGCTCGTGAGCTCGGCATCAGCCCGCATACCGTTCGCGATCACGTGTCAGAGTTGCTTCATAAGTCCGGCGTCGATCGCCGGACGCGCTTGCTGGCAGTTCTACGAGCGGGCTTTCTCTTTGGGCTCGACCTCTTGCTTTGACGTAGAGGCACGTTGAACAACGCCTCTTGCGCTTGCAGAAGCGTTGCTGCTCGCGAGCCGAGGCCGGACTTCTCGACGGCTGTCCGCTACATCGCAGCGCTGACATACCAAATCTGTAGGGGATCCATCCGCACCCCCTACATCGCCAACCTTGCCAGGTTACGTTGCGTCCCTCTACCTTTCGTCACGCGCTGCTTTAACAGCAAGCAGTCACAGCAGTGCGCGGTACTGGCCCACGCGGGCCAGAACAACGGCAGGAGAGAGCGCGGTGCACGATCTGTTCCGCAAGGAAGCGCTGCAAGCCAAGTCCACGGCCTTTCTCGGCAGCACCGTGCTGCGCCCGCCGCTGAGCTTTGCCGCCTGGAGTGCCATCGCCTGCGTGCTCGCCGCGGCCGTGATCGCGTTTCTCTTTCTCGGCGACTACACCAAGCGCACGCGGGTCGTCGGCATCACGGCGCCGGCGGCTGGCGTAATCAAGCTCATGGCGCCGCAGCCCGGCATCGTGGTCGAGCGGCATGCCGAAGAAGGTCAGGTCGTCAAAGCTGGCGACGTGCTGTTTGTCCTGTCCACCGAGCGCCTCACTGGGGCGGGCACCATTGGCGCTCTTGGAGTGTCCGGCGCCCAAGGCGTTGTGCTCGAGCAGATCGAGCGGCGCCGTGCCAGCCTGGTGGAGGAGCAGGCCCGTCAGGGCCGCATCAACGCCGAGCAGACCGCGGCACTCCAGCGGCGCCTGGCCGACCTGGACGCGCAGGCCGCGCAGATCGACCGGGAATTGGCCACCCAGCGTGAGAGGGTGCGCTCCGCGCAGGAACAGTTGCGCCGCTACGAGGACCTGCAGCGTCAACAGTTCATGAGTGAACTGGCCGTACAACAGAAGCGCGAAGAACTCCTCGACCAGACCTCGCGTTTACAGACGCTCGAACGTGCCCGCCTGGCACTTAGAAGCGACGGTATGAGCGTGGCGGCGGAGCTGAAGCAACTGCCGTTGCGCGGCGAGGCCAGCCGCGCGGAGTTAGAGCGGCAGATCGCCGCGCTGGCGCAGGACAGTGCTGCGACCGAAGCCAACCGGCAGACCGTCATCACCGCCCCACAGGACGGGACCGTTACCGCCATCCTTGCCGAGCGCGGGCAAATGGTCGGGGCGCAGCCGCTTGCGACGTTACTTCCGAAGGACAGTCAGTTAGAAGCTCATTTGTACGCACCAAGTCGTGCTGTCGGCTTTGTGGAGCAAGGGCAGGAGGTGCGAATCCGTTATGCGGCGTATCCGTATCAGAAGTTTGGCCAGTACGCAGGGGAAGTGACGCAGGTCTCCCGCAGCGCCCTATCAGCCAATGAGTTGCCGGCGCAGCTGGCACAGCTAAGCCAACAGGTGGCAGGCGAAGGTTTGTACCGGATTACGGTGGCGCTGGGTCAACCGAGCGTGAACGTCTACGGCAAGCTACAGCCGTTGTCCGCCGGAATGCAGCTGGAAGCAGACGTTCTGCAGGACACCCGCTCGATCATTGAGTGGGTGTTTGACCCGATTGCGAGTTTGCGAGGTCGACTGTGACCACCGCCATAAGCTAACAGCCGCCCGGCTGAAGCCGTTGGGCCTGCGGATACTCAGGCCCGCCCTGCCACACGGGAAAGGGGAATCTATGCGAGACCTACAAAATTGCGAGACATCGACCATTAGTGGTGGATTCACGGAGTATTACGAGTACGACGAGTACGGTGAAGTGGTAATGAAGTTCCACACGGAGGGGGGCTGGGGCTTCGAAGAAGCGTCTGGCCCAAGTGCTGGGGCACAACCCTTCGCTTCAGCTGTCGGTGCTGTTACTGGAGCTGCGCTCTGCACTGGTGCGGCCATTCCGTCTGCCGGTGCCACAGTTCCTTTAGTGCCTTACTGCGCTGCGACCGGGGCGTTCGTCGGCGCTATTGTCGCTAACCTGGATTCCAGTGGGGCAGGCACGCGCGCGGATAGCCTACCAATGGTTCCATAACTCTGGGCTTGGGCGGCCCGCTCACGCCGCCCACCTTTTCACTGGTTTCGAGGTGATGATGGACGATAAAGTGCTGCTCGCACTGTTTGTGTTCGTATTCATTGCAATCGCTGCTGCCGCTGATGCGTTCTTTGCAACGGGGTATCTCTTTGTACCGGTTTCTGGTTTCTTTGGCTGGGGAGCATTTGTCCTTTGGAAGAAGATGAAGGCGAAGCCTAAAACGTACTCTTAGTGGCTATGGCGCCACCTGAAGCTGAGCGACATGCGACCGCAGACGAACCGCGCTATGTGCCGCGTTGGGACATCGGAACTCTGATTGAGAGCCGACGTTGCTTGAGCGTTGCGAATCAGTGCCATTTTGCTGGCCGTCGCTGCGTCGGTGGCGGTTAAAAAGGAGTACAGCATCATGATCGCAGGGGCCGTCGCTCCCGAATCCCGCTTGGGGTTCGGTTGGAGGCGCCGGCTTGCCCTGATCCTACAATCGGAGGCTGTCGAGTGTGGCCTTGCCTGCCTCGCGATGGTCGCCGGCTGGCACGGGTACCGCACTGACCTACCCACGCTGCGCCGGCGCTTCAGCATCTCGCTGAAGGGGGCGACGCTGAAGCAACTGATCGATATCGCCGGCCAGCTCAACCTTGCCGCGCGGCCCTTGCGGCTCGAGCTGGACGAGCTGGCGGAACTGAAGACCCCCTGCATCTTGCACTGGAACCTGAACCACTTTGTGGTGCTGGTGCGCGCCGGCAAGCGCCACATCGAGATCCTCGACCCCGCTCACGGCGAGCGGCGTCTGTCCCTGGCCGAGGCCTCGCCCCATTTCACCGGCGTGGCCCTGGAGCTGAGCCCCACGCCCGCCTTCAAGAAGAAAGAAGACAAGCAGACGATCGCACTGGGCAATCTCCTGGGCCGCGTGGTCGGGCTGAAGAAGAGTCTCGTTCAGATCCTGCTGCTCGCGCTGGCTCTGGAAGTCTTTGCCCTGGTCTCGCCTTTTTTCATGCAATGGGTCGTGGACGGCGCCATTGTCTCGGCTGACCGCGATCTGCTGCTCATGCTGACCCTCGGCTTTGCCCTGCTCATGCTGGTGCAGACCGCCATCGGTCTGGCGCGCTCCTGGGTGGTGCTGTTCATGGCCACGCACCTGGGCCTGCAGTGGAACGCCAACGTGCTCACGCAGCTGTTGCGCCTGCCGGCGGCCTGGTTCGAAAAGCGCCACATGGGCGACGTCGTGTCGCGCTTTGGCAGCGTGGGCGCCATTCAGAAGACGCTGACCACCAGCTTCGTCGAGGCCGTCATCGACGGGGTGATGGCCGTGGCCACGTTGGTCATGATGCTGTTCTACAGCGTCACGCTTTCGGCCATCGTCGCCGCCTCGCTGCTCATCTATGGCCTCCTGCGCTGGGCCGCCTACGGCCCGCTGCGCCAAGCCACCGGCGAGCAGATCGTGCTGAACGCCAAGGCGAGTTCGCTGTTCATGGAGAGCATCCGCGCGGTTACCGCGATCAAGCTCTTCAACCACGAAGACGAGCGCCGCGCGCGCTGGATGAACGCCACCGTGGACGCCACCAACCGTGGCCTGGCCACCGAGAAGATGATGATCGGCTACAAGCTGGCGCAGACGCTGCTGGCCGGCACAGAGAACCTGCTGATCGTCTACCTCGGCGCGCTGGCGGTGATGGACAACAGCTTCTCGGTCGGCATGCTGTTCGCCTTTGTTTCCTACAAGAGCACCTTTTCCGGACGTGTGGCCAGCCTGATCGACAAGTGGGTGCAACTGAAGATGCTGCGGCTGCACGGCGAACGGCTGGCCGACATCGTGCTGGAGGCGCCGGAGCACAAGCCCGAGCAGGAGTTTTCCGAGCGCGCCTTGTCTGACTTGACGCTGGAGGCCCGCAACCTGTCGTTTCGCTATGGCGACGCCGAGCCCTGGGTCTTGCGCAAGCTCAACATCACGATTCAAGCCGGCGAGTCCGTTGCGATTGCCGGCTCTTCGGGTTGCGGCAAGACCACGCTGCTGAAGATCCTGCTGGGCCTGCTGCCGCCGACCGAGGGCGAGGTACGGGTCGGCGGAGTGCGGATCGACCAGCTCGGGCTGCGCCAGTATCGCAAGCTCATTGGCGCGGTCATGCAGGAAGATCAGCTTCTTGCGGGCTCCATCGGCGAGAACATTGCGTTCTTCGACGTGCGGCCGGACCAGCGACGTATCGAGGTGTGCGCGCAGATTGCCGGCGTGCATGACGAGATCATGGCCATGCCGATGGGCTACGCCACCTTGATCGGCGACATGGGCACGGCTATTTCGGGCGGGCAGAAGCAGCGGGTGCTGCTGGCACGCGCGCTGTACAAGCAGCCCAGGCTGCTGTTCCTGGACGAGGCCACCAGCCATCTGGACGTCAACAAGGAGTCGCTGGTCAACGCGGCGATCCGCAACCTGCGGCTCACGCGGGTGATCGTGGCTCACCGGCCACAGACCATCGCCAGCGCCGAGCGCGTGATTGTGCTGGAGGCTGGGCAGATCAGGCAGGACTTGCGTGTTACGGCGGCGCATGGCGGACTCGACCGGGGTGCCGCGGTGGAGTTGCGGCAGCAGGGCGCGCCGTGTTCGGGCTGAGCGGGCGGTTTGGCTTGGCGTGCAGGGTCGCACGGCGCTGCACAGCGCAGGGACCGCGCACGCGTCCAGCGACAGGGCTTGTCCGCCAAGTCACGAAAGGGCACTGCCGACCGGTTTGCCGACGCGCGGCTCCTGAGCCGCCGCGTCCGCGCCGTTGACGTGCGTCAACGCTCTGTGTAACGACCTCCGTAACCTTCGCTGAGGGTGCTTTTCTTCTCAGGGCAGCGTCGCAAGGGAGGGGCACCGCGCGCATCGGCTGCATGCGACTCGTCGCGAGCCTGCGGGTGCACTCGGTGCTTTTGCGGCCGCTGCCCATTTCTTTTTCCTGCCGCACGTTTGCCTGCACGCTCGCGTGCCGACCCGCACGATCCGATGTCCACCGACCGCGCACTGCGCAAGGCCAAAGAGGCGATCGCCACGGGCGACGCGACATCGAGCGGGGTCTGCGCGCACTGCGGTGATGCGCTCGTCGGGTTGAAGGTCGTCGAAAAGCGCCTCGGCCGCCGGCTGCGACCCTTCTGTTGCCAGGGCTGCGCGTTCATCGCCGAGCAGCTCTTCCTTGCACAAGCCAGCGGGCGCGACCGCCTGCTGCTCGACGCGGCCGTGGCCGAGGCCGTACCGCCGGCCGCCGCGGACCTGCAGTTGGCGCAGGCGCAGTTCGATGTGTCGGGCATGGTGTGCGCCGCCTGTGGGCTGCTGATCGAGCACAGGTTGCGCCGCGAGCCAGGTGTTGCGCGGGCCCAGGTCGACTTTGCCGCGCGGCGCGCCTATGTGAGCTTCGATGCCGCGCGGACCTCGGAAGAGCGCATCGGGCGCGCCATCGAGCGCGCCGGCTACCGCACGGGCAGCGAGGCGCTGTCGCCGCGCGCGCGCCGCATTGAGCTCGCGCGGGTGCTCCTCGCCTGGCTCGCGATGATGCAGGTGATGATGCTGGCGGTGCCGGCTTATGTGGCGGCGCCGGGCGATATCGCGCCGGACGTCGAGCAGTTGCTGCGCATTGCGCAGCTCATCCTGACCGTGCCGGTGATGCTGTTCTCTGCCGTGCCGATTTTCCGCGCCGCCATCAGCCAGTTGCGTGCGGGCCGAGCGGCCCTGCTCGGCATGGATCTGCCGATCGTGCTGGGACTGACGGCCGCCTTCGTGGCCAGCGCGTGGGCGACCGCGGTGTCGCACGGGCCCGTGTACTACGACTCGATCACGATGTTCGTCGCGTTGGTGCTGGCCAGCCGCTGGTGGCAAGCCAAGGCGCTGGCGCGCGCCCACGAACACGTGGCCCAAGCACGGCGCAAGACCCGGCTCATGGCGCTGCGCCTGCGCGCGTGGCCCGGATCGCAGGCGCATGACAGCGTGGAGTCCTCGACCCTCGTCGTTGGCGACAAGGTCTTGGTGCCGCCCGGCGAAACGGTGCCCGCCGATGGTGTGGTGGCCCAGGGTGCGACGACCCTCTCGCAGGCCTGGCTGACCGGCGAAGCGACGCCGATCGAAAAGAGCGAAGGCATGCCGGTGCTGGCTGGCAGCGTCAACCTGGACCAGCCGCTCGTGGTGGAAGTCACGCGCGCGGGCGAGGCGACCTCGCTCGCCACGCTGCGCAGGCTGGTCGATGCGGCCGGGCAGGACCGCCCGCACATCGTCGAGACCGCCAACCGCGTGGCGATCGTGTTCCTTTGGGCCGTGCTCGTGATCACGGCCGCCACGGTCATCGGCTGGTGGATCGTCGATCCGTCGCAGGCGCTGCCCAATGCGATTGCGGTGCTCGTGGCCACCTGCCCCTGCGCGCTGTCGCTGGCCGCGCCCGCCGCCCTCGGCGCCACGCAATCGGCGCTCGCCCGCCGTGGTGTGCTGACCACGCGCGTGGTCGCGCTGGAGCAATTGGCGCGTGTCGACACATTCGCGTTCGACAAGACTGGCACGCTCACCAGCAGCGACCCGGCGCTGGAGCGGGTGGTTGCCCTGCGCTCGGCCGTCACCGACACCACCCAGCTGATCGCGCTGGCGGCCAGTCTGGAGACGCTGTCCACGCATCCCTTTGCACGCGCGCTGGCGGGCGAGGCGCGGCAACGCAAGCTCGTGCTGCCGTCGATTTCCGACGGGCGCGCGCATGCCTCGGCCGGCGTCGAGGCAACGGTCGATGGCGTGCGGCTGCGACTGGGCAAACCCGAGTACGCGCTTGGCCATGTGATCGCCGATCTGCTGCCGGTGGGCGCGCGCCTGTTGCAGCGCATGGAGCGCGAGAAGCTCGCGTCCAACAGCGTCATCGTGCTGGCCGATCGCGACGGCCCGCTGGCGCTGTTTGTCTTTGGCGAGCGGCTGCGTGATGACGCGGCTGCCCTGGTCGATGGCCTGCGGGCCGCGGGCGCCGAGATTGCGCTGGTCTCTGGCGATCGACGCGAGCCGGTCGAACGCGTGGGACGCGAGCTGGCGATCGACCGCGTCTTCGCGCACCAGACGCCGGAGTCGAAGCGCGCGTTGGTGCAGCAGTGGCAGCACGACGGCCGCCGCGTGGCGATGCTGGGCGACGGCATGAACGATGCGCCGGTGATCGCGCAGGCCGATGTGTCGATTGCGCTGGCCGAGGGCAATGCCCTGGCGCAGGCGCGGGCGGACTTCATCGCGCTCAGTTCGCGCCTGGCGGATGTCGGGCATGCGGTGCATGGCGCGCGCTATGGCATGCGCGTCGTGCGCCAGAACCTCGCCTGGGCGCTCATCTACAACGTGGGCGTGATTCCGCTGGCCGCCCTGGGCTATCTCACGCCGGCGCTGGCGGCGGTTGGCATGGCGGCCAGTTCGGCGCTCGTCATCGGCAATGCGATGCGTGCGGCGCGTGTCTGATCGGGCTCACATGCGACGCGCCCACGCCCAGTCGACACCGAAGCTGACACCAGACTGACGATCATGGACTCCCTTTACCTTCTCATTCCGCTCTCTGTGGTGCTGGTGATGGGTATTGGCGTCGTGCTGGTGTGGTCGGTCATGTCTGGCCAGTTCGACGCGCTCGAAGGCGAGGGCCAGCGCATCCTCGACGAGACGTCTGCGCAGGACGGCGCTGATGCAGGCAGCAAGGTCGACGTGCCGCGCTGAAGGACGTCGTCAGGCCAATCACGAGGCGCGGCAGCGACAGGGCCACGGTCCCCATGACCTTGCCCAAGTCGCCGTTGACTTGAGTCAACCGCCATGAGGCACCGCATCAACACAATGCGGCAGTCCACTGGCAGGCGGGTCGATCCAGACCAACTACAGATCAGCGCCAGTGCGCGCAAGCGGCCGGCGGGGAGCTGGGCCGCCGCACCGCAAAGCATTCAAAGCAATCACATCGAGGATAACCACATGAGCACAGTCGCCAGAGCGTCCGCCGGGGTGCAGACCTACGACTACGGCGTGATCCGGGCGTTTTCGATCATGACCGTGATCTGGGGCATCGTCGGCATGCTGGTGGGCGTGTTCATCGCCGCCCAGATGGCCTGGCCGGCGCTGAACTTCGATCTGCCTTGGCTTTCGTTCGGGCGGCTGCGTCCCTTGCACACCAATGCGGTGATCTTCGCCTTTGGCGGCTGCGCTCTGTTTGCCACGAGCTATTACGTCGTGCAGCGCACTTCGCAGACGTCGCTGTTCCTGCCTCAACTTGCGTGGTTCACCTTTTGGGGCTGGCAACTGGTGATCGTTCTGGCGGCGGTCACGCTGCCGCTGGGCATCACCAGCGGCAAGGAGTACGCCGAGCTCGAATGGCCGATCGACCTGCTGATCGCCGTGGTGTGGGTGAGCTACGCGGTGGTGTTCTTCGGCACCATCGGGATGCGCAAGGTCAAGCACATCTACGTCGCAAACTGGTTCTTCGGCGCCTTCATCCTCACGGTGGCGCTGCTGCACATCGTCAACTCGATGGCCACGCCGGTCAGCCTGACCAAGTCGTACTCGCTGTACTCGGGCGCGCAGGACGCGATGATCCAGTGGTGGTACGGTCACAACGCGGTGGGCTTCTTCCTGACTGCGGGCTTCCTCGGGATCATGTACTACTTCATCCCCAAGGCCGCCGGCCGCCCCGTCTACAGCTACCGCCTTTCAGTGGTGCACTTCTGGGCGCTGATCTTCACCTATATGTGGGCCGGCCCGCACCACCTGCACTACACGGCACTGCCCGACTGGGCGCAGTCGATCGGCATGCTGTTCTCGCTGATCCTGCTGGCGCCCTCCTGGGGCGGCATGATCAACGGCATCATGACGCTGTCGGGTGCCTGGCATAAGTTGCGCGAGGATCCGATCCTCAAGTTCCTCATCGTGTCGCTGTCGTTCTATGGCATGAGCACGTTCGAGGGCCCGATGATGTCCATCAAGACCGTGAACGCGCTGTCGCACTACACGGACTGGACCATCGGCCACGTGCACTCGGGTGCGCTGGGCTGGGTGGGCTTCATCACCATGGGCGCCATTTACTACCTGCTGCCGCGCCTGTACGGCCGCACCGAGATGTACTCGATGCGCCTTGTGACCGCGCATTTCTGGATCGCCACCATCGGCGTCGTGCTCTACATCGCCGCCATGTGGATCGCCGGCGTGATGCAGGGCCTGATGTGGCGCGCGGTCAACGAGGACGGCACGCTGACCTACGCCTTCATCGAGAGCATCAAGGCCACCTATCCGTTCTACGTGATCCGCCTGGCGGGCGGCACGATGTACCTCGTGGGCATTTGCATCATGGCCTACAACATGTTCAAGACGATCGCCGTCGGCAAGGCGGTGAGCGACCCGGTACCCGCGCTTGCGCCCGCCCACTGACGACCGAAGGGACCAAGCAAATGAAGATCTTCAATCACGACTTCATCGAGCAGAACTCCTGGCTCATGATCATCCTGGTCGTGCTGACCGTGTCGGTCGGCGGGCTGGTCGAGATCGTGCCGCTGTACTTTCAGCGGCAGACCACGGAGCCTGTGGCGGGCCTGAAGCCCTACGAGCCGCTGCGTCTTGTCGGCCGCGACATCTATATCCGCGAGGGGTGCTACAACTGCCACTCGCAGATGATCCGGCCGTTCCGTGCCGAGACCCTGCGCTACGGCCACTACTCGGTGGCTGGCGAGTCGGTGTACGACCATCCGTTCCAGTGGGGCAGCAAGCGCACCGGCCCGGACCTGGCGCGCGTGGGCGGCCGCTATTCGGACGACTGGCACCGCATCCACTTCAACAACCCGCGTGATGTCGTGCCGGAGTCGAACATGCCGGCCTACCCGTGGCTTGCCAAGGCCAGCGTTGAAAAAGACGACGTGCAGGCGCGCATGCGCGCCCTGGCGCGCATCGGCGTGCCCTATGGCGCCGATGAGATCGCCAAGGCGCCCGAGCAGCTCAAAGGCAAGACCGAGTTGGATGCGCTGATCGCCTACCTGCAGGGCCTCGGCCTTCAACTGCGCAACGTCAACTGAGAGGTGCGGCCATGGATCTGAACACCGCGCGTGCGGTCATCACCGCACTGGCGTTCGTCACCTTCCTCGGCATTGTGTGGTGGGCGTATCACCGCAAGAGCAAGGACAAGTTCGATGAGGCGGCCCAGCTGCCATTTATGGACAGTGCTCCGGACCAGCGTCCGCAGCGCCGCTAAAGAGGACCCCCCATGACTGACTTCACGAGCATCTTCTGGGACTACTACATCGCGATCATCACCATCGTGTCGGTGGTGGGCTGCGGGGTGTTCCTCTGGTCGCAGAGCAAGGTCCGCGTCAAGGTCGGCGCGCAGGCCGATCCGGACACCACCGGCCATGTGTGGGATGGCGATCTGCAGGAGTTTCATAACCCGTTGCCGCGCTGGTGGATGTGGCTGTTCTACGTCACCGTGATTTTCTCGGTGATCTACCTGATCCTGTTCCCGGGGCTGGGCACCAAGTTCGGCGGCATCCTGGGTTGGACCTCGTCGGGCCAGCATGCCGCTGAGGTCAAGGCGGCCGAGGCGCGCTTCGGTCCCATCCTTGCGCAGTACCAGGCGCAGCCGATTGAGAAGCTGGTGGGCGAGTCGCGCGCGCTACAAATGGGCGAGCGCATTTTCCTGAACAACTGTGCGCAGTGTCATGGCTCGGACGCGCGCGGCACGCGCGGCTTTCCCAACCTGGCCGATGCCGAGTGGTTGTGGGGTGGCACCGCCGAGGCAATCCAGGCCAGCATCGTTGCTGGTCGCAAGGGCGCGATGCCGCCGATGGCGGCGGCAGTCGGCGGCCCGGACGACGTCACGGACGTCGCGCACTACGTGCTGTCGCTGTCGAACTCCGCGCATGACTCGGTGCGTGCTGCACGTGGCCAGGGCAAGTTCGCGGCCTGTGCCGCCTGCCACGGCGCCGAAGGCAAGGGCAATCCGGCGCTCGGTGCGCCGGACCTGACCAACAAGAGCTGGCTCTATGGTGGCAGCGTGGCGGCGATCACTGAAACGATTACCAAGGGACGCGGCGGCGTGATGCCTGCGTTCAAAGGAATCCTGTCGGAGGCCGAACTTCATTTGGTTGCCGCGTATGTCTACGGCCTGAACAAGTCGGCCGCGGCGGCACCGCCCAGCAAGTAGGTCACCTGCCGGCTCTTGCTCTTCCAAGGGGCCACTCACGCGGCCCGTTCGTTCTTGCGGCCGGCACACAGTCCGTGCAAGTCCTGCGCGTTTTGTGAGCCGCGTCACATTGCTCCGCTGTGCGGCTGCAAGGCCGCCAGCCGTTGACGAGGCTGTTGATCCATCCCAACAAGCCGCTGGCTGCGCGCTGCGACACTCCTCTGTGGTGATATGTCCCCCGTTACAGCCGGTTCCTACCGCCGGTGCGAGCGGATTACCGAGAAGCAGATGAACAGCGTCGTCGATCTCAAGCGGCCGACTTCCGATGAAGGCGCCAAGGACCCAGCGCGTCCCGCCGTGATTCCGATCCAGCCCGTCGCCAGTACCGTCGCCGATGGCGACGATGGCTTGAGTTCACTCTACGCCAAGCGCAAGGAGATCTACCCCCGCGCGAGGATCGGCGACCGCCTGGGCACCTTTCAGCGCTGGCGCTGGGCCACCGTCTGGCTCACCCAGATCGTGTTCTATGGCCTGCCCTGGCTGCAGTACAACGACCGCCAGGCGGTGCTGTTCGATCTGGCGGCGCGCAAGTTCTACATCTTCGGCCTCGTGCTATGGCCGCAGGACGTCATTTACCTTAGCGCGCTGCTCATCATTGCCGCGCTGTCGTTGTTCCTGTTCACGGCCATCGGCGGCCGCTTGTGGTGCGGCTATGCCTGCCCGCAAACCGTCTACACCGAGATCTTCATGTGGATCGAGCGGCGCATTGAGGGCGACCGCAGCAAGCGCATGGCGCTCGACAAGGCGCCCTGGTCGGCCCGCAAGGCCGGGCTGAAGAGTGCCAAGCATGCGGCGTGGATCGCGGTGGCGCTGTGGACCGGCTATACCTTCGTGGGCTTTTTCACGCCGATCCGCGAACTTGGTGCCGAGATGCTGGCGCTCGCCATTGGCGGCTGGTCGCTCTTCTGGGTGCTGTTCTACGGCTTTGCGACCTATGGCAACGCGGGCTGGATGCGCGAGCAGGTGTGCAAGTACATGTGTCCGTATGCGCGCTTCCAGAGCGCGATGTTCGACAAGGACACCCTGATCGTGACCTACGACAGCGGCCGTGGCGAGCCGCGCGCGCCCGCGCAGAGGAAGAGCAAGGGCATTGATCGGCGCGCCCAGGGGCTGGGCGACTGCATCGACTGCGATCTTTGCGTGCAGGTGTGTCCGACCGGCATCGATATCCGCAATGGACTGCAGTACGAGTGCATTGGCTGCGCGGCCTGCGTGGACGCCTGCAATCACGTGATGGACAAGGCGGGCCTGCCGCGCGGCCTCGTGCGCTACACGACGACCAATGCGCTGGCCCAGCACTACGACAGCGGCCAGGTGCTGCGCCGCGTGCTGCGCCCGCGTGTGCTCGTCTACGCCGTGATCCTGCTGTCGATCATCACCGCGCTGGTGGTGGCCGTGGCCGTGCGCGTGCCGCTGAAGGTCGACGTGATTCGCGACCGTGCAACACTGGCGCGCGAGGTCACGGATGACAAGGGCGCCAGCATGGTCGAGAACGTCTATCGGCTGCACGTGATGAACACCACGGAAAAGCCGCAGCGCTACACGGTCCAGGCCAGTGGCCTGCCGGGGCTCGCGGTCGGCTCCGAAGCGACGTTCGAACTGGAGCCCGCCACCACGCGCTCGGTGCCGCTACGCCTGCAGGCACCAGCCGACGACGTGCCGCCGGGGTCGCACAAGGTGACGATCGAAGTGACGTCGAGCGACGATGCCGGCATTCAGGTGCGCGAGCACACCACGTTCCTTGGCCTGCGCCGCTGATGCGCGCCGGCCATCATGAGACTGACGAGGAGACAGGCATGAGTTCAACACTGGACGCCACCGCAGCCGCCGCGCCGCCCTGGTACCGCCAGCGCTGGCCGTGGCTGCTCAGCATTCCGCCGTTGGCGGCGGTTCTGGGCTGCATCGCCACCATCACGCTGGCGATCATGAGCAACGATGGTGTGGTGACCAAGGACTATTACAAGCGCGGGCTCGAGATCAATCAGCAACTGGCACGCGATGAGCGCGCCCGCACGCTGGGGCTGCGGGCGGTTCTTGGTGCGCGCGGCATCAGCGGTGGTGACGCTGTGCTGGTGCGCCTCACGGCTCAAGAGCCCGTGCCGCCGGAGGCCAGCATCACCGTGCGCCTGGTGCACCCGGGCCGCAGCGGGGCTGATCGCTCGGCAGTGCTTGCGCGGCACAGCGTCGCCGATGACGGGCGCAGCGTCGAGTACGTGGGCAACTGGGCCGATGCTGCGCCGGTCAGCAACCGCGTGGCCTGGCGCGTGGTGATCGATGCGCGCGAGTGGCGCATGGACGGTGACGCCTCGATGCTGGCGCGCAGCGGCAGCATCACGGTGGACGCAGGCAGGTAAGGGTGCAAGCGCCCGCGACGAGGCGCCAGCAAGTCAGCGAGCAAGGAGACAGCGATGGCGGCGATGTCGAGCGAACGCGTGCAGCGCGTGCTGTGGGTGCTGTGGCCGGCGTTTTTAGTCGCTGCGGTGGCCGAACTCGTGTTCTTTGCACTGATCGACCCGGCCGATCTGAGCGTGTTTGGTGTGCCGTTGGATGCGGGGCGAATGCCGATCTACACCATCGGTTTCTTTTTCTTCTGGGCCATTGCGGCAAGCGCGGCGGCACTGACGGTGTTCCTGCAACGCTCACCGTTTGAGGTGAACCGCTGTCCGCTGCCGGCGAGTGATCGACCGGCGGGCTGTCCCAAGAAAGACGGCGCCGAAAGCTGCGCGGTCTGAACGCACTGCGGGGGCAGCGAGGGGAGGTCGTCCGAGCGGACGACGGCACTCTGCAGAGAAGAAGAAGACGCAACGGCAACCGGCGCCGCGCGTGAAAAATGGCTAATTGTTGCCGCAGGCGGCGCCATGCCCGGACACGATGGCTCGCAGGCCCTCGGTGTCCAGGATGCGCACATGCTTCTGGTTGACTTCGAGCAGCCCGTCCTGCGCGAAGCGCGACAGCACGCGACTGACGGTCTCAAGCTTCAAGCCAAGAAAACTGCCGATCTCCGCGCGCGTCATGCGCAACACGAACTCGGTGCGCGAGTAGCCACGCGCTTCGAAGCGCTGTGATAGGTTGAGCAGGAACGCGGCCAGGCGCTCTTCCGCGTGCATGCTGCCCAGCAGCAGCATCACGCCGTGCTCACGCACGATCTCGCGGCTCATCACCTTGTGGAAGTGGTTGCGCAGCGCCGGCACCGAGCTGGCCACGTCTTCGAGCCGCTCGTAAGGAATGACGCAGACCTCGGTGTCTTCCAGCGCCACCGTGTCGCACGAGTGCTGCTCGGCGCTGATGCCATCCATGCCTACCAGTTCGCCGGCCATATGAAAGCCGGTCACCTGTTCGCGACCGTCGCTCGACATGACGGTGCTCTTGAGGAACCCCAGGCGCACCGCGTAGAGCGATTCAAAGCGATCACCCGCGCGAAACAGCGCTTCGCCACGCTTGACCTTGCGGCGCGTCGCGACGAGTTCTTCGAGTTTTTCGATCTCGGGCAGGGCGAGCCCGAGTGGGAGGCACAGCTCACGCAGGTTGCAGTTGGAGCATGCGACCTTGAGGTGCGAAATGGAAAAACCGGTGCTCGGTGCGTTCATCAACGCCTCTCCCGCTGCGGCAGCGGCATCAGGGCGCCACTGCCATTGCTTCCCTCGGTTCTTGGTCGCCGTCGTCTCGTTTGGGACTCTGCTGAGCCTCTGGACGCTGCTCTCGAAAACCTTGTCGGGCACGACACGCTGTGGTCGCGTGCTTGTGCTCATCAACTGATGCGGGTCAACGAGTGCGATCAGGTCGAAACGAATAATACACAGGACTCTCGGCAGTTGCGTGCCCTTGTGTCACCGATCCCGTTACAGGCTCCAGTAGGTCAAACCATGTTGATGTCGACCCGAAGCGAAGTGGCCGTGCCCGACCCGGCCCTTTTGACCCGCTTCGATGTGCCAGGCCCGCGCTACACGTCCTACCCGACCGCCGACAGGTTTGTCGAGGCGTTTGATGCCAATGTGCTCACCAACTGGCTCGGCAAGCGGGGCGACGCCAACGCGGTGGTGCCGCTGTCTCTTTACGTGCACCTGCCGTTCTGCGCGACCGTCTGCTATTACTGCGCGTGCAACAAGGTCATTACGAAAGACCATGGCCGCAGTGCTGAATATCTGGAGGCGCTGCGCAAGGAGGCGGACCTGGTTGCCGCCCGCATGACTGGCTCGCGCCAGATCGAGCAACTGCATTTTGGCGGCGGCACGCCCACCTTTCTAAGCAACGACGAGTTGCGCGGCGTGATGGCGATGCTCACGGCGCGCTTTCCCATGGCGCCCAAGGGGGAGTACAGCATCGAGGTCGACCCGCGCTCAACGCCACCGACCAAGGTCGCCACGCTGGGCGAACTCGGCTTCAACCGGATTTCTGTCGGCGTGCAGGATTTCGACCCCGAGGTGCAGAAGGCCGTCAATCGGATCCAGAGCTTCGAGATGACGAAGGCGACCATCGATGCCGCCCGCCAGGCCGACTTCAAGTCGGTCAACATGGATCTCATCTACGGCCTGCCCAAGCAAAGCCGCGAGACTTTCGCTCGCACGCTGGACCAGGTGCTTGCGCTGCAGCCGGAGCGGATCGCGCTGTATCACTACGCGCACCTGCCTGAGCGCTTCAAGCCGCAGCGGCGCATTGAATCGGCCGACCTGCCTTCGTCGCAGGAAAAAATGGGGATCATGCTCGACGCCATCAGCCGCCTCACGGAGGCCGGCTACCAGTACATCGGCATGGATCACTTCGCCAAGGGCGGTGATGATCTGGCGCGCGCCCAGCAGCAGGGCCGCCTGCATCGGAACTTCCAGGGCTACTCGACCCGGCCGGATTGCGACCTGATCGGCCTGGGCGTGTCCTCGATCAGCAAGATCGGCCCGACCTACTCACAGAACGTGCGTGAACTCGACGAGTACTACGACCGCCTCAAGCAGGACCAGCTGCCCACGGCGCGTGGCGTGCTGCTTGACATGGATGACCTGGTGCGTCGCGCGGTGATCATGTCGCTGATGTGCCACTTCGAGGTCAGCAAGGAGGCCATCGAGCAGGCGCACCTGATCAAGTTCGACCACTACTTCAAGCGCGAGATCGCCGAGCTCAAGCCGTTCGAGGACGAGGGCCTGGTCGAGAACACCAAGGAGTGGGTCAGCGTGCTGCCGCGGGGCAAGCTCCTGATCCGCGCCATCGCGATGAGCTTTGACCGGTACCTGAAGAACGACGAACGGGTGCGCAAGTACTCCAAGATCGTCTAGCCGGGGCCGGGCGGGCACGCGACCCTCGCGAGCCGCACTTGCGCGCGCGCAAGCACTGCAATCCTGGGGGCTGCGCTCCGGTCTGCCGAGCGCCCTGCCTCGTCACTCAGCCAGCCAATCCCAGCCCTTCGCCAAGCGAGGGGCCTTTGGCGAGCGCTTTTGCAACACCGTTCCATGCTTGACCCACTGACTACCCAGGCGGTTGCCGCGTTCATGCTCGCCCTACTCGGCGGGCTGCATTGCGCGGGTATGTGCGGTGGCTTCATCGGCGCGCTGCAAGTGAATCGGCCGCGTGCGGTACCGGCGTCTCGCTTGGCCGCTGGTTATCACCTGGGACGCGTCACGAGCTACACGCTGGCCGGCGCCCTTGTCGGGCTCATTGGCGGACAGTTGTACGCGGCGGATGTGTTGCCGGTGCAAATTGGCCTGCTGCTCATCGGCAGCGCCATGCTGCTGGTGATCGGTGGCTCGCTGCTCGGACGCAGCGCCTGGCTCAAACGGCTCGAACCCGTTGGTCTTGGCCTGTGGAAGCTGATTGGGCCGCTGGCGCGCCGCGTTTATCCACCACGCTCGTTCGCGCAGGCCAGCGCGGCCGGGCTGGCCTGGGGCTGGATTCCTTGCGGCATGGTGTACGCCGCCTTGCCCCTCGCGCTGGTGGCCGGCGGACCGGTGCAGGGAGCGCTGGTCATGCTTGCCTTCGGGCTGGGCACCCTGCCCAACCTGTTGCTGGTCGACGTGGCCGCAACGCGCCTGTCGGGCCTAAGTGGCAACGGCCGCGGGATCGCGGCGCTGCCATGGCTGCGCGTCCTGGCAGGTGCCGTCATCGTCGTCTTTGGCCTGTCCGGCCTGGCGCATGCAGCACGTGTGGCTGGCGCCCAACATCCGGCCGTCGAGACGCTGGCCAGCATCTGCCATCGCTAGCGCAAACGCGGGCTCGCCAAGGGCCCGCGGGTATCATCGTTTGCTCCCCGTCTTCAGTGGCGCAGCGCGCCGCGGTGTGACTGCCGCGGCGCGTGAACTCGCGCCCGCGTTCGCAGCACACACCATGAAAAGCGCTGAAATTCGCACCGCGTTCCTCAAGTACTTCGAGAGCAATGGTCACACCATTGTCGCGTCCTCGCCGGTCGTGCCTGGCGACGATCCGACGCTGCTGTTCACCAATGCAGGGATGAACCAGTTCAAGGACGTGTTCCTCGGCTTCGACAAGCGCCCGTACAGCCGCGCCACGACCTCGCAGAAGTGCATCCGCGCGGGTGGCAAGCACAACGACCTGGAAAACGTCGGCTACACCGCGCGCCACCACACGTTCTTCGAGATGCTGGGCAACTTCAGCTTTGGCGACTACTTCAAGCGTGAAGCGCTGAAGTTCGCGTGGGAGCTGCTCACCGTTGTCTTCAAGCTGCCGCCCGAGAAGCTGTGGGTCACGGTGTACGCGGAGGACGACGAAGCGTTCGACATTTGGGAGAAGGAAGTCGGCGTGCCTCGCGAGCGCATCGTGCGCATCGGCGACAACAAGGGGGCGCGCTACGCCTCCGACAACTTCTGGATGATGGGCGACACCGGCCCCTGCGGTCCCTGCAGCGAGATCTTTTACGACCACGGTCCCGAGGTTGCCGGCGGCCCGCCCGGATCGGCGGACGCCGACGGCGACCGCTACATCGAGATCTGGAACAACGTGTTCATGCAGTTCAACCGCGACGACGCGGGCGTCATGCATCCGCTGCCCAAGCCGAGCGTGGATACGGGCATGGGCCTGGAGCGCATGGCCGCTGTGCTGCAGAACGTGCACTCGAACTACCAGATCGATCTGTTCTTGAACCTGCTGGCTGCCGCGCGCGGTGCAGTGCAGGCGGCCGGCGGCCAGGGCTTCGATCCTGGCTCGCCGTCGCTGAAGGTAATCGCCGACCATATCCGTGCCTGCACGTTCACGGTGGTCGATGGCGTGATTCCGGGCAACGAGGGCCGCGGTTACGTGCTGCGGCGGATCGCGCGCCGGGCGATCCGCCACGGCTACAAGCTGGGCGCGCGCAAGCCGTTTTTCCACACGTTGGTGGCCCTGTTGGCAGTCGAGATGGGTGACGCCTATCCCGAGCTGCGGCGCGACGCGCAGCGCGTCACCGACGTGTTGCGGCATGAAGAAGAGCGCTTTTTCCAGACGATCGAGAACGGCATGCAGATCCTGGAGTCTTCGCTGGCAGGGCTGGCACAGGGCCAGCCGCTCGACGGCGAGACCGCCTTCAAGCTGCACGACACCTATGGTTTTCCGCTGGACCTGACGGCCGACGTGTGTCGCGAGCGCGGGCTCAGGGTGGATGAGGCGGGCTTCACCGCTGCCATGCAGCGCCAGCGCGAGCAGGCGCGTGCGGCCGGCAAGTTCAAGATGGCGCAGGGTCTGGCCTACAGCGGCAAGCCCACGACCTTCCATGGCTACGAGGCGCTGGTGCGCGAGACCGCGCAGGTGGTGGCCATCTACGTCGACGGCACGGCGGTCGAGCAGGCCGGCGCGGGCGACGATGCGGTGGTGGTGCTCGATCACACGCCGTTCTATGCGGAGTCCGGCGGCCAGATCGGCGACTCGGGCGACCTGCGCAACAAGACCATGCGTTTCGTGGTCGAGGACACGCACAAGATCCAGGCCGACGTGTTCGGCCACCATGGCCGTGTAGTCGAGGGCACGCTCAAGGTGGGCGACAGCGTCACCGCGCGGGTCGACGCCGAAAAGCGAGCCGCCACCATGCGCAACCACTCGGCCACGCACCTGATGCACAAGGCGCTGCGCGAAGTGCTTGGCGCCCACGTGCAGCAGAAGGGCTCGCTGGTCGATGCCGAGAAGACGCGCTTCGACTTCTCGCACAACGCGCCCGTGACCGTCGAGCAGATCAAGAAGGTCGAGGCGATCGTCAACGCCGAAATCCTGCGGAACGCGGCCACCCGTGCGCGCGTGATGCCGATTGGCGACGCGCAGAAGCTCGGCGCGATGATGCTCTTTGGCGAGAAGTACGGCGACACGGTGCGCGTGCTCGACATCGGCAGCAGCCGTGAACTGTGCGGCGGCACGCACGTGCAGCGCTCCGGCGACATCGGCCTGTTCAAGATCGTCATGGAAGGCGGTGTGGCTGCCGGCATCCGGCGCGTGGAGGCGATTACCGGCGCCAATGCCGTGAACCATGTGCAGCTGCTGGACTCGCGCCTGGCCGATGTTTCCGCCGCGCTCAAGGCGCCGGTCGCCGAGGTGACGGGCCGTATCGCTCAGATGCAGGAGGCGGTGAAGAGCCTGGAGCGTGAACTGGCGCGGCTCAAGGGCAAGCTGGCCTCCAGCCAGGGCGACGATCTGGCTGCACAGGCCGAGGACATCAAGGGCATCAAGGTGCTGGCAGCGCGGCTCGATGGCGCGGACGCCAAGGTGCTGCGCGAGACCGTGGATCAGCTGAAGAACAAGCTGAAGACGGCCGCGATCGTGCTGGCGAGCGTGGATGGGGACAAAGTCCAGCTCGCCGCCGGCGTGACGCGGGACGCGACCGGCAAGATCAATGCGGGCGACCTCGTGAACTTCGTCGCCCAGCAGGTCGGCGGCAAGGGCGGCGGCAAGCCCGACATGGCCATGGCCGGCGGCACCGACGCCAGCAAGCTTGCCGCCGCACTCGCCAGCGTTCGGGGCTGGGCCGAGCAGCGCGCCTAGGCAAGGCGGTGGGCGCAGGCCCGCCAAGGGGGAGGACATGCAAAGCGGACCCGTTTATCGTCGCGCCACACCGGCGGACGCCGAGATGCTCTGCGGCCTGATGTCGGACCCGGCCGTATTCTCCGGCTTGCTGCAACTGCCGTTTCCATCCGTCGACGTGTGGCGCAAGCGACTGGAGGATCAGGTGTCGCAGCCGGCTTCGCTGCACCTGCTCGCGGTCGATGCTCATGGCGCGACGCCCGTGGTGATCGGCAGCGCCGGCATCCATCCGGCGGGCCCGTCGCTGCGCCAGAAGCATGTGGGTGCGCTCGGCATCTGCGTGGCGGCCAACTGGCGCAAGCGCGCCATCGCCAGCGAACTCATGTGCCGCCTGCTCGACTGGGCCGACAACTGGGCCGGCTACCTTCGCCTGGAACTGCAGGTGTACACCGACAACGCCGCGGCGATCGCGCTGTACCGCAAGTTCGACTTCGAGCTTGAGGGAACGCTGCGCGCCAACGCCTTGCGTGACGGCCAGTTCGTCGATTCGCACCTGTTGGCGCGGCTGCATCCCCAGCAACCGCAACTGAGCAACACCAAGGAGGCACTGCCTGCATGATCACCAGCAGCCTCGAACTCATTCCGGGCAAACGCATCGTCGCCCACCTGGGCATCGTGCAAGGCTCCACGGTGCGCGCCAAGCACGTGGGAAAAGACATCTTCGCGGGGCTGAAGAACATCGTCGGCGGCGAGCTCAAGGGCTACACCGAGCTCATGCAGGAGGCGCGGCAGGAGGCGACCGATCGCATGATCGCCGAGGCGCGCTCCGTGGGTGCGAACGCCGTGCTCAACGTGCGCTTTGCCACCACCTCGATCGCCGTCGGTGCTGCCGAGATCCTCGCCTACGGCAGCGCGGTCAAGCTCGAAAACATCTGAGCGGGCCGTGGGCGCACTGCTCGAACTTGGCGTCTTTCTCACGCTGCTGGCGATCGGCTTCCTTGCCGGGCGCATGAACGAGCGGCGCCACTATGCCTCGATCCGCGCGCGCGAGGAGCAGTACAAGGACGTGCTCGCGTTCACGTTTCGCTTCCCGCCCGACGGCATCACGCCGCAGGAGGTCTTTCTCGTCACCGGCACGGTCGTCATCAGCGCGGACTACTTCAAGACCTTCGTCGCGGGGCTGCGCGACCTTTTCGGTGGCCGCTTCCGCTCCTATGAGTCGCTCATGGAGCGCGCCCGCCGTGAAGCGCTGCTTCGGCTGAAGGCCGAGGCCCGGCGCCGCGGCTCGAGCCTCGTGGTGTGCGTGCGCTTCGAGTCCACCACCATCACCAGCGGCTGGGCGCCGTCGATCGAGGTGGTCGCCTTCGGCACGGCCATGATCCCGGCCAGCGAGGCTGCGCGCTTTGTCGGTACCGGACGATCGCGCTTGATCGGCGAGGGTTCGATCCGCTCGCGCGCCGTCAGCAAGAATCCGACGTGAAGTACGAGAACCGGCTGCCTGAAGAAGGCATCAACGCCAGCGAAGACAATCCGCTCAAGGAGTTCGCGTGGCTCTTGGTCGGCAGCCTCGCGATCCTGGTCGTGAGCGTGGTCGCGGTGTCCTATGGCGCCCAGTGGTTGGCGCCGCGCCTGCCCTTCAAGTACGAGGCGCGCCTGGCGTCCGGTCTCGACCTCGTCGCGCCGCCGAAGTCGGAAGCTGCCCGCGCCGCGCAGGGCGAGTTGCAGGCGCTGGCCGACCGGCTGGCCGCGCGCATGCACCTGCCCTCGGGCATGCAGGTGCGCGTCGGCTTTCGCGACGAGCCGGTGGTCAATGCCTTCGCCACGCTGGGTGGGCAGACCGTCTTCTTCCGTGGTCTCATCGAAAAGCTCGACAGCGAGGATGCCGTCGCGATGGTGATGGCGCACGAGATCGCGCACCTGAAGCACCGTCATCCGGCCGCAGCGCTTGGCCGCGGCGTGGCAGTCGGCGTGCTGCTGTCGGTGGTGACGGCCGAGCTCGGTCGCAGCGCCGCGGGCGGGGCGCTGAACCAGGCCGGCGTGCTGACCCTGCTGTCGTTCAACCGCGATCAGGAACGCGAGGCCGATGACGTGGCACTGCGCGTCATCGCGGCTGAGTACGGCCACCTGTCTGGCGCGGTCGAACTGTTCTCAGCCTTCAACACCTTGCAGGCCAAGATGCCTGCGGGCATGACGCAGGTGGAGTTTCTGCGGACGCATCCGCTGACGGCCAATCGCACGGCGACGGTGAGCGCCTGGGCGCAAGCCAATGGCGTGGCGATGACCGGCCTGGTGCGGCCACTGCCCCCCGCATTGGCGGCCATCCGGGACAAGGCCAAGCGCCGTGGCTGAGCCGATCGGCTACCGGTTTTGTCCGCGCTGCGCTTGTGCACTCGCGCTTGGGTCGCACGGCGGCCGTCGGCGACTTGCCTGTGCAGCCTGTGGCTGGGTGCATTGGGACAACCCAACGCCTGTGGTTGCCGCGGTCATCGAATACGAGGGTAAGGTGCTGCTCGCGCGCAATGTGGCCTGGCCGCCCAGCATGTTCGCGCTCGTCACGGGGTTTCTAGAGTGCGATGAGTCACCGGCCAGTGCCGTGCTGCGCGAGGTCAAGGAAGAGACCGGGCTCGATGCCCCGCAAGCCACGCTGATCGGCGCCTACGACTTTCCCAGAATGAACCAGCTCATCCTCGGCTATCACGTGCCCGCGCAGGGCACGCTGGCGCTTGGTGAGGAACTCGCCGAAGTGAAACTCATCGCGCCCGAGCGGGTGCGGCCCTGGCCGATGGCCACGGGGCTGGCGCTGGCCGACTGGCTCCGCGCGCGAGGCTTGCCGGTACACTTTCGCGGTCCGCCGTCGCCCTAGAACGCAACACCAAGGCTGCATCATGAGCAATCCGGATCAAGGCATGTCCGTCCACGAATTTCACCGCGAGATCGACACGCGGGGTCTGAACTGCCCGCTGCCGATTTTGCGCGCGAAAAAGGCACTGGCCGAGATGGCGAGCTCGCAGGTGTTGCGCATTCTTGCCACGGATCCGGGCTCGGTGCGCGACTTTCAGGCTTTTGCTCGCCAGACGGGCAACGAGTTGCTCGGCCAGGAGACGGTGGGCAAGGAATACATCCACTTTCTTAAGCGGCGCTAGCGCGGCGGCGGCAGCGACATCGAGGGCCACGAAGAAGATGAAGAAGTTCGTGCTCTACGCCGTCGTACCGGCCATCGTCTTGGCCGTGTTGTGGTTCCTGTTCGCCTTGAACTGGAGCTATTCCTCCGGCGAGCGCGCCGGGTACGTGCAAAAGCTCAGCCAGAAGGGTTGGCTGTGCAAGACCTGGGAAGGCGAACTGGCGATGGTGACGATGCCCGGCACCGCGCCCGAGAAGTTCCTCTTCACTGTGTGGGACGACAAGGTGGTCGAAGAGATCAACCGAGCCATGGGTCGGCGTGTGTCGCTGCACTACGAACAGAAGGTTGGCCTGCCCACGACCTGCTTCGGTGAGACGCGTCACTGGGTCAACAATGTCACCGTCGTCAACGAGATCCCGATCGCGCCCGGTGTAATGCTGCCGGTGCCGGCCAACGCGCTGCCGGCACCGCAGCCCAACATGCCTGCCGCGCCGGCGCAGCCCGAGCCAACACCTGCGGTGCCGCCGCAAGCGCCGACAAAGTGATGCATGCGGCGGTGGCGCGGATTCAGCGCTGACCTGTAACCAAGAGGAGACCACCATGCGCGCCGTTCTCACCGCACTGACCCTGTCGATGCTCGCGACCACTGGGGCCCAGGCGGCCGGCGGCGGCACCTACGCAATCCGCCTGCTCACGCCCGAGACGGCGCTGAAGGCGGTCAACGCCGCCGTGGCCGATTGCCGCAAGCGCGGCTTCCAGGTGGCGGTGGCGGTGGTCGACCGCAGCGGCATCGCCCAAGCCCTGCTGCGCGACCGTCTGGCTGGTCCTCATACGGTGCAGACCGCCATCAGCAAGGGCTACACCGCGATCAGCTTTCGCACCGACACACTGGAGTTCGCCCGCCTGACAGCGCCCCAATCGCCCGCCGCGGGCATCCGCCAGATTCCCAATGTGGTTGCGGTCGGCGGCGGCGTGCAGATCAGCGCCGGTGGTCAGCTACTCGGTGCCATCGGCGTGTCAGGTGCGCCCAGCGGTGAGGCGGACGAGCTGTGCGCCAAGGCTGGCATCGAAGCGATCCGCGACGAGATCGAACTTTAGGAGCGTGGTCTGCATTGCGGCTGGCCGCACAGCGCTTGCCGCTCGGCTGGCGAGTGATTGTGTGGACACGCGAGCGCCGAGCGCGCCCGCGATGCCCATCGCCGATGTCGTAGTCGGGATGACGTTCGGGCTGCGAGCTGCCGCGCAAGCAACTCACCAAGGCACGTGGCGGCTCAAAGGGAAGTTTCACTGGCACTGTCCGCACTGCGGCGGTTGCGGCGGCGCGCATGGCGGACAAGCTGTGACAGTCTCATGCCACACATCCACCCGGGGGAGCCAGGGCGGCGACTCTCGGCCGCCTTGAGATCGCCTGTCGGTTGACGGAATCACGCCGGATGCGCGCCGCCGCCGCGCGTCGGCAGCAGCGCCCTGTCTCATCCCGCGGCGTCATGCCGCTTCATGCCGTCTTTCATGCGCCTGCCTTGCGCAACGGCCTGGCCGCCGCACTCGGCCCGCCATGGTCCTTCTTGCCGCCGTGCGTCTTGTCCAAGACCCTCGGCATCGGCGCATAGGACTGTTGCGTCGACTTCTTCGGCTGATCACGCCGTACCACCACGCGCTGGCCCCGCAGGGAAGTGGCACGCAACGCCTGCACCGCCTGCTCGGCCACGCTGTCCGAGACCTCCACCAGGCTGAAGCGGTCCTCGATGTCGATGCCGCCGATGTCGCGCGCGCTGATGCCGGCCTCGTTGGCAATCGCGCCCACCAGGTCTGCCGGCCGCAATCCTGCCTGGCGGCCCAGGCTTACCCAAAGCCGGACCATGGTGCCGCTTGATGCGCGGCCCGGCTTTGGAGCCCTCTTCTTGCCATCAGATGCAGCCGTGTCCTTGGGGCTGCGCTCCCAGGGCGCGCCACCTGCCTTGCCCTTGCCGGCAGGCGTGTGTTCGCGCGGTGGGGGTAGTGACGGGATGTGCTCTTCTTCGGACGCGCTTGGCCCCTGCGTGGCCTCGTGTGCCAGCTTGACCGCGGCCGCGGCCACATCCAGCGGATCGAACTCGCCCGCCAGTTCCTCGGTCACCACGCGAAAGCCGTCGAGCATGCCTGCCTCTAGCAACGCGCGCAGCGCGCCACGGGTGAGGTCGAGCCGGCGCGCACGCACGTCCATCGCCGTGGGCAGGCTCGCGACCTCGATCTTCGTCTTGGTGAGCTGCTCGATGTTGCGCAGAAGTCGGTGCTCGCGCGGCTCCGCGAAGGTGATCGCAACGCCCTCGCGCCCGGCGCGGCCGGTGCGGCCGATCCGGTGCACGTAGCTTTCGGGCGAGGCCGGCACGTTGAAGTTGATGACGTGCGTCAGGTGCTCCACATCCAGCCCGCGCGCGGCGACATCGGTGGCCACCAGCAGGTCCATGCCGCCGCCCTCGCCCGTGGTGTTCGCCTTGCCGCCGGCCTTGGCACCGGCGCGCACGCGCTTCATCACGCGGTCGCGCTGGTCCTGGGACAGGCCGCCGTGCAGCGCCTCCACCTGGTAGCCGCGGCCGCGCAGCTTCTCGGCCACCTCGTCCACCTCGGTACGCGTGCGAGCGAACACGATGGCCAGCCGCGGCGACTCCAGGTCGAGCACGCGGCCCAGGGCCGCCACCTTGTGCGCGCGCTGCACGATGTACGCGGTCTGCCGAACGCGCGGCTTGGCACCCGCGGCGGCCTTCTCGCGCGCGATCTGCACGCGCACCGGGTCGCGCAGGTGCTTGTTGGCAATGGCGGCGATGCGCGGCGGCAGCGTGGCCGAGAACAGTGCCGTCTGCCGCTCGGCCGGTGCCGCCTCGAGAATCAGCTCGATGTCCTCGGCAAAGCCCATGTCGAGCATCTCGTCGGCTTCATCGAGCACCACGGTCTGCAGCGCCTCGAGCGACAGCGTGCCGCGCCGTAAGTGGTCAAGCGCACGGCCCGGGGTGGCCACCACCACATGCACGCCGCGCCGCAGCGCCTGCACCTGGCGTGCGAAGGGCGCGCCACCATAGATTGGCAGCGTGAGCGCCCCGAGCGCGTGGCCGTAGCTGTGCAGTGCCTCGGCCACCTGGATCGCCAGCTCGCGCGTGGGCACCAGCACCAGCGCGTCCGGCGCAGAGGCTGTGCTCTTGCGCGCCATGACTCGCTGCAGCAGCGGCAGGGCGAAGGCGGCGGTTTTGCCGGTGCCGGTGGCTGCCTGCCCCAGCAGGTCGCGGCCTTCGAGCAGCGGCGGGATCGCCTGCTGCTGGATGGGGGTCGGCTCTTCGTAGCCAAGGGAGGCAAGGACCTTGGTCAGCGCGGCCTCGAGGCCGAGGGTGTCGAATGCGGAGGTCATGCACGAGCGTAGCAGTGGCATGACGCCACATTCACACTGATTGCCGCATGCGGCAATCAGTGCGCCGACGTTGCGTGCGTCACGTCAGCGAAGATGGCTCGCGGCCCCAACGGTCGCGCGGCAAGAACATCAACGGGTCAAGTCGGCGGCGCGACCATGGGCGCTCGCTCACGATGCGTGCGTCGCCAGCCTAGCGCGCCACGCAGCGCGCGACTCAACGCTCGACTCAACGATCGAGTCAGCGCTCGACTCAACGTGCCTACTTTGCTCCCATGGCATCGTGCACATCAGCGCGCGCGCGCCAACAGAAAGCGGCTGATTTCCTCCGACGCATCCGGCCCACGCGGGTCGCAGTACGAGCCCGCGGTACTGCCGCCAAACCACGCATGGCCGCCGCCGTGCACGACCCAGTGTTCGAGCACTGCGTTGCCGGCGGCGTCCCGATGCATGGTGCGGGTGTAGGGATGACCGCCCGGCGCTTGCCCGCGTTCCTCGGTGGCCGCGCCCGCCGTGCCGTGCTTGGCGGAGGCGGCGCGCAGCACGTGCTCGCCCACCTGTTTCCCGTTGGACGGATGCACGGTGTGGTCGCGGTCGCCGTGAAAGACGATCGTCGGCATGGGCGCGCCGGCCGCGCTGCTGTCCGATGCAAGGGGCATCGGCGGCATGCCGCGCATCGCGGCAAGGGCCGAGGGCAGATCCTGCGCGGCGCCGCACGCCAGGCCCGAGTGGATGCCAACCGCTGCAAAGAGCTCCGGGTAAGTCACCGCCAGCACCGCCGCCATCGCGCCGCCCGCGGACAGCCCGGCCACGGACACGCGCCCTGCATCCACCGCCCAGTGCGCCATCACCTCACGCACCATGCCGGCGAGGATCGACGGCTCACCGCGGCCATGCGCCTGCTCCTCGCGCTTGAACCAATTCCAGCAGCCGGACGGGTTGGCCTGGGTGGACTGCGCCGGATACAGCACCAGGCAGCCCTTCTTCTCAGCGATGAGATTCATGCGCGTCCCGGCCGCAAAGTCCTCGGGCGACTGCTTGCAGCCGTGCAGCATCACGATCAGCGGCATCGCCTCGCCGGCATAGCTGCTGGGGACATAGAGCCGGTACTCACGCGTGCCGGCGGCGTTGGTGAAGCTGCTGCGGATGAAGCGGCCGGGCCCGTGGTCGACGTGGTCAGCTTGCGACGCAGTCGCGTGTCCCATGCCCGATCCAGAGCGCACGCCGAAGCGCCGTAGAACGGACGCCAGCGAGGACGGCGCGTGCGCTCCTGCATCGGCCGCAGGCCGCTGCGCCTGCGCCGTGCCTTGCGCCTTGGGCGTGGATGCTTGGTTGGCTTGGTGGTCTTGGTGGTCTTGGCTGTCTCGGTGATCTGACGACGCCACCGTCGCTCGCGCGGTGTGCTGCGCGTTGCCGAGGTCTGCGCTTGCTGCGCCATCGCGGTCGCCATCGACTTCCTTGAACGGCACGTCAATAACGTCGCCGTCATCGTTTGCCTGTGCCGCTGGGCCGCGCCCTTCGCTTGCGCCGCCGAGCGCACGCTGCAATAGCGCAGTGGCCTCCTGCAACCGTCCCGCGCGCGTGAGGCGCGCCGCCTCGAGCACGTCTTGCAGCGGTGCTTGCTTGATCATCATCGTTCCCTGTTCGGTCGTGCATTGATCCGTCCGACGAACGGATGAAGTCCTGCGCCGGTGGTCCAGAGGTTGACCTTGCGGGACAGAAGGCAAAGGCGTCTTACCTGACGTGGTGAGCACATCGTGTGCCGTCACGAACCGCTGGCGTCTCGGTCCGACAGCGTACAGCGCGTGTTGGCGTGTTCCCGGCGGCGTGCGGTGCCGAACAGACTCGTGCGGTGGTGGTCGCTACCTTGCGCTTCCGTGCCGCGCCGTTGTCGGGCTTCCAGTTGCGCGCTGCGGGCCGCCAAATCCAGGAGTGTTCATGAGCACCGTCAGTCTCGTCGTCACCGCTGCCCTCGGGCTGTCCGCGCTGGGATGCGCAATCTGGCTTGGCCTCGCACTGAATCGCACTAGCGAGGAAATCGGTTTGCTTGGATCCATCCAGCGCATGCACTTCGACGACTGACCCCCGACGAGCACGGCTGCGGCACGCTCGATTCTGTGAACCATCGGCCAGGCGGCGCCGAGGCACCCGCCTCGCCGACGTTGTGTTTATCAACCACGAGGAATCTATGTGCAAGCATTTCGCTCTGAAGACTTCGCTCATTGCGCTGGTGCTGCTGGGGCTGCCCTTCGCGCAGGCCGGCACGACGACCAAGGCCGATTACCAGGCCGCACGCGCGCGCATCGAGTCCGACCACAAGGCCGATCGCGCCGACTGCAACGCACTCGCCGCCAACGCCAAGGACATTTGTGTCGCGCAGGCGACCGCCAAGGAGAAGGTCGCCCGCGCCGAACTGGAGGCCCGCTACAGCGGCAAGACCAGTGACCAGCGCAAGGTGCTGATCGTGCGCGCCGAGACGGCCTACGCGGTCGCCAAGGAACACTGCGACGATCAGGCGGGCAATGCCAAGGATGTCTGCGTCAAGGAAGCCAAGGCGGTCGAAACCAAGGCATTGGCCGAGGCCAGGATGGATCAGAAGGTCGATGCCGCGCGAAAGGAATCCTCCGCCGACATGCGTGCCGCCGACTATGCGGTCGCGATCGAGAAGTGCGACGCGACGGCGGGCGAGGCCAAGGAGAATTGCATCGCGTCGGCCAAATCTGGCTTCGGCCTGAAATGAGCGGTGGGTGGCGGCGCAGCGAGCGCCGTGGCCCTACCGAACCAACGCAACCGCGAGGTGCGCTGTGTTCGAAAGCGCACAGACGCCATGCCGTGAAGGAAGCATCCTAGTTCTGGGTCGGTCGCGTCGCCGATTGCAGTCTCGTCGGCGGCCTGCGGTCGCTGGTTCGCTCACGCATTTGAGGAGAAGCACATGAGCTTGGGAACCATCCTGTTGATTGTCCTGATCCTAGTGTTGATTGGCGTGATTCCGACTTGGCCGCATAGTCGCAATTGGGGCTATTGGCCCAGCGGCGGCATCGGTCTGATCGTGCTGATCATCGTTGTGCTGTTGCTGCTCGGTCGCCTTTGAACGGCGCGGCCTTGTGCCATGTTCCAGAGAGAGGAATTGCCATGAAGAGAATCCCGATCACGGTCCTGACCCTGGCCGCCTTGTGTGCGGCCGGCAGCGTCGCAGCGCAGGAAGGCAAGGCGCCGAGCAAGCCCGCCGCGCCACCCACTGCCTGCTGCGTGGACGCCAAGGCGCAGATGGCGCAGATGAACGAACACCTGACGCGCATGCGGGCGCTGCACGACAAATTCGCCAAGGCGAGCACGCCAGAAGAGCGGCAGACGCTGATGGACGAGCAGCACCGCGAGATGAAGCAGGGGATGGATCTGATGGACAAGATGCGACACGACGGCGCCATGATGGGCGGCGGCATGGCGATGGATCGCAAGGGCAAGCCTGCCGATCAGGCGATGCAGATGCAGATGATGCAGGCGCGCATGGACATGATGCAGGCGATGATGCACACCATGCTGGACCAGCAGACTGCTGCGGGCGGCGCCACGGTGCCGGCGCCGGCCAAGTAGGGGCGGCTTGCTGACGCTCCAGTGCGGCGCGTAGCGGAGGCCCGCCTTGCTCTGGGCGGGCGCAGCCTTGACGCTAAACCTAGCGGGGGAGTTGGCGCAGTTGCGCCTTTCGATTTACCTTCGCCTCCACGACCTTCGTTATCCGATCGCGGTCGGAGTGGAGTCCGCGCGCCGCGAACCCGGCGCAGCGTGTTGGGTGTCGTCCTCGGGAGTGGATCCGGAAGTCTTCGCGGGGTGCGCCGGCGGGTCGTCGACAAGGCATGAAGGCCGATGCGTTCATCAGGCGGCCAGCAGGCGAGCGTAGGTGGCCAGATCGGCGCGGTAGCAGGCGCAGGCGGCGGCCTCCATGCCGGCGCGGTCGAGGATCGTCACCGCGCCGCGGCGATAGGCGATCAGATGGCGCGCTTGCAGCGCATGGGCCGCTTTGGTCACACCGACCCTGCGCACGCCAAGCATGTAGGCAAGGAACTCGTGTGTGACGCGAAAGGCGTCTTTATGCGCGCGGTCCTGCGTCATCAGAAGCCAGCGCGCCAGCCGCTGCTCGACCAAGTGGAAGCGCGTGCAGCCGGCAGTCTGCGCTAACTGGCCGATGCGGACCGCGACGTACCGCTGCACGCCGGCGCGCAGCGCCGCGCTGCGTTCAATCTCGCGCAACAGCGCCGCCGATGTCAAGCGCCAGGCCGGGCCTGCACCCTGCACCAGCGCAGTCAACGACGACTCGGTCGCGTCGAGCGCCAGCGATGCACCGAGCATCCCCTCGTTGCCGATCAGGCCGACTTCGACGATTGAATGCGGATCGAGCCGGATCATCTCCGAAATGAAGCTCGCGGTCGGAAAATAGGCATAGCGGATGCGGGCGCCAGCCTCGTACAGCACCGCGCCGAACTCGAGTTCGACTGGTTCGGCGACCGCCAGCAGGCGCCGCGCATCGCGCTGTGGCAGGGCCGCAATCAGCCGGTTGACGACCGGCAAGGCGGGCACGGCAGACATCGGTTTTTCATCTTTCGATCCCCAGAGATGAGATCCGCAAATCAAAAGAGCACTGTAGGCCGACCGCGCGGCTTTGTTTGTTCGCTGGCGCACCCGAGGGAGGTCGAGGCGGTTGTGTTCGTTAGCGCACCGACCGCGCGTGCCACGCTGACTACCCTTATCTAAAGCTCCCGGCCCCCGCGTCGTGCGCGGCGGAAACGCGGCAGGCCTCACGAGCCACCCAGAGGAGAGGTAAATGTCGCTACTCGCATGGATCGTTCTTGGTCTGATTGCCGGCTTCATCGCCAGCAGAATCGTCGACAACAGTGGCCGGGGCCTGCTGATGGACATCGTCTTGGGAATCGTCGGCGCGGTGGTTGGTGGCTGGGTCTTCACGACCTTCGGCTTTGCCGGGGTCACCGGCTTGAACTTCTACAGCCTGCTCGTTGCCGTGGTTGGGGCGGCCCTGTTGCTGATGCTATTGCACGCGCTGACACGGCGCGCCCGCTGAAGCGGCCGTACGCGTCTAGCGTTTTTCCTTCGCTTCAATCTGGAGAGTCATTCATGAAACATCTCGTCAATCTCGTTTCCGCGGTCTTTATCGCCGCTGCCACGTTGACCGCCGCTGGCTGTGCTTCGACCCCGCAGCAGGAGGGCGCGGGCGAATACGTCGACGACACGGTCATCACCGGCAAAGTCAAGGCAGCGATTCTCAATGAGCCTTCGCTCAAAGTTGCCGAGATCAACGTCGAAACCTTCAAGGGCGTGGTGCAGTTGAGCGGCTTCGTCATCTCTACGGCCGCCGCCAACAAGGCGGTCGAGGTCGCGCGTGGCGTGGGCGGCGTCAAGGGCGTCAAGAACGACATGCGGATCAAGTAAACATCGCCGGTGGCGCGCCGGCTCCGATCGCCGCGCTCCCGTCCGTAAACGACTGCGCCCCGGGTTCGCATGCGAACCCGGGGCGCAGTCGCGTACGGGCTTTGGAGCCTACCCAGTGACGCGTGCTTCTTGCTTCGCGTCTAGCTTCTTCTCGGCCGCGAACCAGGAGTCGTTCGCCTGGTTTTGCCATTCGGTGAGTTGCCGTTCGGCTTCTTCCTTGGCGATCCCATAGCGTTCCTGGATCTTGCCGGCCAGTTGTTCGCGCCGGCCTGCGATGACCTCGAAGTCGCCGTCTGTCAGCTTGCCCCACTGTGCCTTGGCCTTGCCCGTGACTTGCTTCCAATTGCCTTCAATGCGATCCCAGTTCATATCGACTCCTCATGCAAGTGCTGCGAAAGCGGTGCCGACCGCGCGGTCGCGGTGGCACCGGGTGAAGACGGCGTCACTGAGCAGGATGCCGGCATGCAAGCGGGGAAGAATGCGTTTCGTCGCAAACTCACGCATGCCATCTCCTCGTTCGATCCGACACCTGCGGAGCAGGACGCCTCAACCAAGACCCACGCTAGGCGCTGACACACGGCGAGTCCGTGCGCCAGCACACAGAACAACGTATCGGCGGCAATGCGCGTAAACGAACCGACGGCTGGCTACGTCGCGTCGATGTCGCGGCTGACGGGCTGCCCTGCGGCGGCGATTGCGTGTAGCCGGTTGCTCCTGGGTGTTCTCCGGACGGGGTATCGAGGCGCTTTGCGTAGGCAAAGCGCTGCACTTGCAGTGCCCGTCGGCAGGGGTGCGACGCTGTAGCGATCGCGTGTCGGCGGTCATGGACGACAGGCTGAGGTGGCTCGTCGGCGCGGGCTCGCCAGTGTTCAGCCTGGTGCTGGTGGGGTCAGCACGCGCTTAGCCCGAATGCTCATCACGGACGCAGGAGTTGTGCGGATGCATGCGTGCCACGCAAGCTCGCGTCGCTCCGACAGTCCAAAGTGGTTCTGTCCAAGCATGGCTTCCACATGCCGTTTAAAGAGCGAGAATTGCCGCCTCTGCTGGGGTGACTCGGTGATAGATCCGGGCTAAAGGTTGGCGTTGGAGCGAGTGACCGAAGTCGATGCGCCGACCATCGTATCGAGAGCCTCGTCGGTACTCAGCGCCTCGGAACAGAGATACGGCAACGCCACGCCGTGCGCTGCGTCCGCGAGGGCCGTGGCGCTCACCTTCGGCGCGTGGGTGACGACACCACCGAACACCGTGGCGAATGCGACATCGGCGGCGTCTCGCCCGGTGCCGATGCGCAGATAACCCATCGGGATGCCGGTGCCGGCGGGATCGAAGATGACCCACCGGTGGCCCAGATACGCCTCCACGTAGGCGTGAAAGTCCGATGGACCCAGGGCAGGGTCGGCGCCGTAGTCGGTGCCGGTGACGAAGCGTGCCGGCACGCCGACCGCGCGGCACAGCGCGATCATGAGATGCGCAAAATCGCGGCAGACGCCGGCGCGCGCAACCAGCGTATCCAGTGCCGAGGTACTGGCGTTGGAACTGTTGGGGGTGAAGATCACGCGCCGGTGCACCCAGTCGGCGATGGCCTGCACCCGCGCATGGCCGCGTGGCAGTGTGCCGAACTCGTCCGCCGCCAGCCTGCTCAGCCGGTCCGACTGACAGTAGCGGCTTGGGTACAGATAGCCGAGCACCTGGGGCGGCAGGTCCTGCACCGCGACTTCGGTCAATTGCGCGGGGTCGGTACGGTAGTGATCCAACTCCACCACCACCGCGTACGCGAGACGCAGCGCGCCGGCCGGGGCGCGCAGGCGCAGCCGGCGGTTGCCGGTGACAGCGTCAGTGTGGAGCGTCGTGGCGAGCGGCGGGTCGAGGTGCAGCGTCTCGGCCGATAACGTCTGACGGGGTGTCTGCGCTGCGTGGATGTTGAAGACGAAATCGGCGCCGCCGGCGTCGATCTCGTAGCGCAAACCGATTCGCAGGTCGATCCGGATCATGATGGGCAGCCGCCGTCGGGAGGTCGCAGGCGGCGGCTGGTCAGCTCGCCGTCGTGGTCGGCAACAGCCGGTCGTACTCCCGCTTGACGACCGCGTAGCACTCGCAGGTGCGCCGCTCCAGCCCGGCGCGGTCGAGCACGGTGATGTGGCCGCGCCGATAGCGAATCAGCCCGGCCTTTTGCAGCGCGCCGGCTGCATCGGTCACGCCTTCGCGGCGCACGCCCAGCATGTTGGCGATCAGCTCCTGCGTCATCACCAAGTCGTCCGAAGGCAGTCGGTCCAGGCTCAGCAGCAGCCAGCGGCACAACTGCTGGTCGAGCGAATGATGGCGGTTGCACACCGCGGTCTGCGCCATCTGCGTGATCAGCGCCTGCGTGTAGCGCAGCAGCAGGTGCAGCACCGGGCCGGAGCGGTCGAACTCCTGCATCATCAGGCCAGCGCGCAACCGGAAGCCGCGCCCGGCGCTTTGCACCACCGCGCGGCTCGGGGTCGAGTCCCCGCCCATGAAGAGCGAGATGCCGACGATGCCTTCGTGCCCCACCACGGCGATCTCGGCCGAGGCGCCGTCTTTCATCACGTACAGCAGCGAGACGATGGCGGTGGTCGGGAAGACCACGTGGGTCAGTTTGCCGCCGGATTCGTACAGCGCCTTGCCGAGCGGCAGGTCGATGGCTTCGAGGTAGGGTCGCCAGCGCGCCAGTTCGGCTTCCGGCAGCGCCGCCAGCAGTTGGTTCTGGCGCGGATCGTCAAGCGCGGTCATTCAAACGTTCCCAGCGTTTATGTGCTGCGCTGTTTCTTGCATTTGCGGCTTGTGATGAAGAGTATGGGCAGCCGCTCGTCTCTTATGTTCGGTAACGCACCGATGCGGGATGGGCAGTGGCGCAGGCTACACCATTGATCCCGCGAGGACGCTATGAAACCGATCTCGATACGCCGCACCCCGAAGACGCTGCCCCGAGCCGTCAGCGATCTCGTGGCCGAAGGCGGCAAGATTCTCGTCGGTGACGATGCGCCGCGCGCGGTGCATCGCGTGCCTGCCGCCAGGGCGCCTGCCGATCTCAATCACGTCACCCACTGCGCCGACAGGAGATCGCGCAGTTCTTGAGGCAGACTCCCTCCTAAGGGGGCCCGCGCATCCCGCAGGGGCGCGGTCTATCGACGGCGTACATTCCGTCAAGCTCAGCGCCACGGGTATGCCCGCTGCTTCTGCTTACGTCGAACGTTATGCAATGCGTCGATACACAGTTCGTCGAGGCATAGTTCGTCGAGGCACAGTGCCGCGACATCCCGATCCGTTTGCAAACAAAGGCGCTTTGCATCTTCGCGCGGGACGCGCAGCTGAGTTGCAGGCAACGCTTTGGGTGAGGCTGGGTCGAAGCCTGTTGTCTGGCCTGCCGCAGCAGCCGACGAGCGATGGCCGGCGTTGCGGTTGGGCGGTGCCAGCCTTTGGCTGTTGTTGCCCGGGAGCTTCGCGGCGTCCTAAGAATTGTCGCCGCGACCTTGCAAGTCAGTAGAGATAGGGCACCAGTTTGCGGGTGTGACGCATGTAGGCGTCGTACTGCGCGAAGTGCTCGAGCAGCTCGCGTTCTTCGCGACCTGCCTTGGCGAGCAGAACGGCCAGAAGTGCCAGCCAAGCGCCGATGCGCCAGAGCCGCGGATCGGCGGCCAGCGCGGCGGCCGTCGCGAGCAGCACCGCGAGATACATCGGATGCCGCACCCAGCGGTAGATGCCGTCGGTAACGAGGTGTGCACCCGGCTTCAGCTCCGGGCGAATGTTGAAGTTGCCGGGCCGGTTGGCAGCGAGCGCGCTGATGCCGACGAACGTGGCGAGGACCACCAGCGCAAAGGCAAGTGCGTTGGCCAGCGGCGTCGCCAGCGGCTGCGTGCTGACCACGAGCAGCACGATCAGGCCAAACTGCGCCGCGACCAGGAGCATCGACATGGCGTCGGCAACTGCGCTTTAGCGGTGCAGCCCGGTCACGTACTCCACCTCGTTGCGCGAGCCCAGCATCACCGACACGCGCTGGTGCAACTGGGTCGGCTCGATGTTCAGAATGCGCTGGCGCCCGTCGGTGGCCATGCCGCCGGCCTGCTCCACCAGCATGGCCATCGGATTGGCTTCGTACATCAGGCGCAGCTTGCCGGGCTTGTCGGGCTCACGCTTGTCCCAGGGGTACAGGAAGATGCCGCCGCGCTGCATGATGCGATGGACCTCGGCCACCATGCTGGCGATCCAGCGCATGTTGAAGTCCTTGCCGCGTGGCCCGGTCCTGCCCGCCAGGCACTCGTCAATGTAGCGCTGCACCGGCTGGGCCCAGTGGCGACGGTTCGACATGTTGATCGCAAACTCTTTGGTGTCGGCCGGGATCCGGATGTCTTCTTGTGTCAGCACGAAGCTGCCGGTGTCGCGGTCGAGCGTGAAGGCCACCACCCCGTGGCCGAGTGTCAGAACCAGCACGGTCTGCGGGCCGTACACGGCATAGCCGGCGCACACCTGGTTGCGACCCGGCTGCAGGAACGCCCGGTCATCGTCTTCGCTCATCCCGGCAGGCGCAGGCAGCACGGAGAAAATGGTGCCGATGGACACGTTGACATCGACGTTGCTCGAGCCGTCGAGCGGATCGAACAGCAGCAGGTAGTGCCCGCGCGGGTAGGCCACCGGGATGCCCACCGGCGTGTCCATCTCCTCGCTCGCCATGCCCGCCAGATGCCCGCCCCACTCGTTGGCCTCCACGAGGATCTCGTTGGCGATGACATCGAGCTTCTTCTGCGTCTCGCCCTGCACGTTGGTGCTGCCAAGCGAGCCCAGCACGCCGCCTTCATTGCCTCCCCACAAGGCGCCCTTGCCCACGGCGTGGCTGATCGTCTTGACCGCGCGCGCGACGGTCTCGATCAGAAGACGCAGGTTGGGGTCGGTGCCATGCGCGCGCTCGGAGCGGATCAGGTAGTGGGTGAGGGAGATACGCATCTTCATGATTGCGTTGTGAGGATCGAGGAGCTGCGATGGGGGCGAGCCTTGCTCGCTCCTCAATCCTCGATCCCCGCGCTTAGTTGTCCAGTGCTTTCGTGACGATCTCGCGCACGTCGCGCGACAGGTTGCGGGCTTCGGCGACCTCCTGGAGCGCGCTGCGCATCTTGCGGCTGCGATCCGGCGTGAACTTGCGCCAGCGATCGAGCGCGCGCGCCACGCGTGCGGCCACCGTCGGGTTCAGACGATCGAGCGCCACCACCTGCTCCACCCAGAAGGCGTAGCCCGAGCCGTCGGCGTGATGAAACTCCGCCAGGTTATTGGCGCAAAAACCGAGGACCAGCGCGTACACGTTGTTGGGGTTGGCGAGCGAGAAGTTGCGATGCTTCAAGAGCAGCCGCACGCGCGTGAGCACGGGGGGCTCGCCAGGCTGGCCGATGGCGGTCGCCTGCAGATGGAACCACTTGTTCATCAGCAGCGGCTCATTGGTCCAGTCGCGCGCAAACTGCACCAGCACGTCGGCCTTGTAGGGCGCCTTGCTGTTGACGATGCAGGCGAGCGCCGCCTGCCGGTCGGTCATGTTGCCGGCCTCGTCGAGTTGCCTGCGGGCAAGGTCCAGTGCGCCGGGCGCGTCGGCGTCCACCAGGTAGGCCAGCGCCAAGTTGCGCAACGCACGCTTGCCCGCGGCCAGCGGATCGGGCGAATAGGGGCCAGGGACGGCATGCGCCCCATACGCGGCCAGCCATTCGCTCGCGAGCCGACTGCCCAGTTGCGCGCGCAGCGCCTGACGCGCCGCGCGGATCGCCTCGGGATCCACCATGACGCGCTGCTCGGCGACGAACGCCTCCGCCGGCAACTGCAGCGCCTGCTCCTTGAAGCTGGGGGCGAGCGCGCCATCGGCCAGCGTGGTGCGGAACGTCCGCTCCAGCACGTCGTCGAGTTTGATCGGTTGCTGCATCTCCACCGCATCGGTGGCCGAGATCAGCCGACCCACCGCCAGGCGCTGGCCCGCTTCCCAGCGGTTGAACGCATCGCTGTCGTGGGCCGCAAGGAAGGCCAGTTCGTCGTCCTTGTAGCGGTAGTCGACGATGATCGGTGCGGAAAAGTCGCGCGCCAGCGAGGGCACGGGCTCGACCGCGACGTTGACGAAGCGGAAGGTCTGGCTCGCCTCGGTGAGCTCGAGCACACGCGTGGTGCCCTTGGGTGCGGCCTCGTTGTCCAGTTGCAGCGGCAGGTTGTGGCCGTCGGGCCCCAGCAAGCCGACGGCGACCGGAACGTGGAACGGCTCCTTCTCGCTCTGGCCCGGCGTGGGGGGGCAGGTTTGCGCCAGCGTCAGCTCGTAGCTGCGGCTGGCTTCGTCGTAGCGTGCGCCGACGGCCACGCGCGGCGTACCGGCCTGCGCGTACCAGCGGCTGAAGCACGACAGATCGCGCCCGGCGGCCTCGCCCATCGCCGCGACGAAGTCATCGCAGGTCACCGCCTGGCCGTCATGCCGCTCGAGGTACAGCGCCAGACCGCGCGCAAAGACCTCGCGGCCGAGCAGCGTCTGCAGCATGCGCACGACCTCGGCACCCTTTTCGTAGACGGTGGCCGTATAGAAGTTGCCGATCTCCTGATAAGAGTCGGGACGCACTGGATGCGCCATCGGCCCCGCGTCTTCCGGAAACTGCGAGGCGCGCAAGGTGCGCACATCCTCGATCCGCTTGACCGCGCGCGCCCAGAGCGCCTGCTCGGGTGCGCCGGCGTCCAGCGCCAGTATGTCGGCGGTGAACTCCTGGTCACGGAAGACGGTGAGCCCTTCCTTGAGACTGAGCTGGAACCAGTCGCGGCAGGTGACGCGGTTGCCGCTCCAGTTGTGGAAGTACTCGTGCCCGACCATCGACTCGATGTTGGCGTAGTCCACATCGGTGGCCACCGCCGGATTGGCCAGCACGTACTTGGCGTTGAAGATGTTGAGACCCTTGTTCTCCATCGCCCCCATGTTGAAATGATTGGAGGCGACGATCATGAAGCGGTCGAGGTCGAGCTCCAGCCCGTAGCGCTGCTCATCCCAGCGGATCGAGCGCTTGAGCGCTGTCATGGCATGTTCGGTCTTGTCGAGCTGGCCCGGCTCCACCCACACCTGCAGCAGCACCTCGCGGCCGGACTGCGTGAGCATCCGCTCCTCGCGGCACACGAAGCGGCCCGCAACCAGCGCAAAGAGGTAGCTCGGCTTCGGAAATGGATCTTCCCAGCGTGCGTAGTGACGGCCATCCGGCAGCCGGCCCTGGGTCACCAGATTGCCATTGGACAGCAGCACCGGGAACGCCTGCGGATCCGCGCGCAGCGTCACCGTGTAGACCGACATCACGTCGGGCCGGTCCGGAAAGTACGTGATGCGCCGGAATCCCTCGGCCTCGCACTGCGTGAACAGGTTGCCGTGCGACATGAACAGGCCCACTAACTCGCTGTTGGCCTGCGGGTTGATGCTGTTGTGGATGCGCAACGTGAATGCTTCGGCGGGCGGCTGCAGCACGAGGCGATCGTCGTGCGGCTCGTAGGCGCCCGAGGCGAGCGTGCGGCCGTTGCACTCCACACCAAGCAGTTCGAGGTCGTCGCCGTCGAGCACCAGCGCGCCGCCCGGGCCGTGTGCGTTTCTCTTCAGGCGCAGGATCGCCGTGACGATCGTGCGCGTCGCATCGAGATCAAACTCGAGATCGATGCGCTCGACCAAGAATGCAGGCGGGAGATAGTCGGCACGTCGAGTCGTGACGACCTTGTCGTTTCGCATGAATGCAGTGCGATCGCCGTCGATGAGCGGCGCAAGGACGCAGCAGCGCGGATTGTAGCGGCGGCTTGCCGCGGCAGATCTTCGGTGCGCGTCCCGCTCCGGCATCCGCCCCGACATCGCGCGTCGAGGCGCCGCGCAAGGCCGCGTTGCACCGACGAACCAACGTGGTTCTTTCAATGCGTGACTTCACTACGGCGGCTGCGCAGAGAGACTCACCGTCTGCGGGGGCGGCCTGGTGAAACAGTCATTGGGGCTGGGGCTGCGGGTCCAGCACCTCGTCCACGGTACGAAGCAACTCGGCCGCCGACAGCGGCTTGGTGAGGTAGTCACTGAAGCCTGCGATGCGCGCGGCCGCGATGTCAGAGGGCAGGGCGTTGGCCGACAGGGCCACACAGGGAATGCGTGCGGTCTTCGGTTGCGCACGCAGCGCGCGAAACAGCGTCATGCCGTCGGTGTCGGGCAAGCGCATGTCGACCAGAATCACGTCGGGCTGGCAGACGGCGGCCAACACGCGCGCGGTGGCGCCATCCGGTGCCTTGAGCAAGGTGACATTCGGTCGCAGCCTTAGGACTGCTTCGACCACCGCCAGGTTGGCCGGATTGTCCTCGATGCACAGCACGTTTCCGGTCACGTCCGTTCGCACGCGGGTGCTGCCATCACCACTGAGGCTGGCCGCCGCCGTCTCTCCGGTGTTGATGCTCGCGGCCTGCAGCGTGACGCTGAACTCACTGCCCACGCCGGGCTCGCTAAGCACGGCGATGCTGCCGCCCATCTGCTCGGCCAGCTTCTTGACGATCGTCAGTCCGATGCCCGTGCCCTCGATGGTCGAGCCTTCGAGACCGAGTCGGTTGAACGGCTCGAACAGGCGCGCAACCTGCGCCGGTTCAAGGCCTGGTCCGGCATCGCGCACCGCGATCACTGCCGCGCCTTGCGCATCGGCCCGCAACTCCACGGTGATGCTGCCGCCTTCACGGTTGTACTTCACGGCGTTGGACAGCAGATTCAACAGCACCTGCTTCAGGCGCATGCGATCTGCCCACACCGACGGCGGCGCGTCCAACTGCTGCTCCAGGGACAGCTCAAGCTTGCGGCGCGCCGCATCGGTCTTGATGAGCTTCAGCGCTTCCTCGACGATCTCGCGGGTCGATAGCACCGACATGCTCAGCGCCGTGGCGCCGGCCTCGATGCGCGACAGGTCGAGAATTTCGTTGATCAGCGTGAGCAGATGCCAGCCCGCCTGCTTGATGTGATCGATGCGTTCCCGCTGGACGGCCGACAAGGGCTGCGACCGATCAATCTCGAGAATCTGCGTGAAACCGAGGATCGCATTCAGCGGGGTGCGCAGCTCATGGCTCATCCGCGAAAGAAACTCCGTCTTCGCCCGGCTGGCACGCTCGGCGGCCTCCTTGGCGGTCAACGCGGACTCGGCGATCTTGCGCTCGGTAATGTCCCAGGTCACCCCGAACACGCGCACTGCGCGTCCGTCGGGCCCGCGTTCCACCCGGACCTGGTTCGCCAGCCAGTGCGCGCTCCCATCGGGCCAGACCGCGCGATAGTCCAATTGCATGCTCTCGCCGCGCTTGATGACGCCGATCAGCGACGCATGGGACCGTTCGCGGTCTTCCGGATGAATCAGCGCAAGCCACTCGCCCATGCTGCGCGGCACGTCATGGCCGACCAGCGTGAACATCTGCTCGCTCCAGGTCATCTGCCCGACCGGCAAGCGCCACTCCCAGAGGCCGACACCCATGGAGCTCGCAATCAGCTCGACCCGGCTGGACAGTTCATCGCGTTCACGCTGGGTGCGCCAGATGTCGGTGATGTCGAGATGCACACCCAGCGAGCGCGTGATGCAGCCGTGGGCGTCGCGCTCGATGCGGCAGCGGTCGAGGATCTTCCTGATCTCGCCGTCGCCGCGGACGATGCGGTATTCGATCGCGCCGCCGCCCTGCTGGTCGATTTCGCTCAGCCTGCGCTCGACGTCGCTTCGATCGTCGGGATGCACCCTGGCCAGCCAGTCTGAACGGCTCGGCTGGCCGGTCGCATCGGTGCCGTAGATCGCGTGCATCTGGACATTCCAGACCTCGGTGTCGCCCTGCCGCTCCCACACGCCTATGTTCGCCGTCTGACAGGCCAGCTGGAGGCGATTGATGAGGGCAAAGTGTTCGCGCTCGGCCAGTCGCGCGTGCGTCACGTCGCTGTTGGTGCCGAGCAGTCGCACCGCGCGCCCGCTGGCGTCACGCGTGATGGTGAAGCGCTCTTCGATGTGGCGTACGCAGCCATCGAGAGCAACGACGCGATACTCCGAGCGCCCGTCGAGCCGGCGCGACGGCAGCGCCTCGTCGTAGACGCGTCGAGCCTGGGCCTGGTCGTCTGGATGCACCAGTGCCATCCAGCGCTCGAAGTCGGGGACCCAATCCGCGGCGACGCCGAGCAACTCGCGAATGACATCGTCGACGGTCATCGTGCCGCGATCGACGTCCCAGTCCCAGATCCCGATGCCCGATGTGCGCTGCGCCAGTGCAAGGCGTTGATTGGACGCCTGCAGTTCAGCCTGTACCAAACGGCTCGCGGTGACGTCGATGGCCGTCCCGACCACGTACAGCGGCTGCCCACCCTCATCGCGCAGAAGTGCCCGGCGCGTGAAGATCTGGCGCAGTTTGCCGTCCGGCAGCCGCACTCGGTACTCGGTCTCCAACGGAACATCGCTCGTATTCGACTGCATTCGCACCTGCAGCACGCGTTCGCGGTCCTCGGGCTCGATCACGCTGAGCAACTGCTCGAAGCCCGGCGTAGGGCCCTCTGGATCGAAGCCATAAAGCGACTTCATCTGCCGGTCCGCGTATTCGGTGCTGTCATCCAGGCTCAGGCGGAAGAACGCAACGCCGGTCGCACCGCTGGCCAGTTGCAACCACTCGTTGAACTCGCGCAGGCGGCGCTGTGCCGCGCGGCTGGCCGTCACGTCGATTGCGGCGCCGATCGCCCGTACGGGCTGGCCTGCGTCATCGCGCAGCACGACGCCGCGCGTGTTGATGTGCGCCACAGTGCCGTCTGGGCGCACCATGCGGTACTCGTACTCGATGGGATGCATCACCTCCTGCATGTGCCGGCGAGCGGCAAGGACGGAGGCGCGATCCTCGCGGTGCACCATGGCGTCGACGATGTGGCGCGCTGGTACGCCGCTGCCGGGCTTCAATCCCATCAAGCGAAACATGGTGGGATCCCAGATGCCCGTGCCGGTGACGAGATCGCGTTCCCAGGTCCCGATGCCGCTGGTCTCGGTCGCGAGCTTGAGCCAGGCCGCACTCGCCGCGGCCTCCGCTTCGGCCTGCTTCTGGGCCGTGATGTCGAGCGTCACGCCGGCCATTCGCAGCGATCCGCCCGTCGCCGACGTTTCGCGCCGCCCTCGGATCATCAGCCAGCGCAACCGTCCGTCCGGCAGCACGACGCGCAACTGCACATCGTCGAACTCGTCCGTCTGCATGGCCCGCAACCACAATCCGAGGTAGGTCTTGCGATCGTCCGGGTGGATTCGTTCGACGACCTGTTCCGTGCTCGGCGCCTGCGCTTGCTCCGGCATTCCGTACAGCTGGAACATCTCGGGGCTCCAGTAGCCGGCGCGGGTGACGGTGTCGCGCATGAAAATGCCGACCCGTGCCCGCTCGGTGGCGATCTCCAGTCGCTGCAATGCGTCTCGCAGACGCTGCTCGCTGTCCTTGCGGTCGGTGATGTCGCTACTTGTGCCCAGGATCAGCACGCGGCCGTCGTCGCCCGTGACATGCGTTGCCTGGCTCTCCATCCATCGCAGCTGACCGTCGCCGCGCACGACGCGGTGTTCGACGCGGCGCTTCAACTGCCCGTTGGGCGCGACCTGATCGGTCCTCAGCGACTCGACCAGCCGCTCGTGATCGGCCGGGAAGACAAAGCGTTCGAGCCATTCCCCCACGCGCCGGGGAGCATCCGCCGCGTCGATCCCGTAGAGCACGGGCATCCGCTCGTTCCACTGCACATTGCCGGTTCCGATGTCCAGGTCCCACACGCCGATGTCGTGCGCCGTGCTGACGAGCGCGAGCCGCTCGGTGAGCAACCGGCGCTGCCGGTCGGAACAGCGCAGGTCCGTGATGTCGATCACGGCGCCAAGGATGCGCGCCGAACCGCGCTCGCCGGCCGGCAGGGTCACCCGAAGCGCACGGACCCAACGCACCGCGCCATCCCGTCGGCGGCGGATCCGGTACTCGAGTTCCGTTGGCTCCGGGCTGGCGTGCGTCCGCATTGCCACAAACTGCTCGCGGTCGGCGGGCAGCACCATTGCAAGGTGCTGCTCGAGGGTTAGATGGGGTTCCTCCGGCGTCAGGCCCAGGATGGCGCGCGAATGCTCGTCAATCACGAGCTCTTCGCTGTCGCTGGCACGGAAGTAAAAGCCAATGCCCGCGGCGACGCGCGCGACTTCCAGCCAGTCGCCCGCTTCACTGGCGCGCTGTGCTGCCAGCTTGCTCTCGGTGATGTCCTCCTGGGCGCAGACGATGTGCTCGATCTCGCCCGCGTCATTGCACAACGGTCGCAGTTCGACTCGGGCCCAGTACGGCGAGCCGTCCTTGCGGCGCAGTTTGAGCTCGACGCCAGCCGTCGGCCCGCCTCCAGCGGCCAGGCGCGGAAAGGCGGTCGCGTCGTCGGCGGGGTCCTGCAGCAACGCGGCGGGCTGTCGACCTGCCACGTCGAGCAGGCTGTAGCCCGTGACGCGCGTGAATGCTTCGTTGACCCAGTCGATGCGACCGTCGGGGTCGGTGATGATCACCAGCGTCGAAGCTGTTTCGACCACCGCCGCGAACTTGCGCGCCTCCTCGCTGCGCGCATGCAACGCATCACGCTGTTCGCACAGCGGCGTCACGTCCTCGCAGATACCGGCCAGCAGGACCGCGCCGTCGGCTTGCCACAGTCTCTCGCCGATCACCCGTAGCCAGATCGGACGGCGCCGAGCCGTGCGCGCGGCCAATTCGAGTTCCCAGGGCGTGCCTTCGGCGATCGCCCTGTCCATCGCTTGCCGCAGCATCACGCGGTCGTCCGGCTCGAGAAACGTCAACATCGCATCGACGCCGGGCACGAACTGCGCCGGTTCGATCTCGAAGATCCGGTAGAGCGCATCCGTCCACAGCACGTCCCCGTTGGCTGGATCGATCTGCCATGCGCCGATGCCAGACAGCCGCGACAGGTGCCGCAGCAGGCGCAGTTCGGTGCCGGCCGACAGCGATTTGCGGCCGGTACGCGCAGCGTCAGGCATCGGATGGCATCAGCGGGATGACTCGAACAGCAGCGTCAGCACCACCTGGTGCTCGTTGTCCATCGCCATCACGAGCTCGCGGGCGCGGTCCCAGTCGCCGTCAGTGCCGGCACGCTCCGCGTCGGTGCACATGCTCGCCAGTCTGCTGGCGCCGAGAAACTCGGCACTCGACTTCAACGCCTGCGCCGAACGTGCCAACTGATCGAGGTCGCTCCCGGCCACCGCCTTGCGCAAGGCCTCCAGCAATTGCGCCGAGCGCAAGGCAAACGATTCCGTGACCGTCGGCGTGAAGCTGCGATCCCCCGGCTTGACCGCGGCAAGACGGCGCACGGTCGCGCGCAGCCGCTCGGCGTCGGACGCGCCCCCCGCCGTGACGCCGCGCGGCCCCAACGCGCGCTCGATTGAACTGCTCAGCGTGCCCGCCTGAATCGGTTTGGCTAGGTGATCCGTGAAGCCGGCCATCAGACAGCGAAGCCGGTCCGACTCCGAGGCATAGCCGGTCACCGCGATGACCGGCAGCGGTGCCAAGTTGCGAGCAGCTTCGTACTCGCGCAACTGACCCAGAACTTCGAATCCATCGGGCTGCGGCATGCCGAGATCCAGCAGCATGAGATCGCAGCCACGGGCCCTGGCGACGTCCAGTGCGGCGTTGGCATCGGTCAGCACCTGCGCCTGGTGGCCGAGCAGCGACACCAGATGCGACTGAAATGCGCTGGACAGCGGGTCGTCGTCGACCACCAGCACACGGATGCCAGTTGGCGCAGCGGTATTGGCGGACGACTCGGAAGATGTCACGGCGAGACACGAGCGGCGAACTTCGCAGTTTGCCCCGCGCGGCAACGGGACGGAAGAGCAACCATGCTCCAGTGTGCGTTGAATAGGGCGATCTTGCGCCATCTTTTGCTCGGACCAGGCTGCGGCGAACCCCTGGCATGGGCCGGCGCCGGCACACAAATGGGGACTACAATAGCGGCCCTTGGGGGCGACCAGGTTTCGACGTGGGTTGCGAAACAGCCAGGGCATGCCGAGGTGCAGTCACCTCGTAAATCCGCTGCGACACCACAAACGCCAACGACGAGCGTTTCGCTCTCGCCGCCTAACACCGGTGAGACGCTGCACTAGTTTGTCTCTGGACTAGCTTGGGCAACCAAGAGCAGCGTTATTGACAGAGGCTGATCACCGGCGGCGTCGCGACGCCGGTGCCGAGAACCAGCGACTGGCCGTGCGTCGGCCTGCCGATCGGCTAAGCGCACGGTGAGACTCAAATAGACCGGCTACGCATGTAGAACTGTCTGCGGACCATCCGCGGACGGGGGTTCGATTCCCCCCGCCTCCACCAATATACGAATCAACTACTCGATGCCGATTGCATGCAGTTTGGACGTTTCCACAGTTTCTGGTCTCGCCTGCTACTGGCACGATTATCCGCTAACGCTGCGTATCGCCGCGTGGCGCTAACCTTGTTGACCGGTCGCATTGATTCCGAGGTTAGCACCAACGGCCTGCCTTTACGCACGTTACGCTGGCTCTGTCTGGTCAATGTTGTGTGGCATTTGCTGCTTATGGTCGGCCTGATAGCTATCTGCATCAGCGCACCGCTGTTTGCCGTTTGCTTGTTCGTTGCGCCACTGATAGCCACTGTAATGATTACAGGACTCAACCCTTACCAGGAGCATGCGGGTACGGGTACCGAGCACGACACCAAAGCGCGGAGCCGTACCTCGCCACTGTTCACGGTCTTGATGTTCGGCACAAATTACCACCTCGAACACCACCTCTATCCACGAGTTCCATGCTGGCGCTTACCAGCACTTCATCGTTGGCTTGTTAGCACCGACCGGTATCGTGCGAGTGACCCGATTGTCGTTTCACAATTTATAGCAGCCTTCTCGCCTCGCCTACTTTCGGGTGCTCAGGTCTACGGAGAGCCGGTTCCATGAACGTAGGCGCGAGCAGGGCATCATTTCCGGACGAACACGGTTGGTCAACACTGTCGACGCTTGTGCTTGCTGGCGGCGGCAACCGTTGCTGGTGGCAGGCAGGCGCAATTAGTTACTTACTTGATGCCGGATGGTCGTTGCCTCGGAAGTGGGTTGGTACCAGTGCAGGTGCCGCAATCGCCGCCTCCTGCCTGACGACTGGCCCCGAGTCAGCATTGACGGCGTGCCGTGCACTATATGGCAATAACGCCCGCATTTTCGAATGGCGAGGTCTGCGACGTGGTCGCCTTGAGTTCGCGCATCAAACCATCTACCCAGCTTGGCTCGATGCATTCGTCAACAACAAAACATTTAGCCAGTTGCGAAACTGTGGTGCTTCGTTGCAAGTGGCGATCACCCGTCCGTCGCCACTACTTGGCTTGGGCATCAGCGTCGCGCTGGGCACGCTGGCTTATCTAGTTGACAAGAAAATTTGCCATAGTATTCATCCACGATTGCCTGGATTCTTGGGGTTACGCCAAGAATTCATTGATATCACACGTTGCGGTAGTGCATCTGACGCACGCCAAGTACTGCTAGCAGCGGCAGCTCCTCCTCCAATCATGCCTGCAGTCAGCCTTGCAGGCCACTACGCGTTCGACGGCGGGTATACCGACAATGCACCAATCCCTAATCAGAATCGGGCAGAGCGCAGTGCCACGTTCGTGATGCTAACTCGTCACTACTCGAATCTTCCAACCGTGTTCCGCTTGCGAGAGCGGTTGTACTGGCAGCCGAGCCGATCAACACCTGTTTCGACCTGGGACTGCACTAAGCAAGCAACGGTCGATGCTGCGTTCCGCCTAGGCCGTGAAGATGCGGCAACCATGCTACGTAGGACGGATGGATCTGATTAATCTGTCTTGCTGCAATAAGGTCTAAACCATACAAAAAAAACATTCCGCAGTGGGGGTGCAGAAATTGGCAACCGTTCGTTCGGTTCCTTAGAGCGGATTTGGGTTCGGTTCCGTATTCCACCACCACACACAAGGGCCCGGATGATGTCCGGGCCCTCCTTTTCGTCTGCGATCCCCGCGCCACGCGGGGTTCCGGCCACCTGTGCTGCGGGTGCGGGCTTGCCAGGACGCCCGAAATCGGCCGCCGGCCGGGTCAGAGCCGTCTCTTTTCTCTGCTTGACCTGCGCGGGTGCGCGCAGCGCCCACCCCCAGCCAAATAAAGGACTTACGCGCGGCGGTTCATCGTCAACCACGGTGCCCGGTTGCGTCGGAGAACTGGACCGCGTGCGTCGGTTGTGCTAACATTACGCCAATTGATCGAACAAGAGAGGCGCCGCCATGGCTGCCATCGCATCCTCGCCTGCTGCCCGTTCCGCCCGCCTGGGCTTGCGCGCCACGCCGGAACAGGAGGCCGTGCTGCGTCGTGCCGCCGAGGTGGCCCACAAGTCGCTGACCGACTTCATCCTCGACAGCGCCTGCCTCGCTGCCGAGCAGACCCTGCTGGATCAGCGCCTGTTCATGGTCTCGGGCAGCCAGTACCAGGCCCTGATGGACCTGCTGGAGCGCCCCGAGCAGGCCAACGACGGCTTGCGTGACCTGTTCGCTCGCAAGGCGCCCTGGGACGCGAAGTGACGCTGCGGGCGCCGGAGCCCCTGGCCTCGCAGCATCGGCTGGAAGGCTTCGACTGCGGCAAGCCTGCGCTGAACGATTGGCTGCTGCGGCACGCCCGCCAGGCGCAGGGCAGCGGCTCGGCCAAGACCTTCGTCGTGGCCGACGGTGATGACCGCGTCGCGGGCTACTTCAGCCTGACTGTGGGCCAGGTCGACACGCTGGAAGCGCCGGAGCGCATCCGCAAGGGCATCGGACAGTACCCGGTGCCGGTGGTGATCTTGGCCAGGCTCGCCGTGTCACGCGAGCACCATGGGCACGGGATCGGCGTCGGGATGCTTCAGGATGTGGTCCGCCGCACGCTGGTGATCGCCGAGCAGGCCGGTGTGCGGGCCATGCTGACCCACCCCATTGACGAAGATGCGGCGCGTTTCTACACCCGGTTCGGGTTCATCGCCTCGCCGTTGCGCGAACAGCAATTGCTTCTGCTCTTGAAGGACGCCCGCCGCTGGGTTCGTTGAGCCACATCCTCACGCGTCAAACCGCGCAAGCACGTCCCGCTGCGCCGCCCAGTCGGTCGGCAGCGGATTCCTCTGGAACCACAGCAGGCTCATGCAGCGCGGTTGCTTGCCCGCCAGGATGGCCTGGATGATCGCCGGCTCCAGCAGCGTGAGGCGCAGCAGTTCGTTGACCGTGGAGTGGTGCAGGCCTTCGCGTCGGGCGATCTCGCTGCCGCTGTCCACCGAGCCCTCGTCGAGCAGGTGCTGCCAGTAGAACGCCCGCGTCAAGGCCACCAACAGAGGCTGGTCGTGCTGCGTGGTGACCTCGCCCGCAGCCTCGACCTGGCCATCGGGCCGCACGACCACTTTGCTGGCGCCGCGCTGGCGGGCCACGGCGTGGCGATCTACGTCACGGCCGAGGACGACGCCATCGAGGTTCACAACCGGCTGAACGCGCTGGGCCCGATTCCGGATCGGCTGTACGTGCTGCCGCTGCCCGATGCTGGCGGCGCGGTGCCGCTGTTCGCGCCCGATCCATCGACCCGAGGACCGGCAGCAACGACGGCATGGACGGACCTGGAGCGCCAGCTCAAGGCGATGCCAGGCCTGCGCCTGGTCGTGCTCGATCCCCTGCAGCCGCTATGCGCGCTGGACCTGAACGTGCCGGAGAACGCGCAGTTCGTCTGTTCCCGTCTGGCGGCGCTGGCGGCCGCTACCTCCGCCTCCGTCATCGTGTCGCACCACTTTGCCAAGCGCGAGGTGTCGACGCCGGAGCAGGCCCGGGAAGCGATCCGGGGCACCGGTGGCCTGGTTGCGAGCAAGACACGCAGCCGGTCGTGAAGGCCAAGCCCGTCGTCCCGCGCGAGCAGGCCCAGCAGGATGTCGAGGATGCACTCACGTACTACATGGCCGAAGAGGCCGAGGCTGCCGCGCTGGGCTTCATCGACGCCTTGGAGCAGGCCTACTCGCACATCGGGCGCCATCCTGCGACTGGATCACCTCGCTACGTGCATGAACTTACCGGGCCTGCGCTCCTGGCCGCTGACGCGCTACCCCTACCTCGTCTTCTACGTCGAGCGCTCGGACCACGTCGATGTCTGGCGTGTGCTGCAGGGCCAGCGCGACATCCCGGCGTGGATGCAGGATCCGGAAGACCTCTGACCCTCGCCCCAGGCGAAAGGGGTCCTTCCTGGCGAAGGCGCCATACGGGGGGCGCGAGCGCGACGCTTCGCCACCGTCAGGGTGCAAACCGAGGTTTGCAGGGTTTGCGGTTTGCAGGCTGCCCCAGCCGACCATCAGCCGATGCGGTACACCCGCTCGCCGATGGCGTTGTTGCGCTTCAGCACCACGTTCAGGCCCAGCCGCTTGCGCAGCAGGCCCGAGATCGCGCCGCGCACCGAATGCGGCTGCCAGCCGGTGGCCAGCATCAGTTGCAGGTTGGTCGCGCCCTGCGGGCGGCGCAGCGCCACCAGCAACGCGGCGAGCTTGGTGCCGGGGCGGACCGGGATGCCCTCCAGAAGTTGGAGGTCGTCAGGGGGCTCCACCGGCTGGAGATCCTCCGGCAGCGCGGGCCGCTTGCGCCCGGCCACCACGTAGCCCGCGTCGGTCAGCGCGTGACCATCGTCGGCGGGCTCAATCCAGCCTCGTTGCATGAGTGCGGACAATACCTTCACCCGCGCACCGCCGCGCAGGTTGGCGGGCGGGATCACGCGTCCATCGGCGCGGCGGGCGGCGGCACGCAGCAGCAGGGCTTGGGTCGGGGTGAGCTTGGGGCAAATCTCCATCGCAACCTCCGTCACTCGGCCTTGCCGCCGAAGATCGCGAGCAACTCGTCGAGTGCCTGCTCCACCCTGCCGAGGTCGCCGACGTGACCCCAGTGAACGGCGTCGGGGTCGTGGCCGAAGTGGTCGTCGGCCAGTTGCTGCAGCCGAGCCAGCTTGGCGTGGATCTGCGTGGTGCGCGCGGCGTAGGCGGCGCGGGGGTTGGTGTGGCGCATCGGGGTCTCCGGGTTGATCGCGATGCAGTGATTCACGCGCTGTTCCGCCCCGAAGCCAAGCGCCCGGCGATGCGGATATTCGCGCTATGAGGCGACTTCAGTTAATGTGTGCTTTAACTAAAGCGTGTTTTCAGGTAGGATCTGGCGCATGAGAGTCTCCAAGGAAGAGCTCGTCGCCGTCCTCGCCCAGTTCAACCCCTGGTGGCGGGGCGAGGCCATTGCCGACCTGCCCAAGTGGCGGCGCGCGGCCTTCCGCGAACTCCACGCCTGGCTGACCGCACCGCCCGCGCCCCGGGCCGTGATGCTCTCCGGTGCGCGGCAGATCGGCAAGACCACGCTGATGCTGCAGGCCGCGGATGCGCTGCTCCGCGCCGGCGTGCCCGCCGCCAACATCCTCTACGCCACCTTCGACCATCCAATCCTGAAGCTGGCCGGCATCGATGCCGTGATCGATGCCTGGCGCGAGCGTGAGCCACGCGCCGAAGGGCCGGAGTACCTGCTGCTTGACGAAGCCCAGTTCATCCGCAATCACGGGGAGGAAGTGGGCACCTGGGTCAAGCACCAGGTCGACTTCCGCAAGGACCGGCGCATCGCATTCACCGGTTCGGCCATGCCGCTCGTGGAGGCTGACCAGGAGTCCGGCGTCGGCCGCTGGCACACGATCCGGCTGACCACGCTGTCGTTCTACGAGTACCTGCAGATTAAGCGTCTGCAACTGCCCGAGCTGCCCAAGCTGCGCAGCCTGCGCGACCTGTTCGACTGGGCGCCGGCGGACTTCTACCGCGCCACTGACCTGGGGCGAGACTACGTCGGCCACTTCCACGAGTACCTGCTGCGCGGCGGCTTTCCGCAGACCGCGCAAGTAGACAGCGTCACGCAGGCGCAGCGGCTGCTGCGCGAGGACATCATCGACAAGGTGCTCAAGCGCGACATGACCGCGCTGTTCGGCGTGCGCCGCGTGCTGGACCTGGAGCACACCTTCCTCTACCTGTGCCTGCACGACGGCGGCCTGCTGGACATGGTGGACCTGTGCAGCAACCTGGAGGTCAAGCGCCCGACGGCGCAGCACTTCATCGAGCTGCTGGAGGCCACGCACCTGATCTACCGCCTGCCGCCTTACGGCTACGGCAAGGACGTGCTGCGCGCCCGCTTCAAGATCTACCTGGCCGATGCGGCCATTGCGCCGGCGGTGATGCTCAAGGGCAAGGCCATCCTGGAGGATGCCGCTGCCCTGGGCGTGGCCACCGAAACCGCCGTGTTCAAGCACCTGTTCGCCCGCTACTACGCGCAGAACGTGCGCTTCTCGTACTGGCGCGGCAAGCGCGAACACGAGGTCGATCTCGTCGCCGAAGTGGGCGGGGAGCTGATCCCCTTCGAGGTGAAGTACCGCGCCCAGCACACCGGCGCACGCGAGCTGAAGGGCCTGATCGAGCTGTGCCAGGCCAAGCGCATCGCGCGCGGTTACGTCGTCACGAAGTCGCTGGACGACTTCGGGCCGATGCAGGGTTTGCCGGTGCCAGCGCCCGGCGCCGAGGCCACGGCCACGCAGATCATGCGCATACCCGCGCCCTTGCTCTGCTACTGGATGGGCGCGATCGAAATTCCGGACGCCAATGGATGATGGTCACCGGACGCACCATGCGCAGGCGCAGCGGTGACCTGCCCGCCCTTCGGATTGAACTGCTGATTGACATGAAGTTCGTGGCCCGCTGCGGCCCACGAGCAGCGAGGAGAGTCTGTTGTCTGCCATCCACGATTTGATTGCCCAGGTCAGTGACCCGCGTCTTCGCGAGCGCCTGGCCGCTGAATGGGCCAGTGCGTCGAAGGAGAAGAAGTTCGGCCTGGTGTTCGAAGACCATCTGCCGGAGCTGCTGCCCCTGTACAAGGCCAGGCCGCGTCGTGGCGACCTGGTGTGCCGGCGTGACGGCTCGCTGAAGGACCCGCTGAAGGACATTTGGCAGGTCCAGCAGGTCAAGGACGGCATGGCCACCTGCATCAAGCCCGGCGACGCCGCCCAGGCCTCGCCTGCGCGCGCGACCGAACACGGGGTGGCGCTAGAGCCGGTGCGGTGGGCGGTGGACGAGCTCCTGGTCGTGCGCCAGTTCGGCGAGCCGATCTTCCCGTCGCTGGTGCCGGTGGATGCGGTGGCCAATGGTCCGGCCGATGCGCCGTGGCACACGCTGATCGAGGCCGACAACTACCACGCGTTGCAGCTGCTGGAGTATCTCTACGCCACGCAGGTGGACTGCATCTACATCGACCCGCCGTACAACAGCGGCGCGCGAGATTGGAAATACAACAACGACTACGTGGATGAAAACGATCAATGGCGACACAGCAAGTGGTTGGCGATGATGGAGCGCCGCTTGCTTGTGGCCAAGAAGTTGCTGAACCCGAACGACTCGGTATTGATTGTGACCATCGACGAGAAGGAATACTTGCGCCTTGGAATTCTGCTGGAGCAAGTGTTTCCAGAGGCCACCGTCCAGATGGTTTCATCGGTGATCAATCCAAAGGGCACCGCTCGGACTACGTATTTCTCTCGCACCGACGAATTTATCTTCTTCGTATTTCTCGGTGGCGCAGTCGTTCCAGACCGCTCGGGAGCGGGCTTGGCCCATGAGGTTCGGTGGCGGTACCTACGCAGAACCGATGTTGAGTCAGCGCGCGGAACCCCGAAGGGAGGGCCATCGCAGTTCTATCCAATCTACGTAAACGACATTTCGCACCAAATAGAACTCATCGGCGAGCCACTCAGGCATGGCACGTCGCGCACAGACGCACCAACCATGCCGGGGTGCACCGCTGTCTTTCCAATCCGAGAAGAAGATGGAATGGAGATGAACTGGGGGCTTACAGGCCCGAGCCTGAGAAAGGCGCTTCAGGCAGGATTCGTTCGAGTTTCAAAGAATGGGTCTTCCGAATTGCAGCCCTATGTCTTTGCCTACCTCACCGCGCCGAACATCAAGAAGCTCGAAGGTGGCAAGCTGGAAATCCAGGGAAAGCGACACGATGGTTCTTGGATCGTGATCGATCCGACAGGCAAATCAAGCCGCCCCACAACAACCTGGAGAGAAGGAAAGCACGAGGCCGGAACCTACGGGACGTCATTGCTACGAGAAATACTGCCAGGGCGGAAGTTTCCTTTTCCGAAGAGCCTGTATGCAGTCGGCGATGCTCTTCGACTCTTTGTGGAGAACAAGCCCAACGCACTGATCCTCGATTTCTTCGCGGGAAGCGGCACAAGCCTACATGCCGTCAACGTCCTCAACGCCCTCGATGGTGGCCGGCGCCGCTGCATCCTGGTCACGAACAACGAGATTTCCGGTGAGGAGGCCGATTTGCTGCGGTCCCGCGGGCTGCAGCCTGGCGACCCAGACTGGGAGGCACTCGGCATCTGCCGCTCGGTGACCTGGCCGCGCAGTGAGTACACAACGTTGGGCCACCGCGACGACGGCACGACGCTCGCGGGCGAGTACTTCACCGGCAAGACGGTGGAACGTGAGAAGGCACGCAGCTTCACGCAGATCGGCTTTGTCGATCCGGCGACGCTCGACACGACGGCCAAGAAGAAGCAGGTCGTGGCGCTGATCGACGGCCTGCCGCAAACGCTCGTCAAGGACCCGTGCCCCTTCATCGTTTCGGAGGACCACAAGGCCAGCGTGCTGTTCGACGTGGCCGAGGCCGAAGCCTGGCTGGAGGCGCTGGACGGTCAGGAGCACATCACCGAGATCTACATCGTCACACCCGTCAAACGGGTGTTCGATCAGTTTAAGGCGCAGGTGGTGGAACTGCTCGGACCCTTGCTCGTGACGGAAGAAGAAAAGCGGCCCATGAGCGCGGGCTTTGCGGCCAACCTGGCGTATTTCAAGCTCGACTTCCTCGACCCCGAACGCGTGTCGCTGCGCCGCGCCTTCAGGGAGATCCTGCCGCTGCTGTGGCTGAAGGCCGGGGCCGTGGGGCCGCGGCCGGAGCTCAAGCGCAGCGAGCCCGAGCCGGCCCTGTTCGCACCCGAGGGAAATTTCGTGGTGCTGCTCGATGAAACCCGCATGGGCCGTCTGCTCAAGGCGCTGGCCGGCCGTGCAGGCGTGTCGCATGTGTTCGTCGTCACCGACGCCGACGAGTCGTTCAAGAGCATGGCGCAGGACGTGCGGGAGGTCGCCGAGAAAGCCAACCCCGGCCTGCAGGTGGTGCAGTTGTACCGGGACTTCCTGCACAACTTCATGATCAACCAGAGCCAAGACCGCGCCACCGTTCAAACCGTTCGGGCCGATGTTCAGGCCGACGCGAAAGGGGCGCGGGCATGAAAGTCACGCTGTTCGATTTCCAGCGCGATGCGCTCCACCAGCTGCGGGACAAGATCGTTGCGGCGCGCAAGTTCGCCAGCACCGACAACCCGCAGGCCATTGCCTTCTCCGCGCCCACCGGAAGCGGCAAGACCATCATCATGACGGCGCTGTTCGAGGCCATCCTCGACCAGCCGGACGACGAACTGGCGTGGCCGCTGGACTGGGCACCGCAGCCGGATGCCGTGATCCTGTGGGTGTCGGACATGCCCGAGCTCAACGAGCAGACCAAGCTCAAGATCGAGAGCAAGTCGGACAAGGTCTATCGCGTCAGCCAGCTCATCACCATCGACGCGCATTTCGATGCGCCGCAGCTGCAAGGCGGGCGCATCTACTTCATCAACACGCAGAAGCTCGCCGTCAACCAGCCGCTGACCAACCGCGGTGACGGGCGTCAGCATCTGATCTGGGAGACGCTGACCAACACGGCGCGAGCCGTTCCTGACCGCTTCTACGTAGTCATCGACGAGGCGCACCGGGGCATGACCTCGGGCCGCGGCGCGCAGGCCGCGCAGACGCTGATGCAGCGATTTCTGCTCGGCCACCCGGAAGCGGGCCTGGTGAAGATGCCGCTGGTGATTGGCGTATCGGCCACGCCCAAGCGCTTCATGGACCTGCTGGAGCACGCCCCGCACACCGTGCACAAGGTCGCCATCCCGGCCGAGGAGGTGCGCAAGTCGGGCCTGTTGAAAGACCGCATCCTGATCCACCACCCGGAATCGGCCACGACGGCGGAAATGGGTCTGCTGGAAGAGGCGGCGCGCCGCTGGAACCAAATGACGCTGGCCTGGGGGGCCTACTGCAAGGACGAACAAGAGGCGACCGTCTGGCCGGTGCTGGTGGTGCAGGTGGACAACGGCACGGCCCAGCAGTTGACCAAGACCAACCTGGCCGATGCGCTGACCGTGATCGAGAGCGCGATCGGGCGCCGTCTGCACGAAGGCGAGGCGGCGCACGCCATGCACGACACCGGTGATCTGGACGTGGGCGGCCGGCGCGTGCGCAAGGTGGAGGCTTCGCGCATCGACGCGGACAAGAACATCGGCGTAGTGTTCTTCAAGACCAGTCTGTCCACCGGCTGGGACTGCCCGCGCGCCGAAGTGATGATGTCGTTCCGCCGTGCAGAGGATCACACCTACATCGCACAGTTGCTTGGCCGCATGGTCCGCACCCCGTTGGCGCGGCGGATCGAGAAGGACGCGGCGCTGAACGACGTGCATCTGTTCCTGCCGTACTTCGATACGCAGACGGTGCAAGGCGTGGTGGCGTCGCTGCACAACCAGGAAGAGGTGCCGCCGGCGGAGACGGGCTCCAGCCGCGAGCTGGTAGTGCTCAAGCGCCGCGAAGGAACCGAAGCCCTGTTTGCGGCGCTGCACGAGCTGGTGACCTACCGCGTGAATGCGGCGCGGGCGCAAAGCCCGCTGCGACGGTACATGGCCATCGCCCGCAGCCTGACCCTCGACGAGATCGACGAGGAGGCGTGGGGGCACGCCAAGGCCCAGATCGTCATCTGGATGGGCGAACGTGTCGCGGCGCTCAAGACGTCGGGCCTGTTCGACGCAGCGGCCAAGGCCATCAGCCATGTGGGCTTGCGCACATTGGCCGTGCGAAACGGCACCAGCGTGACGGAGCCCGAGGCGGACTATCACATCGGCGCGTCGAGCGTGGACATTGACCGCCTGTTCGAGGAAGCCGGCCGCGTCTTCAGCCACGGTTTGCAGATGGAGTACTGGCGCGCGCACGCCGAGCGCGATGCCACGGACGTCAAGGTCGAGGCCATCGTGCTGGCGCGCAATGCCGCGCGCATGGCCGAACTGGAGGGTCTGGCCGAGGGCGCCTTCAATGCGCTGTACGACCAGCACAAGAAGGCCATCCACAAGCTCACGGAACAACGCCGCAGCGCCTACGAGAAGCTGCGTCTGGCCACGGCCAAGCCGAGCGAAGTGCCCTGGCACCTGCCGGAGTCCATCGACTTCAGGCGCCAGCCGTCCGATCCGCTGTGGGAGCGTCACCTGTACGTGGAGGGCAACGGGCAGTTCCGCGCCGAGCTCGGCAACTGGGAGGCCGGCGTGCTGAAGGAGGAACTGGCCGATCCGCAAGTCGTGGGCTGGCTGCGCAACGTGGACCGCAAGCCGTGGTCGCTGGAAGTGTCGTACGAGACGGGGGGCGACATTCGGCCGATGTTCCCGGACCTGGTGGTGGTGCGGAAGGTCGGCGGCGAGTTGTTGATCGACATCCTGGAACCGCACGATCCAAGCCTGGCCGACAACTTCGAGAAGGCCGTGGGGCTGGCGAGGTTTGCGGAGAGGCACGGTGCGCTGTTCGGGCGCATTCAGTTGATCCGCAAGCAGTCTTCAGCCGGTGGCGAGCACTTCGCGCGCCTGGAGATCAATCAGGCCGCGGCCATCAAGAAGCTCCTGCTGATCACCAGCAATCCGCAGCTCGATGAGTTGTTTGCGAATCTGCCATGAGCGAGCTGCAAGGGCCGCAGCCCGGCGAATTCCTGCTCTACGAGACCGAGGATGGGCGCACCCGGGTTGAACGTCGATTCGTGGCAGACACGCTTTGGCTGCCCCAGGGGGGTATGGCCGACCTGTTCCAGACGAGCAAGCAGAACGTCGCCAAGCACCTGAAGTCGATCTTCGCCGAGGCCGAGTTGGACCCGGATTCAGTTGTCAACCATTGGTTGACAACTGCCGCCGACGGCAAGAGCTACCGGGTGGCCTACTACAACCTCGATGCCATCCTGGCCGTGGGCTATCGGGTTCGGTCTGCGCGCGGCACGCAGTTCCGCCGCTGGGCCACCGAGCGCCTGCGCGAGTATCTGGTCAAGGGCTTCACCCTGGACGACGCTGGCCGAGGCCATCACCCTGTTCGTCGACGGCGAACCGGAGTCCGCCAAGCTGATCCTGTGCGACCTCGTCACCGCCACCGTGGGCTTCGAGGCGCTGGCCGACGAGATCGACAAGCCGGCCAAGAGCCTGCGCCGGATGCTGTCGCAGTCGGGCGATCCGACCATGACCAATGCATCCGCGATCTTCGCCGTCATCAAGCGCGCTGAAGGTCGAGGTTCGTGCCCAGGTCGTGATGGCCTGAGCGTTCCCGGCTTCCCGGTTCCCGGCCGGGAAGGCAAGGCCGGGTGGGAACGGCAAACCCAGCACTGACGCGGGGAATCAGCGTTCCCGGACTGAATCGTTCCCGGGCAAGGGTGGGAACGGTCCGCCCCCAGGGAAAACAGGAGGTTCCCGGCTTCCCGGTGGTTGCGCTCTGTAGAGAGGGTGAGCATCGGGAATGCTCACCTCCCTCGCCTCTGATGGCTGCCCGCTGCGGGACAGTCTTGCCAAATTTTGCCAAGCTGTCTAACCTGCCGGCATGAGCACGATGAACATCTCCTTGCCCGACAGCCTCAAGGCCTTCGTCGACGAGCAGGTCAGCCAACGCGGCTACGGCACCAGCAGCGAATACGTGCGCGAACTGATCCGCCGCGATCAGGACCGGCTCCAGCTGCGCAACCTGCTGCTGGCGGGCGCATCGTCGGCTCCCACGGCGCCGGTGAACGAGACCTACTTCGAGGGCTTGCGCGAGCGGGTACGCGGCGCGGCCAAGGCGACAGGCAAGGCACGCGGCCGGTCGTGAAGGCCAAGCCCGTCGTCCCGCGCGAGCAGGCCCATCGGGACGTCGAGGACGCGGTCGCACACTACCTGGCCGAAGGTGCCGAGACCGCCGCGCTCGGCTTCATCGACGCCCTGGAGGACGCGTACCGCCACATCGGCCGGCACCCGGCCACGGGCTCGCCGCGATACGCCCACGAGTTGAACCTGCCGGGCCTTCGCTCGTGGCCGCTGACGCGGTATCCCTATCTGGTCTTCTACGTCGAGCACCCCGATCACGTCGACGTCTGGCGTGTGTTGCACGGGCAGCGTGACATCCCGGCTTGGATGCAGGAACCCGGCGACGCCTGAAGGTTGGCCTGCGGGGTCGACGGTGCCCTCATGTTTCGTGACCCCATCGGCTGCGCCAGGCGAAAGGGGTCCGTCCTGGCGAAGTTCCCATACGCGGGGGCGCGAGCGCGGCGCTTCGCCACCGTCAGGGTGCAAACCGAGGTTTGCAGGGTTTGCGGTTTGCAGGCCGGCGCCGCCGCCAAGGCCATCGGCCGCAAGGACGACCAGGGTACGCAGGACGTGCGTACCCCAAGGGTCGGAACTGAACTCCGGCCCTCTGCGGTGCGGCCGACCGTCAACTGATGCGGTACACCCGCTCGCCGGCGGCGTTGCGCGTCAGCACCACGTTCAGGCTGAGAGGGTGAGAGGCAATCCGACATGCCCGCTGTGACTGCCCAAAGCGCCCCACTCGTCGTTGCAAATGCTCGCCGTAGCCCGAGCTACGGCTGCGCTTTGCGCCTAGATTGGAGCGCTTTGGGCAGCCCCCTCGGG
>JADCGX010000036.1 GCA_020248785.1 Burkholderiales bacterium | reverse complement strand
TCGTGCGCGACATCTCGCATTGCGCCGCGGTGTCCTTCAGGCTCGTGCCGTCCAGCCTCATCTTCACCGCACGCCGACGACGCTCGTTGAGCGCATCCACCGGCAACGTTCGGGAGTCGGTCTTGTCCATGCAAAATCTGACTCTACGGCACTCAATACGTTCAAATGTTTACTGCCGGATCAATAATGGGTGGCCCCTTTCTCCCTTTCTCGTCCGCTTTCTCTGGGCCCCTTTCTCTGTGGCCCCTTTCTCTGCCTCAAACCGCGATCGCACTTGCCTGCCGACCACTCGTGCGGCGATCCGCCTTCGGCCGCGCGCGGCGGCTGATGTGGCAGACGAGTCGGTGCTGCGACCTGAATCCGGCCGTGTCGTCCGTCAGGCCGCTTGTGCGACTCGTGCGTGAGACTGCACGTCGGACAGCACCGCAGACAGCAGCGGCAGCCGGGCCAGGCCCAGCGCGCCGTCGATTTCGACGTCCGAGATCTCGGCGCGGATCTGCAGGCCCAGCGCGCGGGTGCGGCGCAGCACGTCGACCAGATGGCCGGCGGCGTCATCGGCCTCGGCGCCGGGTGCCGCGTCCATCGCGCCTTCGAGCGCGCTTTCAAGGTCGCGCGCCACCATGGGTTCGCGTCGCGAATCGCCGAGCGACAGGTGCAGCACGCGCGCTTCCTGCGCCACTTTCACGAGCAACGCGGCCTGCGAGACCGGTGCCAGCAGGTGCAGCGACCGCAGTTCGTCGTTCAACGCAGCCTTCTCGTTCATTGCCTCTCCTCCGCCGCCCCCACGGCTCCGGCGCAAGGTACGCGAGGGATTGTGTACGGGCTAGCGCTAACTGAAGGAGTTTTGACGGCGCGTTGAAAATCTTGATCCAACGCAACCCGTCTTGGACAACCACTCGGGACGCGGGGGATTCAGCGGGGCGATGCTGCCGCGACGATCCGTCTTCCTCCGTCTCCAGCAGGGAGACGGAGGATGGGGCGCCGGCGCGGGGCCGACCGCGTGCAGGCAGCGCGGACCCGCAGCCGGCCTATGCGGCTTTGGCCGGCATCTGGATCACCTGGGCGGTGCGCTGGCCGCGGAACTGCGCCAGCAGCGCGGTCCACTTCTCGCGTGCCTTGGCGAGGTTCTTTTCCTTCACGTGGCCGTAGCCGCGGATCTCCTCGGGAAGACTCGCAAGCTGCACGGCCACGGCATGGTTCTCGCCGTTGAGCTTGCCGAGCAGTTCCTCGACCAGCTGCTCGTACTCGCCGATCAGCGCGCGCTCCATGCGGCGCTCGTGGGTGCGGCCGAACACATCCAGGGCGGTGCCACGCAGGACCTTGAGCTTTGCCAGCACGCCGAACGCGCTCATCAGCCATGGCCCGAAGCGCATCTTCTTGACCTTGCCCGTGACGGGGTCGGGCCTGGTGAGGATGGGCGGCGCCAGATAGAAGTTGAGCTTGTAGTCGCCCTCGAACTGCGCAGCGATCTTGGCGCGGAACGCCGGGTCGCTGTGCAGGCGCGCGACTTCGTACTCGTCCTTGTAGGCCATGAGCTTGAAGTAGTAGCGCGCGACCGCCTCGGCCAGCCGGGTCGATCCGTTCAGGCGATCCGACTCCACCTTGCGCACGCGCTCCACCAGCTCGGCATAGCGCTTGGCATAGGCGGCATTCTGGTAGCCGGTCAGGAACTCGACCCGCCGGGAAACCAGTTCGTCGAGCGTGGACGAGCGCTTCAGTTCGATGACCTGGGCCGGCTGCAGCGTGCGACGCACGGCCTCGGCGTCATGCGCGGTGGCACGGCCCCACTCGAAGGCGCGCTTATTCGCCTCGACCTGCACGCCGTTCAGTTCGATCGCCCGCATCAACGCCGCGTGCGACAGCGGCAGCCAGCCCTTTTGCCAGGCATATCCGAGCATGAACGGATTGGTGTAGATCGCATCGCCCAAGAGCGCCGTGGCGATCGCGTAGGCGTCGACGGTCGAGAAGACCGCGTCGTCGCCGATGGCCTCGCGCAGCTGCTGCACCATGCTGCCGCCGCCGAAGCTCCAGTTCGGGTCGTGGACGAAGTCCGCGGTGGGCGACTCGGCCGTGTTCACCACCGCGCGCGTGCGGCCATGGTGGATCTTCGAGAGCGCCTCGTTGCTGGTGGTGACGATGAGATCGCACCCGATGACCAGATCCGCCTCGCCCATGGCGATGCGCGTGGAGTACAGATTCTGCGGCGTGCTGGCGATGCGCACGTGCGAGTACACCGCACCGCCCTTTTGCGCCAGGCCCGCCATGTCGAGCACCGACAGGCCCTTGCCTTCCAGGTGCGCGGCCATGCCGAGCAGCTGCCCGATGGTGACCACACCGGTGCCGCCGACGCCGGTAATCACCACGCCGTAGTTGTCCGCGTCAGCGAGCGTCGGCACCGTCGGTTCGGGCACCGACGGCATCTGTGCGGCGGCCGACTTGCCCTTCTTCAGCTGGCCGCCCTCCACGGTGACGAAGCTCGGGCAGAAGCCCTTGAGGCAGGAGAAGTCCTTGTTGCAGCTCGACTGGTTGATCTGGCGCTTGCGGCCGAACTCGGTCTCGAGCGGCTCCACGGAGAGGCAGTTCGACTGCACGCTGCAATCACCGCAGCCTTCGCACACCAGCTCGTTGATCACCGTGCGCCGCGGCGGGTCCGAGAACACCACCTTGTCCGGCTTGTTCTGCTTGCGGCGGCGGCGCTTCTCGCTGGCGCAGGTCTGGTCATAGATCAGCACCGACACGCCGAGGTACTCGCGCAGCTCGCGCTGGATCTTGTCCAGATCGTCGCGGTGATGCACCGTCACGCCCTCGGCCAGCTTCCAGGCATCGCCGGTGGCGCCCTTGGCGTTGGTGGCGCTGTGATCGAGCTCGACCAGGTTGCGCATGTCGTACTTCTCGGGCTCGTCGGTGAGCACGACGATCTTCTGCACGCCCTCGGCCGCCATCTGCCGCGTGATCTGCGGCACGGTGAGCTGGCCGTCGACCGTCTGGCCGCCGGTCATCGCCACCGCGTCGTTGAACAGGATCTTGTAGGTGATGGGCACCTTGGCGGCCACGGCCGCGCGCACGGCGAGGTAGCCGGAGTGGAAGTAGGTGCCGTCGCCCAGGTTGGCGAAAATGTGCTTCTCGTTGGTGAACGGCGCCTGGCCGATCCACGGCGTGCCCTCACCGCCCATCTGCGTGAAGGTCGAGGTGTTGCGGTCCTGCCAGACCACCATGTAGTGGCAGCCTATACCCGCCACCGCGCGTGAGCCCTCGGGCACCACGGTGGAGGTGTTGTGCGGGCAGCCGGAGCAGTAAAACGGCTTGCGATCGACCACCACGCGCGGCCTGGCGAGCGCCTTTTCCTTGGCCTCGATCACCGCCAGGCGTGCGGCCATGCGCGCGCGCACGTCCGCAGGCAGCTCCAGCTTGCCAATCCGCTGCGCGATCGCCTTGGCGACGATCGCCGGGCTGAACTCGTAGTGCGCCGGCAGGATCCAGTTGCCCTGCGGCACGGCCCACTCGCCACCGTCCTTTTCGTCGAACTTGCCGATGACGCGCGGGATGCGCTTGCCGCTGCCGATCCAGCTGAACAGTTCCTCCTTGAACTGGTACTCGATGAGCTGGCGCTTCTCCTCGACCACGAGGATCTCTTCCAGCCCCTCGGCAAAGCCGCGGATCGACTGCGCCTCGAGCGGCCAGACCATGCCGCACTTGAACAGGCGGATGCCCACGCGTGCGCAGGTCTCGTCGTCCAGCCCGAGGTCGACCAGCGCCTGCCGCGTGTCGAGATATGCCTTGCCGCTGGCCACGATGCCAAAGCGCGCGTTGGGCGAATCGATGACCGTGTGATTGAGCTTGTTGGCGCGGCAGTAGGCCAGTGCGGCGTACAGCTTGTAGTCGAGCAGGCGCGCCTCTTGTTCCAGCGGCGTGTCGGGCCAGCGGATGTTCAGGCCGCCGGCGGGCATCTGGAAGTCGGTCGGCAGCACGATGCCGACGCGCTCGGGATCGACGATCACCGAGGCGCTCGCCTCGACCACCTCGGTCACCGTCTTGACGCCGACCCACACGCCCGCGTAGCGGCTCATCGCAAAGCCGTGCAGGCCGAGGTCGAGGTACTCCTGCACCGTGGCCGGATACAGCACCGGCATCATGCAGGCCTTGAAGATGTGGTCGGACTGATGCGGCAGCGTCGAGCTCTTGGCGCCGTGGTCGTCACCGGCCAGCGCCAGCACGCCACCCCTGGGGCTCGTGCCGGCCGCGTTGGCGTGCTTGAACACGTCGCCACAGCGGTCCACGCCCGGGCCCTTGCCGTACCACATCGAGAACACGCCGTCGAACTTCGCGCCCGGGTACATGTTGACCTGCTGCGTGCCCCAAACGCTGGTGGCGGCCAGGTCCTCGTTCAAGCCGGGCTGGAACTTGATGCGATGGCGCTCGAGGTGCTTGGCGGCCTTCCACGCGGTCTGGTCGACCGAGCCGAGCGGCGAGCCGCGGTAGCCCGTGATGAAGCCGGCGGTGTTCAGGCCCGCGAGCTGGTCGCGCTGCCGTTGCAGCATCGCCAGGCGGATGAGCGCCTGCGTGCCGTTCATGTAGGCGCGGCCCTTGTCCAGGGTCCACTTGTCGTCCAGCGTCACTTCCGCCAGTGCGCGGCGGACGGCCTCGGGAAGGGGGGCGTTCATGCGAGAGTCCTCTGCCAAAAATCGTGTCTTTGGAGTCGGCGCGGAATCGGTGCATGGTGCACCGTCGGCCGGCGGATGACCACACCTCGTGAGTGCGGGCAGCCATCGCGTGCGAGAGGGGCGCGAGCGTAGCAGCGCACTTCTCGAAGCTCAATGCGGGAAGAGCAGGATTGGGGCCACCCGACAGCCAGTGCTTCGCTGCGGCGCACGATCCCGATCCTTCCGCTGCTTGTTAGGAAAGACTTGGCGGCAGTCCTCGTCAGTTCGCCCACCCGATTGCGCTTGGCAGCCAGGTGGCGATCGCCGGAAACAGCAGCACGATGACCGCAGCGACCATCTGGATGTAGATATACGGCCACACGCCGCGGTAGATGTCGCTGGTCGCCACGCTGGCCGGTGCGACGCCGCGCAGGAAGAACAGTGACCAGCCCACCGGCGGCGTCAGGAACGATGTCTGCAGCACGATGCAGATGATCGCCGCCAGCCACACCGTGTCCACACCCTGCGCGATGAAGTACGGGATGAACAGCGGCAGCACGATGTAGCTGATCTCCACCCACTCGAGCAGTATGCCGGCGATGAACAGCACGGCCATGAAGAACAGGATGTCGGTGGTGGTGCCGCCCGGGATCAGCGCGAACACGTCCTGGATCAGCCGCTCGCCGCCGAGGCCGCGGAAGGCCAGGCTGAACGCCTGCGCGGTCATGATGACGAAGAAGATCATGGCGCTCGTCTTGAGCGTGTCGACGCAGGTGTCGGCGAGCACGCGCCGGTTGAGCTTGCCGCTGAAAGCCACGATCAGCAGGCTGCCGAGTGCGCCGATGGCCGCGGCCTCGGTGGGCGCGGCCACGCCCGCCATGATCGAGCCGAGCACGGCCAGCACGAGCCCGAGCGCCGGTGCCACGCCCTTGAGAAGCCGCACCCACAGGTCGCGCCGTGACAGCGCCGCGCGCTCGCTGGCGGGAATCGGCGGGGCTTTGTGCGGCTTGAGGTAGGCGTAGATGAGGATGTAGACGACGTAGAAGCCGGCCAGCATCAGGCCGGGGATGAGCGCGGCCGCGAACAAGGTGCCGACACTCTCGTTCATGATCTCGCCGAGCAGGATCAGCACGAGGCTGGGCGGGATGATCTGGCCCAGCGTGCCGCTGGCGCAGATGGTGCCGCAGGCGAGGCTCTTGTCATAGTTGTACTTCAACAGCGTGGGCAGCGCGATCATGCCCAGCAGCACGATGGTGGCGCCGACGATCCCCGTGGTGGCACCCATGATCACGCCGAAGATGATGATGCCGATGGCCATGCCGCCGCGCAGGTTGCCGGCCACGTGGCCGATCATCTCGAGCATGTCGTTGGCTAGGCGTGACTTCTCCAGCATCACACCCATGAAGACGAACATGGGCAGCGCCAGCAGCGAGTAGTCGGTGGCCACGCCGTAGATGCGCGCCGGCAGCAGGTTGAACAGGCCCGTGCCGAAGCCGATGAAGCCGAACACGATGCCGCTGGCGGCGGCCGCGTAGGCCACCGGAATGCCAATCAGCAGCAGCCCGACGAAGCTCACCAGCAGCAGGATCGGCAACAGCTCAGACACCATGGCGCACCTCCTGCCTTGTGGTGAGCTGCAGTCCCAGCCGGATGATTTGGCTGACCGCGGCGAGCGCCAGCAGCGCATAGCCGGCGATCACGAACGACTTGACGATCCAGCGCATCGGCAGTCCGCCGGGGTCGGGCGAGACCTCATTGAGCGCAAACGAGTGCGCCACGAAGCCCCAGCCCAGCCAGCAGACGAACAGCGAAAGCGGCAGGATCACCAGCAGCGCCACGCCGAACTCGATCACGAGCTTGGTGCGCTCGGAGAAGTGTTGATGGAACATGTCGACCCGCACCGGCACCGCGCGCAACTGCATGTACGCCAGGCCCCAGAGCGCGATGAAGGCAAGCAGGTGCCACTCGAGTTCCTGCGCCCAGATGGCGCTGGTGTTGAAGAAGTAGCGCATCAGGGTGTTGCCACTGATGAGCAGCACCATGAGCAGCGTCACGCCGGCGGCGGTCCAGCCGACGAGGTCGATCAGGCGGTCGAGCGCGTCGGCCAGTTTGATGAGGGGCTTCATGCGTGAGGGTGCCGCGGTCGCGCCAGGCGCGCCGCGGTCTCTAGGCGGCGAGAGCTTCGGGGGAGAGACAGGGCGGCTGCGGCCCATGGGCCGCAGCCGCCCGCGGACATCAGGTGCGGGCGTTCACGAGGAAGGACTCCTCGCTGATCTCCGACCACTTGTCGTGCTTGCGCTTGAAGGCGAAGAACGAGTCGTGCACCTTCTTGGTCTGCGCGTCCTTCTTGGTGGCGTCATTCAGCACGTCGGCCGTGGCCGCGCGCAGCGCCTTGACCACGTCGGCCGGCAGCGCGCGCACATTGACCTTGTCCTTGGCCACCAGCGTGTCCAGCGCGTCGGCGTTGCGGGCCTCCAGCAGGAACAGGCCTTCCTGGTTGGTGGCATCGGCCGCGGCGCGGACGATGTCCTTCAGGTCGATCGGCAGCGCGTCCCAGATCTTGCGCTGGATGACGATCTCGGACACGGTGCTGGGCTCATGCCAGCCGCTCGCGTAGTAATTCTTCGCCGCGTTTTGCAGACCCAGGCGCGCGTCCAGGAACGGTCCGACGAACTCGGCCGCATCAATGACGCCGCGCTCCAGCGCCGGAAAGATCTCGCCGCCGGGCAGTTGCCGCACCTCCACGCCGAGCGAGGAGTAGATCCGGCCGGCCAGGCCCGGGATGCGCATCTTCACGCCCTTCAGATCCGCCAGGCTCTTGATCTCCTTCTTGAACCAGCCGGTCATCTGCACACCGGAGCAGCCGGCGGCAAACGGCACGACGTTCAGCGGCCGATACGTCTCTTCCCACAGCTGGTTGCCGCCGCCGAACTGCAGCCAGGCGTAGTGCCCAAGGAAGCTCATGCCAAACGGCACGGTGGCGAAGTACTGCGCAGCGAAAGTCTTGCCCGACCAGAAGTACGACACGCCGTGGTTCAGCTCCACGGTGCCGCTGGAGACCGCATCGAAGCCCTCGAACGCCGGCAGCAACTCACCCGCGGCAAACACCTGGATCTTGATGCGGCCGTTGGACATCTTGTCCACTCGGTCGGCGAAGGCGGCGGCACTGCCCGGCCCCACCTGATAGAACGGCAGGCCCGCCGGCCAGGTGGTGGTCATGCGCCAGCGAAAGTTCTGCTGCGCATGCGCGATGCGCGGTGCGGCTGTCAGTGCAGTGGCAGAGGCAAGCGCGGCTCCGGCAGCGCCAGTGCCCGCCACAAAACGACGGCGATTCATGTGAGGTCCTTGTCAGTCGAAGGCATGGATTGCAAAGTGATTCACGCCTCCCTGACCGGCGGTACGTGGCCGCCTGGTTCCCGCGTGCGGGGCACTTTCTCGCAAGGCCTGTGCCAAGCGTCCTGCACACAGTCATGAACGAAAAACGTCCCTGGCGCACCTTGCCGGTGCGCCAGGGACGTTTTGCTTGCAGTGCTGCTGCGCCGGGGTGCGCGCTTGGCTGATCTACGGCGGCAGCGGCTTGCCGTCCTTGAGCGCCAGCCAGCCGCGCGCGATGCGGTAAATGGCCCAGATGCCCAGCGCGAACATCCCGACGATCCAGGTGCCGATGCCGATCAGGATCACTGCCAGCGGAATCGACACCAGCAGGACGATTGCCGCCCACAGCAGCGCATACCAGAAGGTGCGGATCTGCCAGGTGAAGTGCGACTCGAGCCAGGTGCCGCGCGCCTCGCTGCGCTTCACGTAGTTGATGATCACAGCGATGATCGACGGCCAGCCGAAGATGAACGAGCCGATGATGCTGGCCGCACCGAAGGCGCCCACCACGAGACTCACCGCGTGCAGTGCGTAGACGATGTGGGTGGTCGTGACCAGGGACTGGTCCGGAGCGGGCAAGGGTGTGGAGGACATTGAGGTTTCCTTCAAAGGTGGGCGCAACGTCGAACGCACAGCATAAGCAAGGCCTGCGGCGCCGCGGTGACCGACAGAGCAGATTGCGACGCGCTGCAACGAGGACGGGCTGAAGTGCTGTGGCGGGGCACTGGACGCCTGAACTGCACACCCTGTCGGGTCGTCCGCCACTGAAGCGTGCAACGACTGCGCGGTCGTCGCCTGTCGCGCAGCACGCTTGCTCGGGTATCGTCTGCGCCTTCTTGCTCGATGTAACGCGGCTGACGGCCGCTGCCAGACCAGGCCACCGAGCGACCCTCCCCATCTTGTGCCGAAAATGACCAATCCACTCCTGCAACCCTGGACCACGCCGTACGGGCTGCCTCCCTTTGCCGAGGCGCGCGCCGAGCACTTCGAGCCCGCCTTCGAGCAGACGCTGGCCGAGCATCGCGCCGAGGCGGCCCGTATCGCGCAGCAGACCGACGCGCCGGCCTTTGAGAACACCATCGCGGCTTTCGATCGCAGCGGCGCGCTGCTGAACCGCGTGAGCAGCCTGTTCCACAACCTGACGTCGAGTGCGACCTCGCCCGAGCTGCAGGCCGTGGAGCGCGTGATGGCTCCGCGTCTTGCCGCGCACTACAACGCCCTGTACCTCGATCAGGCCATGTTCGCGCGGGTCGATGCCGTGCATGCGCAGCGGGTCAGCCTGGGGCTGACGCCCGAGCAGACCCGGTTGCTCGATCGCATTCACCTCGACTTTGTGCTCGCCGGCGCCAAACTGGCACCGGCCGCGCGCGAGCGCATGGCCGCGGTGACCGAGGAACTCGCCAGTCTGACCACGCGCTTCTCGCAGAACGTGCTGCACGACGAGTCCCATGGCGGCCTGTGGCTTACCAGCGAGGACGAGCTTGCCGGGCTGCCGGAATTCGTGCGCGACGCCGCGCGCAGCGCCGCCGCCGAGCGTGGCCGCCTGGATGCCTGGTTGATCACGCTGAGCCGCTCGCTGGTGGTGCCGTTCCTGACGTTTTCGGCGCGGCGCGACCTGCGCGAGCAGGCCTACGCCGCGTGGAAAGCGCGCGGCGAGCACGACGGTGAGCACGACAACCGGCCGGTGGCGCGCCGCATCCTGGCGCTGCGACAGGAGCAGGCGCGGCTGCATGGCTACAAGAGCTATGCCGACTACGCGCTCGTCGACCGCATGGCCGGCACGCCGGCGGCCGTGCGCGAGCTGCTGCAGCGGGTATGGGAGCCGGCCAAGCGCCGTGCCGCGGCCGAGCGCACGGAGCTACAGGCGCTGGCGGCCGGTCTTGGCCACACCGGGGCCATCGAGCCCTGGGACTGGCGCTACTACGCCGAGAGGGTGCGCCAGCAGCGCTTTGCCGTCGACGACGCGCAGGTCAAGCCGTACTTCCCGCTGGACCGCGTGCTCGCGGCGGCGTTCGATTGCGCGGGGCGACTGTTCAAGCTGGCCTTTGCCGAACGGCCGGACCTGAATGCCCATCACCCCGATGTGCGCGTGTTCGAGGTGCGGCGGGAGGGCGGGGTGATCGGCCTGTTTCTGAGCGACAACTTCGCGCGGCCCAACAAACGCAGCGGTGCTTGGATGAGCGCGTATCGCCAGCAGTCGCGCAAGCCGACCGGCGAGCCGGTCTTCCCGATCATCGTCAACAACAACAACTTCGCCAAGGCCTCGGGCACTGAGCCGACGCTGTTGTCACTGGACGACGTGCGCACGCTGTTCCATGAGTTCGGCCACGGCCTGCACGGCCTGCTGTCGAACGTCAGCTACGAGACGCTTTCCGGCACGAGCGTGCTGCGCGACTTCGTCGAGCTGCCATCGCAGCTGTACGAGCACTGGAGCGAGGAGCGTGCGGTGCTCAAGGAGCACGCGCGCCATTACAAGACCGGCGAGCCGATCCCGGATGCACTGCTCGACAAGCTCGATCAGGCCAAGCTCTTCAATCAGGGCTTCGAGACCGTCGGCTACACCGCGTGTGCGTTGCTCGACCTGGCGCTGCACGAGCAGACTGATGCCGACGGCGTGGACGTGGCCGCCTTTGAGCGCGCCGAGCTTGATCGGCTGGGCATGCCGGCCGGCTGTTCGCTGTATCACCGGCTGCCGCATTTCCAGCACCTGTTTTCCAGCGACGCCTACGCCGCCGGCTACTACGTGTACATGTGGGCCGAGGTGCTGGACGCCGATGGTTACGATGCGTTCATGGAGGCGGGCGATCCGTTCGACGCCGCCACCGCCGAGCGGCTGTATCGCTACATCTACTCCAGCGGCAACTCGGTGGAGCCGCGTGCGGCGTACCGCGCGTTCCGGGGCCGCGACGCGAAGGTCGAGCCGCTGCTCAAGCAACGTGGGTTGGTCGAGCTATAGACATCAAGCCGGTTGAAAACAAAGGGGCACCACTGCGGCCTCTTTGCGTTTCTGGCCATTAGCAGGCTGTTGAAGAACCGTTGTCCGAGCACTCAAGCGATAAACGGAGCCTATCGCGCATCCGGCCGGAAAGTCCATTGCTTACATCGGCAACGATCGCCGGTAGCGCCTGGGCGAGCCGCTCTGGGCCGATGCTGACGACAACGCCGTTCTCGCGCGAAAGGCGCGGATCTGTTTGCCAAACCGCACCGCATCGGCTGTCAGTTGCTCGCGCACACGATGCATCGCTTGCAGGTCACTTTGCTCAACCGAGGCAACAGGCACAAAGCGCATGTGGCCTCGCGTGACAGCCTCGGCAATCGCTTCAGCGTCGTTACTAATCGTTTCGAAAGTAGTGTCAGCTCGCATACTGGCAGGTCGGATGGCGGAAGAACGAAGCCACCAGATCGGGGAGTTTCTGCAATCTGCGCAGCGCCCCCAGGACCCGTTGCTTCAGCTGTGCCTTGGTTTGCGGCACTTTCTTGGCGACCG
>JADCGX010000035.1 GCA_020248785.1 Burkholderiales bacterium | reverse complement strand
TTGACGAAGCAGCGCTTGCCAAGCGCCGAGCGCTCTGCTTCCGACAGGGCCGGAAAACACAGCCGCAGGTTGACGAGCGTGACACGGCGGCGCGGCGCGGCCAGCCACCACAACAGCGTCCCAACGAGTTGCGCCAGGCGGGCGCGGCTGCGCGGCGTCCAGCCGGACATCGCCTCCATCAGGCGGATCGCGCCGCGCGCGATGGCAACCTTCAGCGCGCTCATGCCGGCCGCGTCAGCCCGTCGAGGCCGGCTCGACCGGCGGTTCGGGGGCGTTGGCCGGCTTCTTGTAGCGGTTGTAGGCCCACAGATATTGCGTCGGAAAGCGCAGCACCATGCGCTCGATCGCGGCGTTGATGGTTGCCGCGTCAGCCTCCGGCTCGCCGACCAGTGCGCCTTCGAGCGGCTCGATGTGTACGTTGAAGCCGCGGCCGCCGGGCAGCCGCTCAGCGGCAAACACGAGGACGAGGGCATCGGCGCTGGCAGCGAGCTTGCCAGGCAGGACCATGGTGAAGGCGGGTCTGCCGAAAAACGGCGCCCACACACCGTCGCCGGCGGCCGGTACCTGGTCAGGCAGGATGCCCACCACCTCGCGCTGCTTGAGCGCGCGCATGAGCATGCGCACGCCGCGCATGTCGGCGGGCGCGAGCTTCAGCCCTTCCTTGGCACGCGCATTCTCGACCAGCGGCAGCAGCACGTCCTTGCGAGGTCGGCGATACAGCGCCGTCATCGGTCGGGCGCGCGCCTCGGGCCGCAGGGCATAGCCCTGGGCAATGGCCTCGAAGCTCCCAAGATGCGGTGTGAGCATGACAACAGGCCGCCCGTCGGCGAGCGCGTGGCGCAGCACGGCCTCATCGGCCCAGTGCACCTTGGCCGCCAAGTCCGCACGCGGGCGCAGCCACACCCAAGCGGTCTCCAAACTTTGCTTGCCCGCCTCGGCCGCGGCGTCGACCGCGAGCTGTTCGACATCGAGTCCCGCCTGCGCCATGTTCTCGTGCAGGCGACGTCGGTAACTGGCCGAACTCCAGTAGACGATGCGGCCGAGCACCCCGCCGAGCGCTTGCACCAAGCCGAGAGGCAGCCGCGACAGCAGCTTGAAGGTGAGGAGGAGCACGTGACAGATTGGAGGCTGTGGATTGAGGCACTGGCGGCAGCGCGATGCTAGCCGTCTATGCACTGCCCTGCAGCACCGCTGCGAGCGTTGCGGTCCGGCGCCGGTCCGATCCTGATCCTGGAAGTCTCGATCCGGCGCGGCACTCCCACCCGGATATACTCCGCTCCGGTTCTAAGGAACCCCGCCGAGTTAACGAACAACTTGCAGGGCGGGTCGCGCGCCAGTTTCCAGGCGCGCGGCAATACTGCTAAAGCGTCCACCGCTCATCCAGCGGGCCTGACGCAACGTTCGGCCCGATCCGATTTTCGGATCTTTCTCCCTGGAGAGTGGTGCAAATGTCCAACGATTTCCTGTTCACCTCCGAGTCGGTCTCCGAGGGCCATCCCGACAAGGTGGCCGACCAGATCTCCGACGCCATCCTCGACGCGATCTTCACCCAAGACCCGCGCAGCCGCGTGGCTGCCGAGACGCTGTGCAACACGGGTCTGGTGGTGCTGGCCGGCGAGATCACGACCAACGCGCACGTGGACTACATCCAAGTGGCGCGTGACACCGTCAAGCGCATCGGCTACGACAACACCGAGTACGGTATCGACTACAAAGGTTGCGCGGTCATGGTCTGCTACGACAAGCAGTCCAACGACATCGCGCAGGGCGTGGACCACGCCTCCGACGACTACCTCAATCAGGGCGCCGGCGACCAGGGCCTGATGTTCGGCTACGCCTGTGACGAAACACCGGAGCTGATGCCCGCGCCCATCTACTACGCGCACCGCCTCGTCGAGCGCCAGGCTGAACTGCGCAAGGACGGCCGCATGCCCTACCTGCGCCCGGACGCCAAGAGCCAGATCACGATGCGCTATGTGGACGGCAAGCCGCACTCGATCGATACCGTGGTGCTCTCCAGCCAGCACGCGCCCGAGATGAGCGACGGCAAGAAGATGAAGAAGGAGTTCGTCGACGCCGTCATCGAGAACATCATCCTGCCGAGCTTGCCCAAGGCGTGGGTCACCAAGGACACCAAGTTTCTGATCAACCCCACGGGCCGCTTCGTCGTCGGCGGGCCGCAGGGCGACTGCGGCCTGACGGGGCGCAAGATCATCGTCGACACCTATGGCGGCGCCTGCCCGCATGGTGGCGGCGCGTTTTCGGGCAAGGACCCGTCAAAGGTTGACCGCTCGGCCGCCTATGCCGCCCGCTACGTGGCCAAGAACGTGGTCGCCGCGGGTCTGGCGCGGCAGTGCCAGGTGCAGGTGGCCTACGCGATCGGCGTGGCGCAGCCGATGAACATTACCGTCTATACCGAAGGCACCGGCGTGATCTCCGACGAGAAGATCAGCGAGCTGGTGGCCAAGCACTTCGATCTGCGCCCGAAGGGCATCGTGCAGATGCTCGACCTGCTGCGCCCGATCTACTCCAAGACCGCAGCCTACGGCCACTTCGGCCGCGACGAGCCGGAGTTCACTTGGGAAAGAACCGATCGCGCCGCGGCGCTGCGTGACGCGGCGGGCTTGAAAGGCTAAGCGCGCGAAGCGAGGCGATCCGTCCGTCGGTGGGGGCTCACATTGGCATTGCCAATGTGAAGCCGCCCTCGGACCCGCAATGCTTCATCGTGCCGCGAGGCCGTCGACGCGGAAGATCTGCACCGCCTGCATCAGCGCATGCGCCTGCTCGCGCAGCGAAGCGGCCGCCGCGGACGATTGCTCAACCAGCGCGGCGTTCTGTTGTGTGACCTGATCAAGCTGTGTCACGGCTTCATTGACCTGCGAGAGGCCGCTGGCCTGCTGGACGGTGGCGGTGGTGATTTCCGTGATCAGGTCGTTGACCCGCTTTACGGACTCGACGACCGCGCCGATCACGTTGCCGGCCTGGTTCACCACCTGCGTGCCGTGCTCGACCTTGCCGACCGAGTCGCCGATCAGCGCCTTGATTTCGCGCGCCGCCTGCGTCGTGCGCTGAGCAAGCGCGCGCACCTCGCTGGCCACCACCGCGAAGCCGCGCCCCTGCTCGCCGGCGCGTGCCGCTTCCACCGCGGCGTTCAGCGCCAAGATGTTGGTCTGGAATGCGATGCCGTCGATCACGCTGATGATGTCGGCGATGCGCCGCGCGGCCTGCTCGATGTCGGTCATCGTGCCGACCACCTGGCCGACGGTGGAGCCGCCCTGCGTCGCCGTTTCGCTGGCCTCCGCCGCCATGTTGTTTGCCTGGCGCGCCGCCGCCGAGTTCTGCTCGACCGCGCTGGTCAGCTCCTCCATCGATGCCGCCGTCTGCTCCAGGCTCGCAGCCTGCGCCTCGGTGCGCGACGACAGGTCCTGATTGCCCTGCGCAATTTCCTTGGCGGCAATCGACACGCCCTCGACCTCGCGCCGCACGTCGCCCACGATGGCCTGCAGGTTCACACTGAGCTGATTCAGCGTTCGATACAAGCGACCCAAGTCGTCGCGGCGATTTGACTCGATGCGCCCGCGCAGGTCGCCAGCCGCGAGCTTCTGCGCAATTTCGATCGCACCGCGCAGCGGCCCGCTGACCGATGCGCCGATCCACAGACCGGCGCCGATCGCCATCGCCGCGCCAAGGCCGATGAGTCCGGCGGCATTGGTCACGCCCGTCAGCCCCAGTTGCAGCCAAACCCACTGCGCCACGAGCGCCAGGCCGATGGCCAGCATCAGCCGGCCGCGCAGATCGATCCGCAGCAGGCGGCGCGCCCTGCCAAGTACGCCAGCGCTTTCCAGCAATCCGCCGTCGAGCTTCAGCGTCAGACTGCCGCTCTTGGCCTCCTCGCGCATCCGCGCGTAAAGGCCCTCGGCCGCCTGCACTTGCGCCGTGGTCGGCTTGGTGCGCACTGACATGTAGCCGACGGGCTTGCCATCTTCGCCGACGATCGGCGTCACGTTGGCCCGCACCCAGTAGTGATCGCCGTCCTTGCGACGGTTCTTGACCATCGCAGACCACGGCCGGCCGCTCTGGATGGTCGACCACATGTCGCGATACGCCTCCGACGGCATATCGGGGTGGCGGATCAGGTTATGCGGCTGACCAATCAGTTCTTCACGCTGGTAGCCGCTCACGCGGATGAACGACGGATTGCAATAAGTGATCTTCCCCTTCAGGTCGGTGGTCGACACCAAAGTCTCACCGTCATGAAAGGCGTACTCGCGTTGTGTGACGGGCAGGTTGATTCGCATGGCTCGTCGCCCCTATGTCGCGCAAGTGGACTTGCGCTGGCGTCCACCTTAGCGAGTCGCGCGCACGCAAAGGTCCCGATCAAAGGCGGGTTGACCCTCCAAATCAGGTGCTTGCTGCTCACGGAGCATCACGGCGCGCATGCGATCGGCGTGTCGCCGCGGTGGCGCACCGGCGGTGCGCATGTCGCAAGGCCGAGTCGCGCACGCAGGTGCGCCCCGGGGTCACGAGCCAGCCGCGTTTGCCTGGCGTGCAATCTGCCTGCGGATGGCGCACGACAGGGTCGTGCGGTCCCGCGATAAGCAGGACCGCAAGGGTCGAATTGCAGCGTGGCGGGGCAGGGCAACCGACGGGTACAATATGCGTTCGCTTCGAGGAGCGTTGCGACAGGTGCCTGCCATGATGTCAGGTCTTCCCTGCCAGGCTCGAAGCGGTGCGCTTGCCGGTCAATCCAAGCCGCACTCCGTTCCAACGGCGCTCGCAAACTTCTTTCACTGCAAAGGAGGGCGCGAGATGAGCGCCGTACTCAAACCCGCAACTGCTGCACCCGCCGCCAACGACTTCGTCGTGGCCGATCTTGCGCTGGCCGACTGGGGCCGCAAGGAAATCCGCATCGCCGAGACCGAGATGCCCGGCCTGATGGCGATCCGCGAGGAATTCGCCGCCACCCAGCCGCTGCGCGGGGCCCGCATCACGGGCTCGCTGCACATGACCATTCAGACGGCGGTGCTGATCGAAACGCTGCAGGCCCTCGGCGCCCAGGTGCGCTGGGCCAGTTGCAACATCTTCTCGACCCAGGACCACGCCGCCGCCGCCATCGCCGCCGAGGGCACGGCGGTGTTCGCGGTCAAGGGCGAGTCGCTGGCCGACTACTGGGACTACACGCACCGCATCTTCGAGTGGCCCGATGGCGGCTACAGCAACATGATCCTCGACGATGGCGGCGACGCCACGCTGCTGCTGCACCTGGGCGCCAAGGCCGAACGCGACCAGAGCTGCCTGGCGCACCCGACCAGCGAAGAAGAGGTGGAGCTGTTCAAGTCGATCAAGGCGCAGCTCGCCAAGGACCCGAGCTGGTACTCGACGCGTCTGGCCCAGGTCAAGGGCGTGACCGAGGAGACCACCACGGGTGTGAAGCGCCTGTACGACATGGCCAAGAGCGGCACGCTGAAGTTCCCGGCCATCAACGTCAACGACTCGGTCACCAAGAGCAAGTTCGACAACCTGTACGGCTGCCGCGAGTCGCTGGTGGACGGCATCAAGCGCGCCACCGACGTGATGATCGCCGGCAAGGTCGCCGTGGTCGCCGGCTATGGCGACGTGGGCAAGGGCTCGGCGCAGGCGCTGCGGGCGTTGTCGGCCCAGGTCTGGGTCACCGAGTGCGATCCGATCTGCGCGCTGCAGGCCGCGATGGAGGGTTATCGCGTCGTCACGATGGACTACGCCGCCGACAAGGCCGACATTTTCGTGACCGCCACCGGCAACTTCCAGGTCATCACGCACGAGCACATGAAGGCGATGAAGGACCAGGCCATCGTCTGCAACATCGGCCACTTCGACAACGAGATCGATGTCGCGTCGCTCAAGCAGTACCAGTGGGAAGAGATCAAGCCGCAGGTCGATCACATCATCTTCCCCGCTGTTGATGGACGACCGGGCAAGCGCATCATCCTGCTGGCTCAAGGCCGCCTGGTGAACCTGGGCTGCGGCACGGGCCACCCGAGCTATGTGATGTCGTCGTCCTTCGCCAACCAGGTGATCGCGCAGATCGAGCTCTTTGGCAACACCGCCAAGTACCCGGTCGGCGTGTACGTGCTGCCCAAGCACCTGGACGAGAAGGTGGCCCGCCTGCAACTGAAGAAGCTCGGCGCCCAGCTGACCGAGCTCACCGATGCGCAGGCCACCTACATCGGCGTGAACAAGCAGGGACCGTACAAGCCCGAGCACTACCGCTATTGACGGCGCTGACCCGCCAGGCGGCAGCGCCCGCGCGGATCGTGGCCGCCCTCGATCCGCGCGCGCCGCTTCGCACGCCTGTCTACCACCGTCGATCGCCCCCGAGAGGAAGTCATGCGCATTCTGTTGGTCTGGATTCTTGGCGCCGTGGCGCTGTATCTGGTGACGCTCATCGTTCCGGGCGTCACGGTGGACAGCTACCTGAGCGCGTTCGTCGCGGCCATCGTGCTCAGCTTCGTCAACACGCTGGTCAAGCCGGTGCTGATCGTGCTCACGCTGCCGGTCACCATCGTCACGCTGGGCCTGTTCCTGTTCGTGCTCAATGCGCTCCTGTTCTGGGGCGTCGGGTCGCTGCTGCCCGGTTTTCAGGTGGCCGGCTTCTGGTCGGCCCTGTTTGGCGCAATCTTGTACAGCGTGGTGTTCTGGGCGCTGTCGTTCCTGCTGCCCAATCGCTACGCACGGCGCGCTTGACGACCGTCGCGCGGCGGAACCAAAATGGAACCGCCGGTTCCGTTTTGGAGGGCTTCCATGATGATCAGCCTGTCGGTCAAGAACGTCCCCGCCGAACTGGCCGAGCGCCTGCGCGCCCGCGCCGAACGCAACCGCCGCTCGTTGCAGCGCGAGCTGCTGGCCATTCTCGAAGCCGCCGCCGACGAGCGCGGCACCCACCCCGCAGTGTTGCCGCCGAAGGACAAAATCTCCATCGAGGAGCTGGCCGCCCGCGCGCGCAAGCTGTTCCCGCAGGGGACCGAAAGCTCGGTTGCCTACATCCGCGAGATGCGCGACACCCGCTAACCGCGCGGCGCACCCATGTCCCCCCGCCGCCCGACGCCGCCCGAAGCGCCGCCGCTTCATGTTGCCGAGCCGCCGGCCGCCTACGGCATGCGCCCGCCGATGGTGGTCGATGCTTCGGTGCTCGCGGCCGCCCTCTTTGGCGAAGAGCGGCACGCGCTGGCCGTCACCACGCTGACGGTCCGCGCACTGGCCGCCCCCCACCTGCTCGATTGCGAAATCGCCAGCGTCGCGCTCAAGAAACAGCGCCGCGAAGCCCTGCCCGAAGACACCATCGGCCGCGCGCTGCAGTTGTACGCCGCGCTCGACATCGCGCGGCACCCGGTGGACGCCAGCGCGGTGCTGGCGCTGGCGCAGCGATACGCGCTTTCGGCCTACGACGCCGCCTATCTGTGGCTGGCCGCAACCCTGCGCTGCCCGCTCGCCACCTTCGACGACAAGCTGGCCGCCGTGGCGCGCCAGCACCTCGGTTCGCCCCGGAGCACCGATGACCCCGCGTGATCGATTTCTCCAACTGCTGCGCGAAGACGTGCTGCAGCTCGACCTGGCCGAGCTGGACTTCGGCATCTACCGGCTGCTCAACCACCGCCGGCGACAGATCGAGGACTTTCTCTCGGTCGAGCTGCCCGCGCACATCGACAGCGCGCTCGCCGCGCTGCCCGGCGAGGCCGGCGAGGACGAGCAGGCGCGCATCTTCAATGCGCTGTACACGTTCTTCAACCGCTACTACGACGACGGCGACTTCATGCCGCGCGCCCGCCGCGGGCGCGACGCCGCCTACAGCGTGCCCTACAACGGCGAGGACGTGCATTTTCACTGGGCCACCAAGGGCAGCCACTACGTCAAGAGCGGCGAGCGCTTTTCCGGCTACGCCTACACCGACGGCGCGCGCCGCGTGACGCTCGGCCTGCGCCGCGCCGACACCGAGAAGGACAACGTCAAGGGTGCGAAGCGCTGCTACGTGCCCGCCGAGTTCACCGTCACCGAGGGTGGCGCCGCGCTGCGCTTCGACTACCGGCCGCTGGACGCGCAGGAGAGCAAGCGCTACGACCCCAAGAAGAAGGCCGCCGCCGAGGCCGCGGCCGCCGCCGCGCCGGACGACAACGGCAGCGGCGAGCCGGCCGAGGGCAAGACGCCTCAGGACCGCCTCCTCAACGCGTGGCTGGCCGGCAACGACTTCGCGGCCGCGGCCGTACCCGCCGGCCTCGACATCGAGCGGCTGGGCAAGCACGTGCGGCGCTACGTCAAGGGCCAGACCACCGACTTTTTCGTGCATCCGCAGTTGGGCAGCTTCCTGCGCGGCGAGCTCGACTACTTTCTCAAGCACGAGTTCGTGAACCTGTGGGACCTGCCCGACGCCGCGCTGGCGCGCGAGCGCGGCAAGCACCGCATCGTCAAGGACCTGGGCGAGCGCATCATCGACGTGCTGGCCGCGCTGGAAGACGTGCAGGCCATCCTGTTCGAGAAGCGCAAGTTCGTGATCGGCTGCGACTGGCTGATCCGCGCCTCGGCGCTGGCCGCGCAGCCGGGCGGACAGGCGCTGCTCGATCAGGCGTGCGGCAACGCGGCGCAGGTGGCGGAGTGGGCGAGGTGGGTGGGGGAAGCGGAGCCGGCCGGGGACATCACGGCAGCCGGGCGCG
>JADCGX010000034.1 GCA_020248785.1 Burkholderiales bacterium | reverse complement strand
GGCCGCGGAGCCGCTACCCGCTGTGCATCGAGTCGCCTCGCTGGCCAAGCGGTGGATTCTCGGCACCCGCCAAGGCGCGATCGACCACGCGCATCTGCACGACGACCTCAACGAGTTCGTGTTCCGCTTCAACCTAGAAACCGCAGTTGACCGCCGCAAGACGCACCAAGTCGCTGTCGCGAATGAACAATTCGAGCGGCGGTCGATCACCGGTTTGGAACTGCTCCGCAGTCGCTGGAATTGCCGGGAAAGCCGCGCCAACACTCGATCTGCGCTGCTTTGCAGCAATGACAACTGCGGTTTCTGGGTTCAATCGGCGTCACTGCCGCAGCCGAGGCATGGTGTTCTACCGAGTGCTTGAGCTTGCCGTTCGGCACGCGCCGGTGCGCTACGCAGACATTTCCGCGGGCCATCGACCGCGCCAGAGGTCACCCAAGCCCCCATCCTCGCGAGGTACACCGACAAGCCCGGAGCGCGTGACCGCAGCTCGCCCATGGCGGTCCGGTTGAATAGAGAGCCCTGGATTGTTCAATTGCGGCAGCGACTTGGCGCGTCTTGCGGCCGTCAACTGCTGTTTTTTGGTTGATCACTCTGCTCCCCACTGCGACATTGAGTCAGCGATGCTCGAAGTACGCATGAAGCAGTGCGTACAAGATGAGACATAGCCCTCGCACGGAGCCAGGGCAAGCATCGAACACGCTCATTGCCGCGTCTGCGCGGCGCCAACTATCGGTAGTTACGGATGGCGCTCATGCAACACTTGGTCGCGCTGATGTGCGGCCGGGGAAACTGCAAAGCCCAACGGGGGCGCGATCCGGCACCCGCAGCGCTGCCGACCAGGACATGACAGCTCCGAGCAGCGACCAAGCCCCGAGTGACGCCTTTCTGCTTGCACGCCAGTCACGCGCTGAGGGCCTGCGCAAGATCGTGCATCAGGTCCTCGACGCTCTCCAGACCAACGGCGAGCCGCACCAGGCCCTCACCAATGCCGGCGCGGGCGCGCGCCTCGGGTGTCAAACGGCCGTGCGTGGTGGTTGCCGGATGCGTGATGGTGGTCCGGGTGTCGCCGAGGTTGGCGGTGATGGACATCAGCTTGACCGCGTCGATGACGCGCCAGGCGCGTGCACGCTGCGCCTCGGGCCCGTCGCCGCGCAGTTCGAACGACAGCACCGCCCCCGGCCCGCGTTGCTGACGCTCGATGAGCGCGCGCTGCGGATGTGACGTGAGCCCCGGAAAGAACACGCGCTCGATCTGCGGCTGCGCCTGCAGCCACTCGGCAAGCCTCAGGGCCGCCGCCGACTGCGCGCGTATACGCAAGCCCAGCGTCTCGAGACCCTTGAGCAGCACCCAAGCGTTGAACGGCGACAAGCTGGGACCGGCGCTGCGCAGCACGGGAAGGATGGCATCGCGAATGAGCGCCTTGCGCCCCACCACGGCGCCGCCGAGCACCCGGCCCTGCCCGTCCAGATACTTGGTTGCCGTGTGAACCACCAGATCGACGCCGAAGTCGAGCGGCCGCTGCAGGATCGGCGTGCAAAAGCAGTTATCGGCCACCGTGAGCGCGCCATGATCCCGGCCAAGCTGGGCGAGCGCGGCCAGATCGATGACCTCGCCCAGCGGATTTGACGGCGTCTCGCAAAAGAGCAGGCGGGTGGCTGGTGTCACCGCAGCGCGCCAGGCGTCCATGTCGGAGCCGCGTACATAGCTCGTGGCGACACCAAAGCGCGCGAGGATCGAGGAAAACAGCTGCACCGTGGCACCGAAGACGCCGGCACCGCAGACCACGTGATCGCCCGCCTTCAGCGTGGCCATCGCCGTTGCAAAAATGGCGGCCATGCCGGAACTCGTCGCGAGCGCCGCTTCCGCCCCTTCAAGCGCGGCGAGCCGGTCCTCGAACATGCGCACGGTTGGATTGGAAAAGCGCGAGTAGACAAACCCGTCCTCGGCACCGGAAAACAGCCCCGCTGCCTCCTCGGCTGAGTTGAAGACGAAGCTGGAGGTCAGGAACAGCGCTTCGCTGTGCTCGTTGAACTCGCTGCGTAGCGTGCCGCCACGAATGGCAAGGGTGTCGAGGTCGACGTTACGCGGATCCGGGAGAGGGCGCTTGGTAGTCATTTTGGTGGAAGCAACAAAAAACCCGCGTGGCTGAGAGCAGCGTGCGCGGGTTCGTGTCACCGCCGCTTTAGCTGCACTTGTTACGCGCCCGCAAGCTGAGATCAAATCGGCGCGAAAAGCGGATAGTAGCAGCTAGGCATCCGCCTCAATGGCCAGGCTCAACTGGTTGCGCGGGCCATCGTCGACGCCCTTGGGCGCGTTGCGCGCGTGCTCGACCCGGTTCAGGTACTCAGGCGTCACATTGCCCGTGATGTACACGCCATCGAAGCACGAGGCCTCGAAGTTGGTGAGCGCTGGGTTGCAGTCGCGCACCGCCTGCTTGAGATCATCAAGCCGCTGGTAGATGAGCGCGTCGGCGCCAATTTCGCGGCGGATCTCCTCGATGCTCTTGGCCGCGGCGATGAGCTCCGAGCGCGTCGGCATGTCGATGCCGTACACGTTGGGAAACCGCACGGGCGGTGCGGCCGAGGCCACCATCACCTTGCGCGCGCCGGCCTCGCGTGCCATCAGCACGATCTCCTGGATCGTGGTGCCGCGCACGATGGAATCATCGACCAGCAGGACGTTCTTGCCCCTGAACTCCACCGCCACCGTGTTGAGCTTCTGGCGCACCGACTTCTTGCGGATCGCCTGCCCCGGCATGATGAAGGTGCGGCCGATGTAGCGGTTCTTGATGAACCCTTCCCGATAGTCCAGATTCAAGCGCATCGCGAGTTGCATTGCCGCCGGTCGGCTCGAGTCCGGAATCGGCATCACCACGTCGATCTCCGATACCGGCACGGTTGCCTTGATCTGGTCTGCCAGGTACTCGCCCAATTTCAGCCGCGCACCGTAGACCGACACGCCATCGATCACCGAATCCGGCCGCGCCAGGTAGACGTATTCGAAGATGCAGGGGTTGAGCGTAGGGTTCTGCGCGCACTGCTGGGCGTAGAAGCGGCCGTCGAGGTTGACAAAGATCGCCTCGCCCGGCGTCACGTCGCGCACGAAGCGATACCCCAAGCCTTCGAGCGCCACGCTCTCGCTGGCGATCATGTACTCGGTGCCCTGGTCGGTCTCCATGACGCCGAAGCACAGCGGCCGGATGCCAAAGGGGTCGCGAAAGCCGAGCAGCCCGTAGCCGGCGATTTGCGCGACCACCGCATAGGAGCCCTGCACGCGCCGATGCACACCAGCCACCGCGCGGAAAATGGCCGCTGGATCGAGCACGAGGCCATTGCTCGCCTGATGCAGCTCGTGCGCGAGCACATTCAGCAGCACCTCGGAGTCGGAGTTGGTGTTGATATGGCGGCGGTCGATGCGGAACATCTCGTCCTTGAGCTGCTCCGCGTTGGTGAGATTGCCGTTGTGCGACAGCGTGAGGCCGAACGGCGCGTTCACGTAGAACGGCTGCGCTTCCTCCGAATTGCTCGCCGAACCCGCCGTGGGGTAACGCACCTGGGCAATGCCGCTGTTGCCGGGCAGCGAGCGCATGTTCCGGGTGCGGAACACGTCGCGCGCCAGACCATTGCCCTTGAACATGTGGAAGTTGCTGCCGTTGGCAGTGGCGATGCCGGCGGCATCCTGCCCGCGGTGTTGAAGCAGTTGCAGCGCGTCGTACAACAACTGGTTGACCGGCGCGGTGGAAACGACGCCGACGATTCCGCACATGGTTGTATCCCCCAAGACCCGCCTAGGCAGTCCGCATCGCAGGCACCGCTGGTGTGGCTGATGGCGCAACTGGAGCCATCCATCGTACCGCTGCTTCCACGGTACGTCCGACGTGCGGCAACAACACCGACTCCGCCCAGAACGGCTGCTTGGACACGGTGGTGCCGCGGGTCAGCCCGACAGCGATCGCGACGATGAGCACCCCCCGCAGGAAACCGAACACGCCTCCCAGCACCCTGTCCACGCCCGAAAGCTTGACCGCCACGAGCAACTGGCGCAGGACCCACGCGATAATCGCCGAGGTAAACACGCAACCGAGCACGATTGCCAACGCCGCCAGGGCCGTCTCGGCATACGGCCAAAGGTCCAGCGGCAGTTCGCGCCCGAGCTCCGACGCATAACGCAGCGCCAGAAGTGCGCCGGCAATCCAACCAGCCAGCGAAAGCAGCTCGCGCAGCAGCCCGCGCAGCAGACCCAGGAGCATCGACAGTGCGACCACCCCGGCGATGGCCCAGTCGATCGGCGTCATCCGCCGACCAGGGTCGCGTTCATGTCCAATGCGCGCAGCCGGACACGCACCTTCTCGGCCTCCTCGCGCGTGGCGTACGGCCCCAGTCGCACGCGCCAGCGCGGCCCGTCGGGTGTCTGAACCTGTTCTGTATAGGGCGCAAGGCCGGCCTTGCTCAAGCGGGTCGACAAGTCCTTGGCCGCAGTCTCGCTGCTGAGCGCAGCCGCCTGCACGGCATAGCGCGCCTTCTTGTCCGCCGCCTTGCCTTCGAGCAGATCGCGGGCGCGCTGCGCCTCGGCGGCCATCTTCGCGTCTGTCTTCGCGTCGGGCTTGGAGTTGGCTTTCGAGTCGGCCTTGGGGTCGGCCTTCACTTCCAGCCTCGACTCGGTCTTTGCTTCGGCCTTGGCAGGAGCCTTCCTGTCATCGGCGATCGCTGAACGTGGCTCGGACTTGCCCTCGGCCTTGGATTGGTTCGTCTCGTCGCTCTTGGCCGGCGCCTCGCCCTTGTCATCAGAAACAGGGCCCACATCGGGCGGAGGCATGGGAGCAGAACCTGGTTCAGGCACCGGCGGCAGCGCCAGGCGCGCCGTAAACGGTGACCTTTCGCTCGGAATATCGATCGGCACCGCGTCGGACACAGGGCGCGGCGCGGGATCAAGCACCATGGGCACCAGCACGACGACGGCCAGCAGCAGTGCGGCGGCACCAATCAGGCGGCGGCGGGCGCGCACGCGCAGGTCGGCGGCGGGATCGGAGCGCGGGCTCTCGTCGTCAGCAGCGCGTGCGCGTGCGGATGCCGGGCGCGCTGCCATGCCCCCAGGCGCGGTGGACGCGCGTCGCCAGAAGGCCCAGTTCATTGCCGCAGGGAGTCGCGCACTCGGCCAGTCCGGCGCCGTCTTGCTGACGTTTCTGGTTGACTTGAATGTGCGCGTCGCGCCCGAGCGTGTGTGCTACGCGCGCGACGTGCGCCGGTGCTCGCGCAGTCGCATCACCGCCGCGACGGTGGTGAAGCTGCCGAACACGAGAATCCTAGCATCCGCCTCCGCGGCCGCCTCGGCGGCGAGGGAGGCGTCGTCCAGACTGGCGTGCACTGTGATCGACTTGTCGGGCCCCTGCCCCGCGCCCGCCATGCGCAGCAGCTCCGCCAGGCGTTCACCGCTCGTTCCGCGTGGCCCCGGCGTCGACGCGACATGCCAGTGGTCGATGCGACCGGCCAGCCTGGCGATCACGCCGCCGATGTCCTTGTCGCTCAGCATGCCGAACACAGCGTGCGTCACGGGGAAGAACCCCTGTGCATCCAAGTTCTGCGCCAGCACCGCGGCCGCGTGCGGGTTGTGAGCGACATCGAGGATCACGACAGGCCGCCCAGGCAGCACCTGGAAGCGCCCTGGAATCTCGACCGTCAGCAGGCCTTGGCGCACGGCCTGCTGGCTGACGGGCAGCCGGTCCGCCAGTGCCTCCAGCGCGGCCAGTGCGGCCGAGGCGTTGAGCAACTGGTTGGCTCCCCGCAGCGCCGGATACGGCAGGCCGGCGCGCCGCTGCGCGCGCCCCCCGTAGGCCCACTGCTGCCGGTCGCCGGAATAGTTGAAGTCGCGGCCAAAGCGCCACAGATCGGCGCCCATCTGGCCGGCGACCTCGATCACCGCCTGTGGCGGCTGTGGATCGCTGCAGATGGCGGGTCGGCCGGCGCGGTAGATGTGCGCCTTCTCAAAGCCGATGTGCTCGCGCGTCGGCCCGAGATAGTCCATGTGATCGAGGTCGATCGAGGTCAGGATGGCGCAATCGGCATCGATGATGTTCACTGCATCGAAGCGCCCGCCGAGGCCGATTTCCAGCACCGCGGCATCGAGCTTCGCCTGCGAAAACAGACGCAGGATCGCCAGGGTGGTGAACTCGAAGTACGTGAGGCTCTCGCCCTGCCGCGCCTGTTCCACCGCCACGAAGTGCGGCAGCAGGTCGGCGTCGCTGGCGGTCGCGCCGTCGATCTGCGCGCGCTCGTTGAAGTGCACCAGGTGCGGCTTGGTGTACAGCCCCGTGCGATAGCCGGCCGCGCGCAGGATCGCGTCGAGCATCGCACAGGTCGAGCCCTTGCCGTTGGTGCCGCCAACGATGAACACCGGGCACTCGAACCGCAAGTCCAGAGGCGCGGCGACGGCGCGCACGCGGTCGAGCGTGAGGTCGATCGGTCGGTGATGCAGGCGCTCGACGTGCACGAGCCACTCATCCAGCGTTGTCGGCAAGGAATCCACGGTCACGAGGCGGGTGCGCAGCACCCGCCTTGGTGGGTTACGACAATGCGTCCGCCGGCTGGCGCAGCAGCAGCGCCAGCAACTGCGCGATCTCGTCGCGCATGTTGCGGCGGTCGACGATCATGTCCACCGCGCCCTTGGTGAGCAGGAACTCGGCGCGCTGGAAGCCTTCGGGCAGCTTCTCGCGCACCGTCTGCTCGATCACGCGCGGGCCGGCGAAGCCGATCAGCGCCTTGGGCTCGGCGATCACCACGTCGCCCATGAAGGCGAAGCTGGCCGACACACCGCCCATGGTCGGATCGGTGAGCACCGAGATGAACGGCAGCCTCGCCTCGGCGAGCTTGGCGATCATCGCCGTGGTCTTGGCCATTTGCATCAGCGACAGGAGGCCTTCCTGCATGCGCGCGCCGCCGGTGGCGGTGAAGCAGATGAACGGCACCTTCTGCTCGATGGCCACCTGCACGCCGCGCACGAAGCGCTCACCGACCACCGAGCCCATCGAACCGCCCATGAACTCGAACTCGAAGCAGGCGGTGACCACGGGCAGCGCGCGGATGCTGCCACCCATGACCACCAGCGCATCGGTCTCACCGGTCTCGGTCATCGCGTCCTGCAGGCGGTCCGGGTACTTCTTGCTGTCCTTGAACTTCAGCGAGTCGACCGGCACCACCTCCTGGCCGATCTCGTAGCGGCCCTCGGCGTCGAGCAGGGCATCGAGCCGCTCGCGCGCGCGGATGCGCAGGTGATGCGAGCACTTGGGGCAGACCTGCAGAGTGCGCTCCAGCTCCGCGCTGTACAGCACGGACTCGCAGCCGGGACACTTGGTCCACAGCCCCTCCGGGACGCTCTTGCGCGTGCCGCCCTGCTTGATGCGCGGCGGAAGAAGCTTCTCGATCCAGCTCATGCGTGACTCCTTGCCAAGCTATGCGGCGCGCTGCGCGGGTGCCAGTTCATCGAGCGCCTGGCGGATGCCGCCGACGAAGCGCTCCACGGCCGCCACCGCCGCATCATGCGGCACGGCTTCCAGTTCCTGGATGATGCGTGCGCCGATGACGACAGCATCGGCCACCCTGGCCACGGCCTGTGCGGTGGCCGCATCGCGAATTCCAAAGCCGACACCCACTGGCACGTTGGCCACCGACTTGATCAACGGCAACTTCTCGACGACCTGAGTCGTGTCGAGATGCGCCGAACCTGTGACGCCCTTCAAGCTCACGTAGTAGATGAAGCCTAAGGCGGCACGCGCCACCCGCATGATGCGCTCGCTGGTCGAGGTTGGCGCGAGCATGAAGATCGGGTCGATACCATGCGCCCGCATGTCGTCGGCGAAGTCCTCGCACTCCTCCGGCGGATAGTCCACCACGAGCACGCCATCGACACCGGCGGCCGCCGCCTCCTGCGCAAAGACCGCGCGGCCCATGCGCTCGATGGGGTTTGCATAGCCCATCAGCACCACCGGTGTCGTACTGTCATCGGCGCGGAACGCACGCACGAATTGCAGGGTCTGCTTGAGCCCCACGCCGCGCTTGATCGCACGCTCGGTGGCACGCTGGATCACCGGCCCGTCGGCCATCGGGTCCGAGAACGGCACGCCGAGCTCGATGACGTCGCTGCCCGCGCGCGCCAGGCCATGCATCAGTGGCACCGTCAGCTCGACGCCGGGATCACCAGCGCAAATGTAGGGAATGAGCCCCTTGCGCCCGGCGCGGGCGAGCTGCTCGAAGCGGGCGGCAATGCGCGACACCTAGTGCCCCCCCGCCTCGCGCGCCTTGAAGGCAATACTGGCCTCCCGGCAGGACGCGCGGCAATAGAACTCCAGCCCACCCTGCTCGGCGACGATGTGCAGATCCTTGTCGCCGCGACCCGAGAGGTTGACCAGCAGCACCTTGTCCTTGGGCAGCGTGGGCGCGAGCGTGGCCGCATGGGCGAGCGCGTGGCTCGACTCGAGCGCGGGGATGATGCCCTCGATGCGGCAGCAGTCGTGAAATGCCTGCAAGGCCTCGGCATCGGTCGCACCCACGTAGGTGGCGCGCCCCGAGTCCTTCAGCCACGCATGCTCGGGGCCGACGCCGGGATAGTCCAGGCCGGCCGAGACCGAGTGGGTCTCGATGATCTGGCCGTTGTCATCCTGCAGCAGGTAGGTCCGATTGCCATGCAGCACGCCAGGCGTGCCCCGCTGCAAACTGGCCGCGTGCTTCATCGTCGTCAGGCCCTCGCCTGCCGCCTCCACACCGACGAGCTGCACGCCCTCGTGGGGAATGTAGTCGTAGAAAATGCCCATGGCATTGCTGCCGCCGCCCACACAGGCGATCACATAGTCGGGCTGGCGGCCGACCATCTCCGGCATCTGGCGCAGGCACTCCTTGCCGACCACCGAGTTGAAGTCGCGCACCATCATCGGGTACGGGTGCGGGCCTGCGACCGTGCCGATGATATAAAACGTGTTCTCCACGTTGGTCACCCAGTCGCGCATCGCCTCGTTCAGCGCATCCTTCAGCGTCTTCGAGCCCGACTCCACGGGCACGACCTCGGCACCAAGAAGCTTCATGCGATACACGTTGGCGGCCTGGCGACCGACGTCTTCCGAGCCCATGTACACGACGCACTTCATGCCGAAACGCGCCGCCACCGTGGCACTGGCCACGCCGTGCTGGCCGGCGCCGGTCTCGGCGATCACGCGCGGCTTGCCCATCCGCTTGGCCAGCAGTGCCTGCCCGATGGTGTTGTTGACCTTGTGCGCGCCCGTGTGATTCAGATCCTCGCGCTTGAAGTAGATCTGCGCGCCACCCAGCAGCTCGCTCCAGCGGCGGGCGTGATAGATCGGGCTCGGCCGGCCGACAAAATACTTCAGCTCGCGCTCGAACTCGGCGACGAACTCCGGATCCTTGCGATAGTGGGCATAGGCGTCGCGCAGTTCCGCGAGCGCGTGCATCAGCGTTTCGGCGACGAACACGCCGCCATACTGGCCAAAATGCCCCTGCGCATCGGGCAGGTCGTACGGTTTCATGCCTGCTGAGATTCCGTTGTTGCCGCCCGCACGGCGGCAATGAAACGACAAACGCGCTGCGGGTCCTTCACGCCCTTGACCCCGCACTCCACACCGCTCGAGACATCCACGGCATACGGTCGCGTGGTGGCAATCGCCGCGGCCACGTTCTCCGCCGTCAGGCCACCCGCCAGCACCAGCGGCTTGCTGCGCGATGACACCACGGGCACCTGTGCCCAGTCGAACACGCTGCCGCTGCCGCCGTAACCCACGGCTGGCGTGTCCGCCAGCATTGCGACCGCACTCGGGAAAGTCTGCTCGCAGTCTAACAAAGCACCCTCGTGCGCCATGCTGACGGCACGCACGTACGGCCGCGCGAACGACGCGCAGAACGCCTCATCCTCATCGCCGTGAAATTGCAAAAGTGCATGTGGAACCTGCGCGAGCGCCGACAGCACCTGCTCGCGCCGGGCATTGACGAACAGCAGCACGGGCGTCACGAAGGGCGGCGTTGCAGCGGCCAGTTCGCGCAGGCGGACTGGAGGCACGTAGCGTGGACTGCCCGCAAAGCAGTTCAGGCCGATCGCGTCGGCCCCGGCCTCGGCGCAGGCGTGCACGTCGGCCGCGCGGGTCAGACCACAGATCTTCACGCGGACGCGCGGGGTCACAGGACAGGCTCGTCGTCGGGCGCAGGAAAGTCGGGCGTCGGATCGTACTGGACGTGCGAGAGCACCAGCCCCGCGGCCGAGAAGGTCGGCGCCGCCACTGCACGATCGCGTGCATTCAGCACCTCGGCAATCCAGCTTGGGGGGTGTCGGCCGACCCCGACGTAGACCAGGGCGCCGACGATGTTGCGCACCATGTGATGCAGGAACGCATTGGCGCGGATCCGCACACGGATCAATCGGCCGTGTCGCTCGATGGCAAGCGCCTGCACCTCGCGCACCGGCGTGGCCGCCTGGCATTCGGCGGCGCGGAACGAGCTGAAGTCATGCGTCCCGAGCAACGCACCGGCGCCCGCCTGCATTGCTGCCGCATCGAGCGACCGGAACACCCAACCCACCCGGCCCGCCAGCCGCGCCGGTCGCACCGGGTCGTTGAGCAGCCAGTAGTCGTACTGGCGCGCCCGCGCCGAGAACCGCGCGTGGAAGTCATCCGGCACGACACGCGACCAGCGCACCGCAACGGTCTGCGGCAGGTAGCGGTTCACGCCGCGCACCCAGGCTTGCAGCGGTCGGTCGACCGTTGGGTCGATGTGCACCACTTGGTAGGTCGCGTGTACGCCCGTGTCCGTGCGTCCGGCACAGATGGTGGATACGGGCGCGCCAACGAACTGCGCAAGCGCGCGCTCGAGGGCGTCTTGCACGCCCGTGCCACCAGGTTGCGTCTGCCAGCCCGTGAACGGCCGGCCGTCGTATTCGAGTCCGAGCGCGATGCGCATCATGTGCCGAAATGAAAAACGGGCGACTGGGTCGCCCGTTCGTTGCATTGACCAGGGTCCGCAGCGCAGGCCCCCTGCTCAATTCCGTTGCGTGCATGTGCGAGGCCGCGGACCTCGCGTACACGCAAAGCGTTATTACTCCTCGACTTGCTTCATCAGCTCCACGGCGGACTGGCGCTGCTCGCGCGTGCCGTCGCGCATGACTTCCTCAATCAGCTCGCGCGCGCCGTCCTTCACGCCCAGATCGATGTAGCCGCGGGCCAGATCGAGCTTGGTTGCCATCTGTGCCGCCAGCGGGCTGCCGGCTTGCGTCTCGGTGCGACGGCCGCCGAGCTCAACATCCGAGCCACTGAGGTCGAAGTCGATCAGCGGGACAGTGGCCTGGTCGGTATTGGAGGTCAGCCACGGCGCCTGCTCGTCGGGCAGCGCGCCCACGTCGCCGATCAGTGTGGGCCGTGACAGTGATTCCTCCAACTGCATCGCGTTGGCCGCGGGCGCGGGCGCAGCGAACGCCGAGAACGAAGCGGCCGGCGCCGGCGCGGGCGGGCGGGCAGGGATGTCGAGGTCAACGTCCGGGATCACGCCAACGGTGACGGATGGAGCGGGTGAACGACTCGGCGTCTCGATGGCCGGCGCCGACGCCGATGCACTTGCCGGCAGATCCAATCCAAGATCAAAACCAATCGGTGGTGCGGCCGGCGCCGTGGCGGACGTTGACTTGGGCGCACCAAGATCGAAGTCGAGCAAGGAAAAGTCGATGGCGGGCGGTGTTGGTGCCCCGGTGTCGATCGCGCTCGCCCGAGGTGGCATCGTCACCTCCGATAGCGTGGCCTCGAACTTCGACGGTGCCGCCTGGGGCGTCGCAGCCGTCCGCGCATCGACAGCCTGCGTGGTGTCCGGGCTCATGCGCGAATCGACCTGCATCGCCGTTTCTGGCGCCATGCGTGTGTCCGAAGCACTCATGCGCGTGTCGGCAGGCTGAGAGCGGGTGTCCAACGCGTTGCCTGTCGACACGCCGCCCAGACCAAAGTCAAGCGTCGGCGCCCTGCGCTCCGCCTGCGTGGACGACGTGGCCATCGGCGCACCGCCACCCAGAGTGGCGGACTTTGCGCCCGCCGTGTTCGGATTGAGTCGCAGTTCGGTGGTAGAGCCGCGCGCGCTCGCCTCCATTGACGCCGCCAAGAACATCGAGTTCGAGGGATCCAGCGCACGGCCCAGCTTGACGGCCCTGTCCCACTCTTCGCCGACGCCACCAGTCCGCGTGCGCAACTCCTCGGCCACCGCATTGAACGATGCCTTGTCGCCGCTGCGCGAATAGATTTCGAGGAGCTTGACGCGTACGGCGTGGCGATCCGGCTGCAGCCGCAGCGCTTCCTTCAGGATGTCTTCGGCCTGCTCCTCGCGACCATAGGCGATGTACACGTCGGCCTCGGCGACGGGATCGACTTCGTTCGAATCGAGCTGCGAGGCCGCCGGAATGAAGCTGGAGTTGAACGTGCTGGTCGCAGCCGTGTCGACGCTCTGACCGCCAGTCGAACCGAACAGCGAGTTGGCGTGCATGCCTTCGCCGGTTGCCTTGAACTCTTCGGTCGTTTCAAGTTTGCGCTTGCGATACAGGTTAAAACCAAGCAACAGCAACAATAGGACGCCGGCAGCGCCGCCCAGAACATAGGGCGACATCAACTGCTCAACGAACGACGGTTCAGGTGCCGGAGGCGGCGGTGGCGGCGGCAAAGCCTTTTTCGCGGGCTCGGCCTTGGCAGCTGGCGCCGGAGCCGGCGCTGCTGCGGCCGGGGCGTCGACCTTCGCCGGCTCAGCCGCCTTGGCTGGCTCTGGGGACGCAGTTGCAGGTGGGGCGACCGGCGCGGCGGCTTGCGGTGCCTGGCCGGCTGCAGGCGCGGGCGCCGGAGCGGGCTTTGACTCGGCTTGCTGCTGTGCTTGCGCGCCCGCCTTGCTCTGGAGCTCGAGTGCTTTCTTCAGCGCCTCGTTGGTCTTCTTAAGCTCGGCGGCGCGCTCCTCGGCTTCCTTTTGCGCGCGCTGGCGCGCGACTTCTTCGTCCTTTGCCTTCGCTGCCGCGGCGGCAGCCGCTTGCGCCGCAGTCTGGCCCGCGCCCTGCCCGCCTGCGGCGGGAGCCGGCTCGGCCTTGGCAATCTTCAACTGGTCGCCGGACTTGACGGGCGAGCTGCGCTCCTCGACCTTGGCGATGATCCGACCTTGGCCGGCTGCCGCGGCCGGCGCGGCGGCGACCGCGGTCGCAGAGCCCCCCGTGGCGGCCTGCGCCAGACGGCTGCGGTACTGCGCGAAGTCCCGGCTCTGCGCCACGACCTCACGTCGTGCATCCGTGGTACCGATCGCTTCAGCGTCGGCCGTACTCGGGATGGTCAACGCACGGCCGGCGATCAGGCGGTTCATGTTGTCGCCGACAAAAGCGTTCGGATTGGCGCGGAACATCGCCACCAGCATCTGGTCCAGCGAGACCGAGGGCGCCTTGTTGGCCGCCGCAATCCGACCCAGTGTGTCGCCCGGCTTGACCAAATAGCTGTCACCGGCAGCAGCAGGCGGCGGCGCGGCAGCAGACTCCCGTGCTGCCGGCGCGGGACGCTCTGGCGCGGTTGCAGGCGCACTCGGCGCCGAGGCCGGCGCTGCCGCGCTGGTCGCGGGGGGCGCCGCAGGGACGCGTGAAGGCGCCGATCCTTGCGCAGTGACGGGCGGAATCGGCTCAGCGGCTGCGCGCAAGGCGGGCGGGTCGAGCAGTACCGTGTACTCGCGCAGGACGCGGCCGGTCGCCCAGGTCAGTTCAAGCAGGACGTCCAAGAATGGCTCGTTGACGGGATTCAACGAGCTGATGCTGACAACGTAGTTGGTCTCGCCGCGTCGTTCGAGCGAAAAGCGCAGCTGGGCGAGCGCAGGGTTGAAGTCGAGACCCGCCTGCCGAAACGCCGACTCCGACGCGAGCCTCACAGCCAGCGTGGGAGCTTCCTCACGCGCAACCGCGGTGAGTTCGACTTCCGCCTTCAGCGGCTGCCCAAGCGCGGACTGAACGGAAAGCCGCCCGAGTCCGGCCGCATGGAGTGCCAATGGTGTAAACGTGAGGCTGAGCGCGAGCGCAATGGCACAGCGAACGGGCGCGAGCCGTTTCTTGTGGGATGGCACCGATGACCCCTTGCCGCTGAAACTCCGGTTTTCGAAAATAACATCAGCCACTTAGACGGGCAAGCTTAGAACCCGCTGTAAGTGACGGGAAGGCGGGAGAACTTTCGATTACCAGCCAAAACGGCTGTGTTCCCATGCATCCTCCGCTAGGTAAGTCGATTGAGCAGGATGCGCAGCATCCGACGCAGGGGTTCGGCCGCTCCCCAGAGCAACTGGTCACCGACGGTAAACGCTGACAGGTACTCACCACCCATCGCCAGTTTGCGGATCCGGCCGATGGGGATACTCATCGTTCCACTCACAGCAGCGGGCGAAAGCGCACGTACAGATGCGTCGCTGTTGTTGGGCACCACCCGGACCCAGGGGTTGGCCGCGGCGAGCATTGCCTCAATCTCGGCGAGCGGCAGGTCGCGCGTTAACTTGATCGTCAATGCCTGGCTGTGGCAACGCATCGCGCCCACACGCACGCACAGACCCTCGACGATCACCGATCCCGCCTGGCCCATCGCCGGCTTGCCGAGAATCTTGTTGCACTCGGCCCCAGCTTTCCACTCTTCCTTGCTAACGCCGTTGCCCATGTCTTCGGCGATCCACGGAATCAAGCTGCCCGCAAGCGGCAACCCGAACTCCCGCTGCGGCAGATCGTCTCCGCGCAACGCCTCGTTCACCTTGCGATCGATATCAAGGATGGCCGACTTTGGATCGGCCAACAGGTCCTTGGTCATTGCGTGGACGTGGCCCATTTGCGCCAGCAGTTCCCGCATGTTGGGCGCGCCTGCGCCGGAGGCGGCCTGATAGGTCATCGCGGTAACCCACTCCACGAGGTCCGCCTTCAGCAGGCCGTCAATGGCCAGCATCATCAGGCTGACCGTGCAATTGCCGCCAATGAAGTTCTTGGTCCCGGCAGACAGAGCCTGCCTGATCACGGGCATGTTGACTGGATCCAAGGTCAATACCGCGTCGTCCGCCATGCGCAAGGTGGAAGCGGCATCGATCCAATAACCCGTCCAGCCGGCATCGCGCAGGCGCGTGTAGGTCGCCTTGGTGTAGTCGCCGCCCTGGCAGGTGATGATGGTGTCGCAGGCCCGTAGCGCCGCAATGTCGCCCGCGTCCTTGAGCAACGGATCGCCCTTGCCCAGCTTGGGCGCCGGCGCGCCGGAATTCGACGTGCTGAAGAACACCGGCTCGATCAGCTCGAAGTCCCGTTCCGCGGTCATGCGCTCCATCAAAACGGAGCCCACCATGCCACGCCAACCCACAAATCCGACCTTCATCCCACCCTCGCCTCGATCATCGACTCTCAAAGTTCAACGTGCGGCGACCTCAAAGCGCATTGACCACCGCGTCGCCCATCGCGCGCGTGCCGATCGTCGGCTCGCCCGCCGCGGCAATGTCGCCGGTCCGCAAGCCCTGCGCCAGCACCTTGGCGACCGCGCGCTCGAGGCGCGCGGCAGCTTCCTCCCCGTTGAACGTATAGCGCAGCATCATCGCGGCCGACAGGATGGTCGCCAGTGGGTTGGCGATGCCCTTGCCCGCGATGTCGGGCGCCGAGCCATGGATCGGCTCATACAGCCCCTTGGCGTTGGCATCGAGCGAGGCCGACGGCAACATGCCGATCGAGCCGGTGAGCATCGAGGCCTCGTCGGACAGGATGTCGCCGAACATGTTGCCGGTGACCAGCACGTCGAACTGCTTGGGATTGCGCAGCAACTGCATGGCCGCGTTGTCGACGTACATGTGAGTGAGCTCGACATCCGGGTAATCGCGGCCCAGCTCGGTCATCACCTCGCGCCATAGCTGCGTGGTCTCCAGCACATTGGCCTTGTCGACCGAACACACGCGCTTGACCCGCTTGCGGGCCGCCTTGAATGCCACGTGGCCGATGCGCCGGATCTCGCTCTCGCTGTAGCGCATCGTGTCGAAGCCCTCGCGCTCGCCATTGTCGAGCGTGCGGATGCCGCGCGGCTGGCCGAAGTAGATGTCACCGGTCAGCTCGCGCACGATGAGCAGATCCAGCCCCGCCACGACCTCGGGCTTCAGCGTCGATGCCGCGGCAAGCTCTGGATAGATGAGCGCAGGGCGCAGGTTGGCAAAGAGCCCGAGTTCCTTGCGCAGGCGAAGCAGCCCCTGCTCCGGTCGCTGCGGCCGGGGCAGCGTGTCGTACTTGGGGCCACCCACGGCGCCAAAGAGCACCGCATCGGCCGCCTTGCACAGCGCAAGGGTGGCGGGCGGCAGCGGATCGCCGTGCGCGTCGGTGGCCGCACCGCCGACCAGCGCCTCCTCGAACTCGATCCCGAGGTCGAGCGCACGCAAGGCCTTGATCGCTTCCGCGATGATCTCGGGACCGATGCCGTCACCGGCGAGGACTGCGACTTTCATGGGCGCTTTCTGGTTGTTTCTGTGCGGGTCGAATGACGCAGGCGGCGACACAGCGTTGCGTTGCCTCCGCCGTGCCCCGGCCGCCTTGCGCGGCCGATCTCAGGTGGTCGGACGCGCGGCGAGCCAGGGCATGCGTTTGAGGCGCTCGGCCTCGTACGCCCGGATCTTCTCGGCATGCCGCAGGGTCAGGCCAATGTCGTCCCAGCCGTTGAGCAGGCACTCCTTGCGAAACGCATCGACCTCGAAGCGGTGCACCGCTCCGGACAGCGTTGTCACACTCTGCTCAGGCAGGCTCACGGTCAGCTGATAGCCGGGCGTTGCCGCAACCTCGGCAAACAACGCATCGAGCACCGCCTCGGGCAGAACGATAGGCAGCAGCCCATTCTTGAAGCAGTTGTTGAAGAAAATGTCGGCAAAGCTCGGCGCGATCACCGCGCGGAAGCCGTACTCGCCAATCGCCCAGGGTGCATGCTCACGGCTCGATCCGCAGCCGAAGTTACGCCGCGCAAGAAGAATCGATGCGCCGGCGTAGCGCGGCTGATTGAGCACGAACTCCGGGTTCAGCGGCCGTTGACGCGCGTCCTGCCCCGGCTCGCCGCGATCGAGATAGCGCCACTCGTCGAACAGGTTCGGGCCGAACCCGGTGCGCCGGATCGACTTCAGAAACTGCTTGGGGATGATCTGATCGGTATCGACGTTGGCGCGATCCAGCGGCGCGACCAGTCCTGTGTGGGCGATGAACGGTTGCATCAGCGAAGCACCGGTCGGGATGGCGGTGCGGTCGCAGGCAGTACCAGGGCATCCACCAGCGGCGTGCTGGCGACCAAGATATTCATGAACGCTCTGATCTGCACTGGAGTCACTTGAGCATCGCTCGGATGTCGACAAAATGCCCGGCGATTGCCGCCGCTGCCGCCATTGCGGGGCTCACCAAATGCGTGCGGCCGCCCGCGCCCTGACGCCCCTCGAAGTTGCGGTTGGACGTCGAAGCGCAGCGCTCGCCGGGCTCCAGCCGGTCGGCATTCATCCCGAGGCACATCGAGCAGCCGGGCTCACGCCAGTCGAAGCCCGCGTCCTTGAACACGCGATCAAGCCCCTCGCGCTCGGCCTGCGCCTTCACCAAACCCGAGCCCGGCACCACCATCGCGAGCTTGATGTTGGACGCCAGGCGCTGGCCCCGAACGATGGTTGCCGCGGCGCGCAGATCCTCGATGCGCGAGTTGGTGCACGAACCGATAAACACCTTGTCGATGCGGATGTCCGTCATCCGCGTGTCGGGCGCAAGGCCCATGTACTTGAGCGCGCGCTCGATGCCGTCGCGACGGGTCGGGTCAGCCTCGCGTGCCGGGTCGGGCGTCGAGCCATCCACGCTGGTCACCATCTCGGGCGAGGTGCCCCAGCTGACCTGCGGCTTGACGTCGACCGCGTTGATCTCGACCACGCGATCGAACTGCGCACTCTCATCCGAATGCAGCGTTTGCCAGTGCGCCACAGCGCGGTCCCAGTCGGCGCCGGCGGGGGCAAAGGGCCGGCCACGCACGTACTCGAGGGTCATGTCATCCACCGCCACCATGCCGGCACGTGCGCCGGCTTCAATGGCCATGTTGCACATGGTCATGCGACCTTCCATGGACAGCGCACGCACGGCACTGCCGCCAAACTCGATGGCGAAGCCCGTGCCGCCGGCCGTGCCAATGCGACCGATGATGTGCAGGATCAGGTCCTTGGCGGTGACCCCAAACGGCAGCGTGCCATCGACACGCACCAGCATGTTCTTGGACTTCTTGGCGAGCAGCGTCTGCGTGGCGAGCACATGCTCGACCTCGCTGGTGCCGATGCCAAAGGCAAGCGCCCCCAGCGCGCCGTGCGTGCTGGTGTGTGAGTCGCCGCAGACAACGGTCATGCCAGGCAGCGTGGCGCCCTGCTCCGGCCCGATCACGTGCACGATGCCTTGCCGCTTGTCGAGGAAAGGGAAGTACGCGGCCGCGCCGTGCTTGCGGATATTGGCGTCCAGCGTGACGATCTGCTCGCGCGAGGTGGGATCGGCTATGCCATCGATACCCTTGTCCCAGCCATCAGTCGGCGTGTTGTGATCAGCCGTGGCGACGATCGAACTCACACGCCACGGCGCACGCCCGGCGATGCGCAGCCCTTCGAAGGCCTGCGGACTGGTGACCTCGTGCACGAGATGCCGGTCGATGTAAAGCACCGTGGTGCCATCAGCCTCGGCGTGAACGACGTGTTCGTCCCAGAGCTTGTCGTACAGGGTGCGGGCGGCCATCGGAGGCGTTCGCTGTAGAGGAGAAAATGCGCTAGAAAGCGTGCGCCAAAACGGCCGACGATTATGCCACGCAGCCCGTAAAAACCCGCGCATCGCTTGAGCGCTCGCATCGAGCGCAGGCCGTTGGCGAGGAACTCCGCGGCAGCTCGCCAGTCTGTGCCTACGATTCAACCGCGAGAGCCGTCCACCCAGTCGCCCATGAGCCGCCCCAATAACCTTGCCACCCTGCGGCGTCGTCAAGCACTTGCCGCACTGGCCGCCACGCCGCTGGCTGGCATCGCGCACGCGCAGCCGACCGGCGAACGCCGGCCGAGTGCGCCGCAGAGCCTCGGGCCGTTCTATCCCCGCTCGTCCGCCGAGCGCCCGCGCGAGACCGACGCGGATCTGCTCGTCGTGCAAGGCGAGCGTGTGCTCAGCCGCGGCCTGCCGATCTATCTGACGGGGCGGGTGCTCAATCGCCGCGGCCAGCCGGTGGCCAATGCCGAAGTGGAGATCTGGCAGTGTGATGCGAACGCCGTGTACCACCACCCGGCTGGCGGCGCGGAGGGCGAACGCGATCCAAATTTCCAAGGCTATGGCCGGACCACGACCGATCGGGAGGGGGTCTTTCACTTCCGCACCATCCGCCCGGTGCCTTACCCCGGCCGCACGCCACACATCCATGCGCGCGTGCAGGCGGCCGGAGCGGCTGCCCTTGCAACGCAGCTGTACTTGGCGGACGAGCCGAGCAATGCGCGCGACTTCTTGTATCGGCAGCTGAGCGAGGCGGATCGCGTAGCCTTGACCGTGAACCTTCGGCCGACCGAATCAGCGCACGCGATGGCGCGTGCGACACGTCAGACGGCTGTGGTGGAACTCGTGCTCGCCTGACTGCCCGAACGCGTTTCGCAGCACGGGCGTGGAACTGCCACGCTTGCGCGCACGAGCGGGGCGCATGAACCAGCGCAGCGTGACCGCGGGCCGCGCTTGGGCGATGGCTGTGTTGCTTCGGTGAGCCGAGCGCTCCCAACCCGGCGGACGCCTGGCCCATGTCCATTGCAACCGCCTCGCACGTGCGCGCAGCCGCGCTGGTCAGGTTGCGGCTGCGGGCCGACCGTGTCGTTGCGCGCCCTGTGCAACCTAAGGTCAGCCCACCTGGAGCACGATCCTCGCACTTGCGCCCGACCCAAGAGCTTGCGCAGGTAAGCTCGCTAGATGCACGCGGCAGCGCATTCCCCGGTCGACGCGGGACCAGCCTGGCGTCGCCTTGTGGCGGCGCTGGCTTTGGGCACGTTGGGCGGCGTGGGCATGTGGTCGGTGGTGGTGGCGCTGCCCGCCGTGCAGGCGGACTTTGGCGTCGACCGCGGCAGCGCATCGCTGCCGTACACGTTGACGATGATCGGCTTTGGCGTCGGTGGGATCCTGATGGGCCGGCTGACCGACCGCTTTGGCGTTGCACGCCCGCTGGCGTTGGCGATCGTGGGACTCGCTGCCGGTTACGTGCTGGCAGGCCTTGCACCCAGTCTCCTGGCGTACGCGCTGGCGCAGGGACTGCTGATTGGCGCGCTCGGCAGCTCGGCATTCTTCGGCCCGCTGATGGCCGATATCTCGCACTGGTTCGAGAGGCGACGCGGCCTGGCCGTGTCGATCGTCGCCTGCGGCAACTACCTCGCCGGGACCGTGTGGCCGCCGATCGTGCAGCATCTGATCGAAACCATCGGCTGGCGCCAGGCTCATATCGGCATTGGTGTGTTCTGCCTGCTCACGATGCTGCCGCTCACGCTCGCCATGCGGCGTCGCCCGCCGCACGCCACCGCGCACCCGACGCCGGCCGCGGCCGCAGCGGCCAATGCGCGGTATGCGCGGCCTCTCGGGTTCGCACCGAACACGCTGCAGACCTTGCTGATCGTCGCCGGCGTGGCCTGCTGCGTTGCAATGTCGATGCCGCAGGTCCATATCGTGGCCTACTGCGGCGATCTGGGCTACGGCGCAGCCGCCGGCGCGCAGATGCTTTCGCTGATGCTCGGCTTCGGCATCGTGAGCCGGCTCGCCTCGGGTTGGATCGCCGATCGCATCGGCGGCCTGCGCACGCTGCTGCTCGGCTCGTTACTGCAGGGCGTGGCGCTGCTGCTGTACATCCCGTTCAACGACCTGTGGTCGCTCTACGTGATCTCGGCGCTGTTCGGCCTGTTCCAGGGCGGCATCGTGCCGAGCTACGCGATCATCGTGCGCGAACACTTTGCACCGAAGGAGGCAGGCAGCCGCGTGGGTCTGTGCGTGATGGCGACCTTGTTCGGCATGGCCCTGGGTGGCTGGCTGTCCGGCGAGGTATTCGACCTCACCGGCTCGTACACCGCCGCCTTCATCAACGGTGTGCTGTGGAACCTCGTCAACCTTTCGGTGGTGCTGTGGTTGTTGCGCCGGCCGGCCCGTGCCGTACCGCGGGCAGCATGAGAGCCCCGGTCAATTTCGACGCCCTCGCGCCGACCTACGACGCCACGCGTGGCGCGGACCAGTGGATGCTCGACCGATTTCTTGCCCGTTTGCCGCTGGGAAGGGACACGGTGGTGTTGGAGTTTGGCTGCGGCACCGGAAATCAGCTGGCAGCGCTGCAGGCACGTTGCGGCTGCCGGGGTATCGGCGTCGATCCATCAGCCGGCATGCAGGCCGTCGCTCGGACCAAGGGTCTGGATGTGCGGCACGGCGATCACGCACGCATCCCCCTGGCAGACGGCACCGTGGACTTCGCGTTCGCCTGCGACGTGGTGCATCACGTCGCCGATCTCGACGCGATGTTCGCGCAGTTGCATCGCGTGCTGCGCAGCGGCAGCCCGTTCGCAATCCGGACGCGCTCGCACCCGCAGTTGCGGGCGGCATTCTTCAACCGCTGGTTCCCTTCGTTGGCGCAGATTGACTGCGCACGGTACCCATCGCTTGAAGCGCTTCGCGACGCGGCCAGCCGGCACGGTTTCGCGGCCGACGGCGACGAGGTCATGTCCTTTATGCAACTCGACATTGTCGATGCGACGCTCGTAACGAACATCGAACTCAAAAACTGGCCACATCTGCGACTGCTGCCGGAGCACGAATACGAGATTGGACTGGCGCAACTCCGCGCGGCCCTCGGGCAACGCTTCGACTCACCCGGTGCTGGACAGACGCTGTTGTGGTTCAAGCGTGGCGTCAAGGCGGCGCAGTGACGGACCGCACTGAACCTAGAAACCGCAGTTGTCATTGCTGCCAAACAGCGCAGATCGAGTGTTGGCGCGGCTTTCCGGGCAATTCTCGCGACTGCGGAGCAGTTCCAAACCGGTGATTGACCGCCGCTCGAATTGTTCAGTCGCAACAGCGACTTGGTGCGTCTTGCGGCCGTCAACTGCGGTTTTTAGGCTGAATGACCTCGGGCACACGCCAGGCCCAGCGCCCCATGTGGTCGACCCGGTTGCCGAAGGACGGAGAGATCGTGCCGCAGCGGCCACCGCTCGATGACGGGTTGTCGGTCGTCCGCGGCGCCTCCGGTGCGAACTCGATCAGTCCTGGGGTGGGCGGTTGCGCGCAGCGCGCCGTGCGCGGAATCGTCGCCAACAAACCGATCTGCTGTGCGTTGGTACCGAGCGCCAATACAGACGCAACGAGGACCACCGCTTACGGATAGTGAAGCGGTTCGCTCGCCCACGCCGAGTTGAGCGCGAGCGTGCACTGCGCAGCCGGCAGGTCCGCCGGATCAACGTGGTCCTATGAGGCAAGGCTGGGCATGGGCCGCAGTGCGACAAGACGCGCGCCACGGCAGCGCGGCGGCCCGTACGATCCGTTCGCATGCGAATCCCGGCCTTGTACATGCGTGGTGGCACCAGCAAAGGTGTGTTCTTCCGCGCCAGCGACCTCCCATCCAACCCCGCCGAGCGCGACGCGCTGCTCCTGCGGATCGTCGGCAGCCCCGATCCGTACGGACAGCAGATGGACGGAATGGGCGGTGGCAGTTCGAGCACCAGCAAAGTCGCGCTGCTGTCGTCATCGCAGCGGCCCGGGCATCTGGTCGACTACCTGTTCGGCGCGGTGGCAATCGACCGGCCGCTGATCGACTGGAGCGGCAGCTGCGGAAACCTCGCTGCGGCGGTTGCGCCGGCTGCAATTGCGCTCGGGATCGTGCAGGTGGCACCAGACGGCCTGTCGCGCGTGCCCATCTGGCAGGCAAACCTGGGCAAGACCATCGTCGCCCACGTGCCGATGTGCGGCGGCGAGGCGGTCGAACGCGGCGACTTCGTGCTCGACGGTGTGGCGTGCCCCTCGGCGGAAGTGAAGCTCGAGTTTCTCGATCCCGGTGGCGGGGAGGATGGGGGTGCCGCCGGCGCACTCTTTCCAACCGGCCGCGTCCTCGACTCCCTTGCCGTGCCGGGCCTGGGCAGCGCGCAAGCGACGTTGATTGACGCCGGCAATCCGCTGGCCATCGTCGAGGCGAATGCGCTGGGGCTCAACGGAACCGAGCCGCGTCACGAGATCAACACGAACACCGCGCTACTGCAGCGCGCTGAGCAGTGGCGCGCTGCAGCGGCGGTGGCGATGGGCCTGGCCAGCTCGATTGAGCAGGCAACGCGCGGGCGGCCCGCCACACCACGGCTGGCGTTCGTCGCGTCGGCGCAGTGCTACATGGCCAGTGACGGTCGGCGCATCGACCCAAGCGCCATCGACTTCATTGCCCGCACGTTCTCCATGGGCACGCTGCACCACGCGATGACGGGCAGCGGCGCCATAGCGCTGGCGGCTGCGGCGGCGGTCCCAGGGACCGTGGTCGAGCGAATGCTCGGCGCAGCGCGCACTGCAGTGCGGTTCGGCCATACGTCGGGGGTGACAGCGGTCGCGGCGCAAGCAGAGAACGAGAGCGGCGGCTGGCGCATTCGACGCATCGAGCTGAGTCGTTCAGCGCGTGTGCTGATGGAAGGGTGGGTGCGGGTGCCGTGATGAGCGTGAGCGAGGACACGTCGGCCCGCACACGGCGGGCCGCTTCCCCTAGGGGATTGCTCGCAAGGCGTCTGGCGCACGTTGCTCGGGCCTGCGCTGCGCTTCCGCCTCGACGCGCATCCTGCGCGTCGACCCGAACCATGCCACTGGCATGTTTCGGTCGAACCCGAGGGGTTCGTCCACACCTAGAGAAAGCCCAAACGCAAAACGGCCCGCACAAGGCGGGCCGATTTACGTTTGGCGTCCCCTAGGGGATTCGAACCCCTGTTACAACCGTGAAAGGGTCGTGTCCTAGGCCTCTAGACGAAGGGGACTGGAACCGTTGGTGTTGCTGGTCTTGCAGTACTGCGGGTCTTGCAAATCGGGTGGTGGAGGTAAGCGGGATCGAACCGCTGACCTCTTGCATGCCATGCAAGCGCTCTCCCAGCTGAGCTATACCCCCATCCGAAAGGCGCGAATTATACGCACAGGCGCAGGTCGCTCCAAAATCAGCCAATGCGCGGCAGGACGGCGGCCAGGCGGCGCTGCACTTCGTCCCGGCCAAAGAGCTCCAGCACGGCGTCGAGCGAGGGCGTTTGCGCGCGGCCGGTCACTGCGACGCGGATCGGCACGGCCACTTGCGGCATCTTCAGGCCGAATGCGCCAACCAGCTCCTTGAGCAGTGCATTGAGCGCTGCCTTGTCCCAGGCCACGGCGCCCACCTTGTCCGCGAAGGCTTTGACAGCATCGGCGCTTTTGCCGGTGACGTGCTGTGCGAGCAGATCGTCGGCGACCGTGTGCGGGCCGTAGAACAGCATCGCCTCCTCGGCCAGCTCATTGAGCGTGCGTGCGCGCTGCTTCAGCAGAGCAACCACAGTCGTCAGCGCCGGACCGGCGACCGCGCCGCCCAGCGCCGCAATCCTGGGCGCGACGAGTTCGGCAAGGCGGGCGTCATCGGCCTCCTTCATGTACTCGGCGTTCAGCCATAGCAGCTTGTCGAGGTTGTATTGCGCCGGTGCGCGGTTCACGTGTTCCAGGTCGAACCAGTGCGTCAGCTGTGCGCGGCTGAACTTCTCCTCGTCGCCGTGGCTCCAGCCCAGGCGCGCGAGGTAGTTGAAGACGGCCTCCGGCAGAAAGCCGTCCTCCCGGTACTGCAGCACGCTCACGGTGCCGTGCCGCTTGGAGAGCTTTTGCCCGTCGGGGCCGAGGATCATCGGCAGGTGGCCGAATTGCGGCAGGATCGCGTTGTCCCCGAGGATCGCGCGATAGATGTTGATCTGCCGCGGGGTGTTGTTGACGTGGTCGTCACCCCGCAGCACGTGCGTGATGCGCATGTCGATGTCGTCGACCACCACCGCGAAGTTGTAGGTGGGCATCAGGTCGCCGCGCGCGATCACCAGGTCATCGAGCTCGCTGTTGCCGATGACAATCGGCCCCTTGACCAGGTCGTTCCAGGCCACATCGCCATGGTCCGGGTTGCGAAAGCGGATCACCGGGGTCACGCCGACCGGCGGCACCTTGCCTTGCGCGTTCTCGGGTCGCCAGCGGCCGTCGTAGCGCGGCTTCTCGCCGCGCGCCATCTGCTGCTCGCGCAATGCCTCCAGCTCGTCCTTGCTCGCGTAGCAGCGATACGCCTTGCCCTGCGCGATCAGCTGCTCGATCACCTCGCGATAGCGCGCCAGCCGCTCGGTCTGGCGCACTGGGCCTTCGTCGTAACTGAGGTCGAGCCAAGCCATCGACTCGAGGATGACCTGGACGGCCTCCTCGGTGGAGCGCTCGAGGTCCGTGTCCTCGATGCGCAGGATGAACTGGCCGCCGTGACGGCGCGCGTAAGCCCAGCAAAACAGCGCCGTGCGCGCGGTGCCCAGGTGCAACATCCCAGTGGGGCTCGGGGCGATTCGGGTACGAACGGTGGACAAGGTCATGGCAGAACGGCTGACTGAACGGCCGGGCAGCGGCGCCGCAGTGCCTCCTGCAACGCCCACCGCGCCAGCGCGCCTTACTCGGGCAGCGCCCCAAACAGGTAGGTCATTTCGATCACTGGCCCAGGTCGGCCGAGGGCCCCAAACCAGCGGCCAAAAATCTCGGCAATCGCGCCGCTGCGATAGATCTGCGCAAGTGCGCTGTTGACAGCCAGCCGCATCTGCCAATCGCCGCGCGGAAGCACCAGCGCATACGGCTCGAACGACAGCGCATCGCTAAGCAGCGCCAGCGACTTGGCATCCTTGGCCTTGGAAGCAAGACCCATCAGCAGCACGCGGTCGCTGGCAAAGGCGTCGATCGCGCCACTTTCCACTTGCTGCAGCCCTTCATCGCGCGAGGCCACCGGCACCACGGTCGCATTGAGCACGCGGCGGTTGAGTGCTTCACGCAGCGCCCGCTCGTTGCTGGTGCCCGCGATCACGCCGATCTTCTTGCCGCCCAGATCGCCCAAGCCGTTGGCCCCGAGGCTTGCCTTGACCAGCAGGCCGGTGCCATCGACGAAAGTGAAGCTGGAGAAATCGACCAGTTGCATGCGCGACAACGTGACCGTGGAGGATCCGCATTCCATGTCGGCCTTGCCCTTGGCCACCGTTTCAAAGCGGTTCTGCACCGTCACCGGCACCCAGTTCACCTTCAGGCTGCTGACACCGAGCTGCTTCTCGATGGCACCGACCACACGACGGCACAGGTCCACGGAAAAGCCTGCCATCTGCTTGTTGGCGTCCTCGAACGAAAAAGGCGCCGCATCGGTGCGATAGGCAACGGTGATCGTGCCTGCATCGCGGATCTTCTTCAGGCGCCCTTCGAGCGCGGGCGCGGCCTGCGCCAGCACGAGCGACGGCAGCAGGAGCAAGGCTGCGGCGGCAGCGGTCACGAGTCTCATCTGATTTTTTCCTCTTGGTCTTGGTATTGGTGATGGGGGCGACTGCCGCGTGGCAAACAATTGCATGCGGCCGCGCAGGTCATCCGCGTGCAGCCGATCTGTTGCAGGCTGCTGTGCAGGCCAGTGACGCGGCGCGCGATTCTATCGGCCCGGCCACGAACACGTGGGGGCAGGCGCACCGTACAGCGGATACTGATCCAACGGGGAAAGTGGGCCAGCGAAGCAAGACAGCGCACGCCCAGAGTTTGCAAAGTCTGGTGTGCTGGTGTGCTGGTGTGCTGGTGTGTACTGGGTTTGGTGGGTGGTACAGGGTTCGAACCTGTGACCCCTGCCGTGTGAAGGCAGTGCTCTACCACTGAGCTAACCACCCGGGGCCCCGTTGCAAACTGCAAACGCCAATGGCGAGAACCAATCGGCAACGGGCGCGTATTCTACACGTGGCCGTGCAATGAGGACCACGCTCGCTCAGCGGGACGGCTCAGCAGAATATGCTGGCTGCGATGCCGGTGGCCGGCGAGCATCTTCGCGGCGCGCGACGTGCATAGCGCCTGCATGGACTCCGGCGATCGAGGACCGGATCTGGCGCGTCGATGCAGACCGCAGGAAGGTGACGGACCAGAACACTTTCTTTGGCTAAATTTCTTTGGGCCTTGCCTTCGGCCTATTTACTGTATAAATTGACAGTAACGACATCCAACTGGAGGTTGAAGCTGTCATGACTGTCGCAAGCACGCCATTGACCCCGCGCCAGGGCGAGATCCTGGAGTTCATTCGGCACAGTCTCATGGAGGCCGGTGCGCCGCCAACACGGGAGGAGATTGCACGTGCCTTCGGCTTTCGCTCGCTCAATGCGGCCGAGCAGCACCTGCAGGCTCTGCAGAAAAAGGGGCTGATCGAACTGGTCGCCGGCACCTCACGCGGCATCCGCCTGAAGGAAACCTTGCTCGCGTTGAAAGAGGCGAGCGATGATCTCGGCCTGCCGCTGATTGGCAAGGTCGCCGCGGGCAGCCCCATCCTCGCGCAGGAAAACGTGGTCAAGCGGCCGGCCGTCGATCCAGCGATGTTCAAGCCGCGCGCGGACTACCTGCTCGAAGTGCGCGGCATGAGCATGCGCGACGCCGGCATCCTCGAAGGCGACTGGCTCGCCGTGCACAAGAAGGCCGAGGCGCTAAACGGCCAGATCGTCGTCGCCCGCCTGGGTGACGAGGTGACGGTCAAGCGGCTGCGGCAAAAAGGCAGCCGCGTCGAGTTGATCGCCGAGAACCCCGAGTTCAAGCCAATCGTCGTCGATCTAAAGCGCGAGCCGCTGCAGATCGAAGGCATTGCGGTCGGAATCATCCGGCCCGCGCTGTAGCGCGAGCACACCGCGCGGCAAGCCCGCGCCTCCCACAACCTCTCTTTCTCGTTGAGGCGCCCATGCGAGTCGCCAAGGACTTTCTTTCGCCATCGTTTACCGCAGGAGCCCCGGTACCACCGCCTGCTGTGTCGCCAGCGCCGCGGGCACCGGCGATGCAGGCCATCAAGGCACATGCAATGCAGGACCGTCTTGCTTCCAACGCCAATGCCACCGCCTCCACCTCGACCACTGCTGCCATGGCCGCCGTCGCGTTGAACCCTCAACTCCTCTGGCGCGCGAATGAAATCGCCGTGGCCGAGGCGGACTCCACGCTGCCCAGCGGTTTCACTGCACTCGACGCGGTGCTGCCCGGTGGCGGCTGGCCGCAGGGCCAGCTCGTCGAGCTGCTGGTCGATGCGCCAGGGCTGGGCGAGCTGTCGCTGCTGTCGCCCGCATTGGCCGAACGCAGTGCATCGCGCCCCGTGGTGTGGGTGCTGCCCTGCGATCAGGACAAAAAGGGCGACGCAGGCAGCCCCACGACAGCGGTAACCTCAGCCCTGCCCTATGCGCCCGCCCTGCACGACGCCGGCATGGACCTGGGGCGCACGATCTTCGTGCAGCCAGCCACAGCGCGTGAAAGCTGCTGGGCTTTCGAGCAGGCTTTGCGGGCGGCCCATGTGGGCGCTGTGGTGGGCTGGCTCAGTGTGGGGGACAGTGCGGGCCGCAGTGCCGAGGCGGAGTTCCGCGCGCTGCGTCGCCTGCATCTGCTGGCCACGCAACACCGTGCGCTGGTCTTCGTGCTGCGCTCCACGCGCAGCGCCGCCCTGCCCTCACCCGCCGCACTGCGCATGCAGCTGTCGCAGCACGCGGGCCGCTTGCAGGTGCAGGTACTCAAGCGGCGCGGTCGCCCGCTGCTCAATCTGGTGCAGCTCACGGTGCATCCGGAACACTGGCGCAGCACGCGCCTTGCACCGCCAGCTGCCGCCGAGCCCGTGGAAGTCCCGGCCGAGACGGCGCGAGCGACGGTGCAGACAGCGCAGGCCGAGCAGCGCGCACGCCGCTGGTCGATGAAGGCGTTGTTCACACACTAGTCCGCTGAGCCCTTGAAAATGCACCCCATCATCTCTTACGCGTTCGCTGGCGTAGGCCCCGAGGTGAGGAGGGGCAATTTCATTGTTTCGCCGGACTAGGGCCTTGATCGGCCCGTTAATTTGGCCCGTTAATTTGGCCCGGCGATGGGCCCGATTGAGCTGCCGCCGGGCAAACCCCAGGAGCACATATGGCATCCCTCGCGCATCACTTCCGCACCATGGCGTTCAACAACGCGTGGGCCAACCATCGCCTGCTCGCGGCCTGCGCGCAGCCGTCGGACGCCGAGTTCGGCGCACCGCGCGCCAGCTTCTTTCCGTCGATCCGCCATACGCTCAACCACAACATCACGGTCGACTGGTACTACGTTGACATGCTTGAGCGCAGCGCGCGCGCACAGCCGCCCAACATGGACAGCGACCGCTTCTTCGAGCCCGAGCAGCCGTTTGCCACCTGCGCAGAACTCACGCTGGCGCAGCGCGCGGTCGACCAACGCTTGATCGACCTGTGCGCGAGCCTCACCGACGCCCAGCTCGACGACCCCGTGCAGGTGCCGCGCCGCTCGGGCGTGCTCATCGAAAGCTTCACGCGCATCCTGGCGCACCTGTTCCAGCACCAGATCCATCATCGTGGGCAGGCACACGCGATGCTTGCCGGCACCCAGGTCGCGCCGCCACAGCTTGACGAGTTCTTCTGCGCGAACGAGGCGCACTTGCGCGAAAAAGACTTCGCCGCATTGGGCTTTGACGAGGCACGCATCTGGGCCACATGACGCAGGACCTTGCTCCTGCACACCGGACGCGGCTGCCCCTGCTCGACCGCCGCACCGCCCCTACCTGCTCCTGCTCCTGCCCCAGCCGACGCCTGCGCTGTCCGCAAGCTTCACCGTTCCCGCAGCACCATGTCGCTCTGGCTCGCCGTCGTCCTTCCTGCACTGCCATTGCAGCTGGCCACGCGGGCGCTCGATGCGCTTGCTGGTGCGATCCCGGTTGCGGTGGTCGAGGGCCCGGCACAGCGCCCGCTCGTTACGTACTGCAATGACGCCGCGCGGGCCGCGGGTGTCGCGCCGCCTCTGAAGCTCGCCGCTGCGCAGGCCCTGGCGCACGATCTCGTCGCGCTGACGCGCCATCCCGAGCGCGAACGCGAGGCGCTGCACGAACTGGCCGCCTGGGCCTATCAGTTCAGCGCGCAGGTCACGCCAGTCGATGAGCCCGCCACGCAGGGACTTCTGCTGGAGATCGGCGGCAGCCTGCGCCTGTTCGGGGGCCGCCATCGGCTCACGCAACTGCTGCAGCGCGATCTCGTGCAGCTGGGCTACCGCGCCGCTCTTGGGGCGGCGCCGACTCCACGTGGTGCGTGGCTGATTGCGCTGGCGCGCTGCCAAGGGGCGCAAATCGCCGATGCGTTGTCGACCGAGGACCTTGCAGCGACCCTCAAGCGCCTACCGCTGTCGCTGGGAGACTGGGACGACGCAACACGCCACACGCTGCAGTCGCTCGGCCTGCGTCGCTTTGGCGACGTGCTTACGCTGCCACGTCCCGAGCTCAACAAGCGCTTTGGCCCGCAGCTGCTCGATGGGCTCGATCGCGCACTCGGTCGCAAGCCCGATCCGCAACCGCCGTTCGAGCTGCCCGCGCAGTTCGTGGCCGGCATCGAGCTGCCGGCAGACGCCGTCGACACCGAGCAGCTGATGTTTCCCGCCCGGCGTCTGCTCGCCTCGCTCGAAGGCTTTCTGCGCGGACGCAATGCCGGTGCGACCGAGCTCATGTTCAGCGCGCGCCATAGCTCGCGCCGCACGCTGCCCACGCCACCCACCGACATCGCGCTCAAGCTCGCCGCGCCCGAGCGCGATGCGCAGCGCCTGGCCAAGCTGCTTGCCGAGCGACTGACGCGGGTGCAACTGCCCGAGCCGGCGATCGCATTGCGCCTGACAGTCGAGCGGCTGCGGCCTTTTAAGGCACTGAACAGCAGCCTGCTGCCGCCCGCACCCGGCGAGGTTGCGGGCCCGTCGTTGAGTACACCGGACTGGCTGCAACTCGCCGAGACCCTGCATGCGCGGCTGGGCTCCGAGCGCGTGTTTCAGTTGCAGGTCGCAGACGACCATCGACCCGAATACGCCACGCGTGCCGTGCCGCTCGCGCTGGATGCGCCACGCACAACTCCCTCGTCCGAGACCAACTCGGCCGGCCCGCGTCCATTGCTGCTGCTGCCCGCGCCCAGGCCACTGCGTGAAACCGCCGCGCAGCCGAGCTACGACGGTCCGCTGACGCTCGTCACCGGACCCGAGCGCATCGAGGCCGGCTGGTGGGACTTTGCCAGCCCGGCGGCGGGCAAGCCGCAGCAGGCCGCGCATCGCGACTACTTCGTCGCGCGCAATCCGCGCGGCCAGCTCCTGTGGATCTTCCGCGAACTGACCGCACCGCGCGGCTGGTTCCTGCATGGATTCTTTGCATGAACGGGCAATCAACCACAGAGACACAGAGAACACAGAGAAGGGGAAGAGCATGGCTGTCCTCTGTGCTCTCTGTGTCTCTGTGGTGAATGCTTTCAAGTTCACAAGAGCCGACTCGGTAATGAATGGAAAGTTTGATTCGCGCCTATTGCTATCGCTAGTGTAGTGCGCGCCACTGTTTTGTACTTATCGAGAAGCCGTCGCCAAGGCGGCCTTGGCGCGTGTGACCTTGGCGAGGATGTCCGAGGCGCTGGCCGTCCGGATGAAGGGCTTGGGGTCGACGTTGTGCTGCGCGACGTACAGGTCGATGGCCAGTTCGAGTTCGGCCACGCTGGTGAAGCTGTCGCGACGGATG
>JADCGX010000033.1 GCA_020248785.1 Burkholderiales bacterium | reverse complement strand
GCCCGCTGTGACTGCCCAAAGCGCCCCACTCGTCGTTGCAAATGCTCGCCGTAGCCCGAGCTACGGCTGCGCTTTGCGCCTAGATTGGAGCGCTTTGGGCAGCCCCCTCGGGCACGCCGGATTGCCTCTCACCCTCTGACTCGCCGCGGCCGCACCGGCCTGCTACATCTGCTTGAACAGATGGGTGTAGTTGCGGCTGACCTCCAGCCGCTCCGGGTGGTTCTTCAACTGAACCAGCTGGCGGCCGCGAAAGTCGCGTGTCACGCCGGCGATCGCCCGGACATTGACAACGGTGGCGCGATGGATCTGCCAGAACTGCTTCGGATCCAGCTCGTCGACCAGCTCCTTGATCGGCTTGCGGATCAGCGCCTCGTAGCCCTCGGTCTGCACCCGCGTGTACTTCTCGTCCGACGTGAAGAACAGGATCTCGGACACCGGGATCATGCGCAGCTGCTGGCCCATGGAGGCCTGGATCCACTGCAGGTATTGCTCGGCCGCAGGGGTCGCAACACCCGCTGCGCCGCCCGGCCCATCGAGCCGTTCCGCAAGTCTTTCGAGTAGCGCGCTGAGGTCGGCTGGCTTGCTGCCCAGACGCTTGCGCAGCCGCGCCACGGTGAGCTCCAGCCGGTCGCGCTCGGCGGGCTTGAGCACGTAGTCGACCGCACCCTGCTCGAAGGCCTCGACCGCGTACTCGCTGTAGGCGGTAATGAAGACCACGTGGCAGGCGTCGCCGATCTCGCGCGCCGCCTCGACACCGGTCTTGCCGGGCATCCGGATATCGAGGAAGGCGATGTCCGGCCGATGCTCTCCCACCAGCGCGACCGCCTCGTCGCCATTGCGTGCCTCGGCCACGATCTGCAGCTGCGGCCAGACCTCGGCCAGCCGGGCCCGCAGTTGCTCTCGCATCAAGCGCTCGTCATCGGCAATGACAGCGCGCACCACGGAAGTCGTCATTCGGCAATCCTAAGCGCTGCGGCGGCGGACTTCCGCTCAGGCCGGCTGCGGCCGCGCCGGATCGGCCGACGTTGCCGCGACTCCCGGTACCGCGCCGCCCTCGACGACATACGGCACCTCGATCGTGGCCAGGGTGCCGCCCGGCGTGTTGGCCTGCAGCGACAGGCGCGCGCTGCTGCCGTACAGCGCAGCCAGCCGCTCGCGCACGTTGGTCAGGCCGAGGCCGGTGCCGGCCGTGTCGGCCGCGCCGAAGCCCAGGCCCGTATCGGCAACCGTGACGCGCAGCTTGCCGTCGGCAATATCCGCGGAAAGGGTCAGCGTGCCGCCCTCCGACTTCGGCTCGAGCCCATGCTTGATCGCGTTCTCGACCAGCGACTGCAGCATCATCGGCGGAAACTGCGCCGAGGCGAGCCCCTGCGGCACGGCGATGGCGAACTGCAACCGGTCCTCCATGCGCACCTTGAGGATCTCCAGGTACGAGCGGCAGAGTGCCAGCTCCTTGCCGAGCGAGCTGGAACCTTCGCGCATCTGCGGCAGCGCGGCACGCAGGTACTGGATCAGGTGCTTCTGCATGCTCGAGGCGCGCGCCGGATCGGTCTCGATCAGGTAGTCGACCGAGGCCAGCGTGTTGAACAGGAAGTGCGGCTCGACCTGCGCCTGCATCGTCTTGAGCTGGGCCTCGGCCAGTTGCCGCTTCAGGCCTTCTTCGGCGGCCGTGGCGCTGGCCGCCTGTGCGCGCACCTCGGCCTTCTTCTTCGAGCCCAGCACCACCTTGACGATGATGGCGCTGACGATCAGCAGCAGCAGCAGGGCCATGGGGCTGCCGCCCGACTGCTCGCGCACCACGCGCGACTGGCGGGCTTGCTCGCGGTCGATCTGCTCAGCGACGATCTCCTCGACGCGGTCGCGCACCGACTCCAGCGCCTGCGCCAGTTGCTGCGGATCGGCGGCCGCGTCCGGCGCGATCACGATGCCGCCGTCGGCCGCCGCACCGCGCGCGGTCTCCTCGGTCACCCGCACGCCGCTGCGGTCGATCAGCACCGCAACGGGCTTGCCGTCGCGCTGGGTCAGGATTCGCACACCGCGCTCGTCGATGCCGACTTCGGGGCCCTGGCCCGGCGGCTCGGGCGGCGAGGTGGCGCCGCCCGAGCGCGGCGCGGCCGGCGTCGGCGGCGGCACCGGGCCAGGAGCCACGCGAATGCCCTGCGGGGACACCGACACCGAGACGCTGATCCGCTCGCGCCCGCCGGGCGGCTCGATGACGAGGGCATCGCGCTGGTCCAGCACCACCGAGCTGAAGATGGCGCCGAAGACCAGCAGCAGCAGAGCGAGCAGGAAAAACTTGCCCCAGCCGACGTTCGCCAGCCAGTCGCCCGTGCGGGCGCCCGCGCGCTTGATGACCCGTAAGGTCGCCACCACGCCGTCGCCGAATCGGCCGGCGGCATGGCCAAGATGCGGTGCGCTGCGAGAGGCGCCATTGGCCACATCGCCGGCCACGCTGCGCCAGGCGCCGGGGCGGCCATCGGGCGCAGCGGCCGGCGGCGGAACGGATGAATGATCGGCAGTCATGGCGGAGAAGGCATCCAGCGTCCCGCGGCAACGCGGGCGATGGCGGCACTTTACGCAGCCTTGCGGCGCCGGGGCGAGCCGGCTGCGATGAACTGCAGATCGGCCGGCGTGGAGTGCAGCCCGGGCGGCGGTCGGGTGCGGCCGACCCGGCCGCTACTCAACGGATCAGGGGAAAGTCGAGCAGCACGTCAGGCCAGCCCGACCGCGCGCAGCGCCAAAGAGCTCAGAAGCAGCGTCCAGCCAGCGCGGCTGAAGCGATCCGACCACGGATTCTGGGCGCGAAAGCGCTCCGCCTCGGCCATCAGCCGCTCGCGCGCCTCGGGCGTGGCGTCCTGCCGCGTCACGGCGCGCAGGAACGGAAACTGCGACATCAGCGACAGCAGCAGGCAGGCCACGCCGGCGTCGCCCATGGCATGCGCCAGGCGACCGGCATCCAGGTCGACCATCGCCAGCGCGCCCATGAAGGCACTGAAGTAGAAAAAGCCGTTGCGCCACATGGCCTCGCCGGGCGTCGGTGCGCTGACAGGGGGCTTGCGGAAGGGAGCGCTCATGTTGCTCATTAGATGCGGTGGACCGCCGCGGGTTCAAGTCGGGCGGCGGCTGCCCGCCACGGCGGCCGGCGCCAGGTGGCGCAGCGGCAGCGCGGTGGTGTCCTTGATGCGGTCGAGCGCAAAGCTGCTCTTCACGTCGACCACGCCGGGCTGCTTGAGCAACTGCTCCATGACGAACCGGGAAAAGTGCTCCAGGTCCTCGACGTGAACGCGCAGCAGGTAGTCCATGTCCCCGGTCATCGCGTAGCAGGCAGCCACCTCGGGCCAGGTCTGCACCCGGGCCCGGAATTCCTCCATCGGCATCTTGCCGCGCTTCTCCAGCTTGACCGTCACGTAGGCCAGCAGGCCCAGACCGATGCGCGCCGGGTCGATCAGCGCCACGTACTGGCGGATGACACCCAGCTGCTCCAGCCGCCGAATGCGGCGCAGGCAGGGCGAGGGCGACAGCGCCACCCGCTCGGCGACCTCCTGGTTGGACAGGCGGCCATCCTGCTGCAGCAGCTCGATGATGCGCAGATCGGTGCGGTCCAGTTCAGTTCGCGCCATTGAATGCCCCTAAGTAGACTGTCTGTGGCAATTTTATGCTTCCGAAGCGATTGGAGACGCTGCATCTCGCAATTTTCTGCCGCGTGACGCTGACCATACTTCCGCCCTTGGCACACCACCCGTTACACGCACCTGCCGCGAGGACCCGCATGCGCTTTTCTCCCTGGGACAACCCGATGGGCACCGACGGCTTCGAGTTCATCGAGTACGCCGCGCCCGATCCGGCCGCGCTCGGGCGGCTGTTCGAGAGCATGGGCTTCGCCGCCGTGGCTCGCCATCGGACCAAGAATGTGACGCTGTACCGGCAGGGCGAGATCAACTTCATCATCAACGCCGAGCCCGACTCGTTTGCGCAGCGCTTCGCGCGTCTGCACGGCCCTTCCATCTGCGCGATCGCCTTCCGCGTGCAGGACGCCGCCAAGGCCTACCGCCGGGCCCTCGAGCTGGGCGCCTGGGGCTTCGATTCCAAGAGCGGCCCGATGGAGTTGAACATCCCCGCCATCAAGGGCATCGGCGACTCGCTGATCTATTTCGTCGACCGCTGGCGCGGCAAGGACGGGGCTGCCGCCGGCGGCATAGGCGACATTGGCATCTACGACGTCGACTTCGTGGCGTTGCCGGGCGCGCAGGTCGCGCCCCGCGGCTTCGGTCTCACTTACATCGACCACCTGACGCACAACGTGCACCGGGGGCGCATGAAGGAGTGGGCGGAGTTCTACGAGCGCCTGTTCAACTTCCGCGAGATCCGCTACTTCGACATCGAGGGCAAGCTCACCGGGCTCAAGTCGAAGGCCATGACCAGCCCCTGCGGCAAGATCCGCATACCGATCAACGAGAGCTCGGACGACAAAAGCCAGATCGCCGAGTACCTCGACCTGTACCACGGCGAGGGCATCCAGCACGTGGCGCTGGGCGCCGACGACATCTACACCACCGTGGCGGCGATGCGGGCCAACGGCGTAGCGTTCCAGGACACGATCGAGACCTACTACGACCTGGTCGACCAGCGGCTGCCCGACCACGGCGAGCGCCTGCAGGACCTGAAGCGGCTGCGCATCCTGATCGACGGCGCCACCCATCAGGGCGCTCCCAACGAACTCTTGCTGCAGATCTTCACGCAGACCGTGATCGGCCCGATCTTCTTCGAGCTGATCCAGCGCAAGGGCGACGAGGGCTTCGGCGAGGGCAACTTCCGCGCCCTGTTCGAGTCGATCGAGCTCGACCAGATCCGGCGCGGCGTGCTGGCGCCGGCCGGCGACAAGGTCACGGCCTGAGCCGGCAGGGAGATCGACGATGGCCGTTGCACCCGTCACCTATGGGGCCAGCACCCGCCCGCCGCGCGGCGACTACTCGACCGCGCGCGAGGACTACACCTGCGAACAGTCCTGGGCGGCCTACGGCGCTGAAGAACACGCGTTGTATGCCCGGCTGTTCCAGCGGCAGGTGCGCCAGATGCCGGGACATGCGTGCGACGAGTTCGTGCACGCGCTGGGGCAACTCGGCAGCAAAAGCGAGATCCCGCGGTTTGAAGACATCAGCGACAAACTGCGCCGGGCCACACGCTGGGAGATCGTCGCCGTTCCAGGCCTGATTCCGGAGCGCGCGTTCTTCTCATTGCTCGCCAACCGGCGCTTTCCGGTCACCGTGTGGCTGCGCCGGCCCGAGGAGTTCGACTACATCGTGGAGCCGGACGTTTTCCACGATCTCTTTGGCCACGTGCCGTTGCTCTTCAACCCGGTGTTCGCCGACTACATGCAGGCCTTTGGCGGCGGCGGGCTGAAGGCCGAAGGACTGCACGCGCTGGAGTACCTGGCGCGGCTGTACTGGTACACGGTCGAATTTGGGCTGATCGCCACGCCGCGCGGGCTGCGTGTCTATGGAGCGGGCATCCTGTCTTCCGCCGGCGAGACCGTGTACGCGCTAACCAGCCACAAGCCACAGCGCCTGCCGTTTTCGCTGGAGCGCGTGCTGCGTACGCCGTACAAGATTGACGACTACCAGGACAGCTACTTCGTGATCGAGAGCTTTGCGCAGCTCTTCGATGCGACCGCGCCGGACTTCACGCCCATTTACGAGCGCGTAAGCACCTCAGCGCCGCTGCCCTTGAACGGGCGGCTGCCGACAGAGCGGGTCTACCCGCCCAATGCGCTGCCGGCCGGGGCCGCCGCCTGAACGCAAGCTTGACGGCCAGGCGCTACTGCTGGCGCGGGGCTTCGTTACCGGGCTGGTTGTTCGGCGCGTTCGGCTCAATTTGGGGGGTCAAGCCCACGCCGGGGATCTGTGGCGGTTGGATCGCGGGCGGCCTGACCGGCGCAGACGCGGGCGGCGGTGAAGGCGCGGCCGTCGAACGCGTTGCCGGGGCGCCAGCGCTCGGAGGCGCCGTCAGGACATTTCCCTGCATCGTGTAGGCCGGTTTGGGCGGCGCACTGCCGCCGATGCTCGCCACTTCCGCACGCGGCGGCACGCGCAGCTCCTGCCGCGCGCCGTCACTGGCCGCCAGCACAACCACCTCGGGCTGTACCTCCACCAACCGCGTCCCGGGCGTGACCTCCTGCCCAATGACGTAGGCGCGCGGGGACTTGCCGTCGAGCGCGAGCACCGCAGAGCCGCTCTTGCCAGCGGCGAACACCCCGACCACCTGAATGTTGGACACGGCCGCGACGCGCGGGGCCTCGATCAGTCCGAACATGCGGGCAGCCAGCGTCGGATCGGGCTCGCGTGGCGGCGTGGCCGCCAGCGGAGGTGGCGCTGCCGTCGGTTGCGGCGTCAGGATCTTGACGACCCAGTACGCGGCGATCGCCGAAACGATCGCCAACATCAAGGTGTGCATCAAGGCCTTGCCAAACTTGTTCAGCATCCTGCCATCCTGCCCGTTAGTCCTGCCGCACGGGTCAACCCTTACCGGGGCACGCCCCCAGTGAACACGCACGCAGTACAGAGTTCAGATGTTGCGCGGTCCGGCGCAAGTCCGGTGGCCTCGAATGGTCACCCCGATGAATGAAGCGCGCCTCACGGCGCACATGCGCCACCACCGAAACAGGAAACAGAAGAAGTAACGCAGGTCAGAGACAGCGATATTATGCGCTCCCCCTTGGCATAGAGAGAAAAGAGCCCGTCGTTTCAAGGTGTTCCGCGCGTTCCTTGAGACGACCCGCCAAGCAGTTCAATCGAACCCGATGCCGAGACCGCTCGCCATGCACAACGCAACGACACGTCGCACTCACTCGCGTGGCTTCACGCTCATCGAGATCATGGTGGTGATCACGATCCTCGGCATTCTGGCGGCGTTGATCGTTCCGCGTGTGGTCGGGCGCACCGATGACGCGCGCATCGCGGCGGCCAAGCAAGACATCGGGGCCATCATGCAGGCACTGAAGCTCTATCGACTCGACAACGGCCGGTATCCCACCACGGAACAGGGCCTGCGCGCGTTGATTGAGCGGCCCGGCACGGACCCGCAGCCGACCAACTGGAAGCAGGGCGGCTATCTGGAGCGCAGCTCGATCCCCAAAGATCCGTGGGGCAAGGAGTATCAGTTCCTGAACCCGGGGCTGCGCGGCGAGATCGACGTGTTCAGCTTTGGGCGCGACGGTCAGTCCGGTGGCGAGGGGTTGGATGGGGACATCGGCTCCTGGCAGCTTTGATGGGCGCGCGAACGTACACCGCCGCGTGCGCGCGCGTTGAACCAATGGCGATCGCTCGCACAGGCAGCCGATCAACTTGACGACAGCGGCAACGAACAGGTGCGGCCGAAGCATGCAAGTCGTTGGTCTTCGTGGGGCGGATCGGGCAAGCGGCTTCACGCTGCTGGAGTTGCTGGTCGTGATCGTGCTCGCGGGGATTCTGCTGTCGATCGTGACGGTCAGCGTGACTCCAGATCCTCGGCAGCAGTTGCAGCGGGAGGCGCAGCGCGTTGGGCAGTTGTTCGCGCTCGCGTCAGACGAAGCGCGCATCCGGCAGGCGCCTATCGTGTGGGAGGCAGATCTCGCCGGGTATCGCTTCGTGACCGAGGTGGGCGGCGAGCGGCGACTGCTGACCGGCGACGACCTGCTGCGCGAGCGCAATTGGGAGCGGCCACTGTCGCGGCTGGCGGTGTTCGAGCTGTCCGGTGCCGCGCCGTCGCAGGTGCTGCTCGGGCCGGGTGCGCCGCCCGTGCGCATTGCGATCGCGCGCGAATGGGTCCAGCCGCGCTGGCGGCTCGAGATGACCAATGACATCGCTGAAGTCAGCATCAGTTTCGACGAGAACGGGCGTGGGGATGTCGCACTGGCGCGCAAGTGATCCGCGGGCGGGACTGCGCGGCAGCACCCGCGGCTTCACGCTTCTGGAGGTGCTGGTCGCACTCGTGATCATTGGCGTCGCGCTGGCCGCGGCGATGCGTGGCGCGCTCGCGCTGACCAGCGCCGCGGAGGACACGCGCTTCCGCCTGCTCGGCACCATCGCCGCCGAAAATCGCCTGCTCGAACTTCGCCTGCTGCGGCAACGCCTGGAGGTCGGTCAGGCGACCACCGACTGCGAAGAGTCCGGCACCAAGTTCGTCTGCGAGCAAACCATCAAGGCCACGCCGAATCCGTTCTTCCGCCGTGTCGAACTGCGCGTGTCCCGCGCGACCGACGATGGCCGTCGGGTGTACGCGGAACTGATGACCATTTTGCCGACGCAATGATCAAGCAACCGCGTCACCGCCACGATGGCTTCACGCTGCTCGAGTTGCTGGTGGCCATCAGCGTGCTGGCGATCGTCTCGATGATCGCATGGCGTGGGCTTGGCTCGCTTGTGACCGCACGCGAGCGGCTCGACCCCGAGCGTGACGAGGTGCGCGCGCTGCTGTCGACCTTCGGGCAGCTCGAGCGCGACCTCGCCCAAGTCGTCACGCCCTCGCTGTTCGGTCTGGACTCCCCGCCGGTGGCGGTGCGGCTGGCCAGCGACGGCCAAGTGCTGCAGATCGTGCGCATCGCGCCGCGCGACGAAGCCGGTGTCACCGCGGTACAGACGGTCTATTGGCGCGTGGCCGACGGCGAGCTGCTGCGTCAGGTCACGCCGCCGGCGCGCGACTTTGCACCAGTCGATGCGGAGCGGCTCACCAACGCACGACTGTTGTCCGATGTGAAGATCATGCGGGTGCGCCTGTGGACCGATGGCGGCTGGGTTGAGCCGCCCGCAAATAGCGCCGCCCCGGCGGCGCCACCGGCAGCAGGCACGCCCCCCGTCGCCGGTGCCATTGAGGGCCCGCGCGTGCCGCCGGGCGTCGAGGTCACCGTGGTGCGCAACAACGGCACGCAGTTGCGCCGCGTGCTGCTGGTGGGCTGACGATGATGCCGCGCGCTCAACAGGTCGCCAGCGGCGCCGCCAGGCGCCGGCCTCTCGCCTTCAGGGGCAGGATCGGACAGGGGCGCCTCGATCAAGCGCCGCGACGCTGCCAGCGCGGTGCAGCGGTGTTGATGGCGCTGTTCGTGGCAACGCTCGCGACCTTGATTGTCTCGGGTCTGTTCTGGAGCCAGTTCGTGCTGTTGCGCACGATCGAGAACCAGCAACTGGTCTCGCAAAGCCGTCTGCTGCTGCGCGGCGCGCTCGACTGGTCGCGCGCCATTTTGCGCGAGGACCAGCGCACCACGGCTCAGGACCATCTGAGCGAGCCCTGGGCCCAGGGCCTGGCGGAAACACGACTCGAACAGCTTGGCGAGACGTCCGCGCTCGCATCGCTCGCGTCGATCGCCGGCAGCATCGAAGACGCGCAGGGCCGCTACAACCTGCGTAACCTGATGAACTCGCAGGATCGGAACATCGACGAGGCCGAGGTCGAAGTCCTGCGCAGACTGTGCGAACTGCTGCAAGTACCGGAGGCGGCCGCCGACCTGATCGCCTTGCGAATGATGAAAGCGCTAGGCCCCCAACGCACAGCGCAATCCGATGAGGCCCTGCCGAGAGATGACGATGCGCCGCGGCCACTGCCGTTGGTGCTGCCGCAGGATCTGGCAGGCGTGACCGGCCTCGACCCCAAGGACGCGGCCAAACTCGCACCTTATGTCGTGATCCTTGATGCGCCGACGCAGGTGAATGTCAACACGGCCCCGCCGGAGGTCATCGCCGCCCGCTTTCCGCGCATGAGCCTGGCCGATGCCCGGGCCCTGGCGCGGCAGCGAGAGACGAGTTACTTCGTGAACACGGGCGACGTGCGGCTCACGCGGTTCCGTTCCGACGATGGCTTGCCGGGCGATGCACAGATCTCGACCGGCTCGCGCTACTTCCTGGTCCGTGGACAGGTCAAGCTGGACCGAGCCAACACGCGCATGGAAGCACTGGTGCGGCGTGGCGAGCGCTGGGAGACGCCGCCACGCGTGATCTGGCAACGCGAACTCTGACGCAACCGGACCGACCACATGCCCAAGGACAAGGTCGCGCAACGCCTGCTCGTTTTTGTGCCCCCCAGTCGCACGGTGGCCAAGCGAGCATTCACGTCCAGCACGATGGTGAGCTATGTCGCCTGGGGCGGCAGCGCAGGGCTGCAGGCCGGCGAGGCGCCGGTCGCCCTGCTGCCGCGGGCCAGCGCCGTGGACGCCGTGTTCGACACCGCCGACGTGTTCGTCGCCGCGCTCGATGCCCCCAAGCTGTCCGAGGCGAAGCTGCGGCAAGCCCTGCCCAATCTGCTTGAGGACCGGCTGCTAACCAATCCGGCCGACTGCCAGTTCGCATTTGACCTGCCGCGACAGAGCGATTCCGCAGCCAGTCCACAGCCGACCAAGCTGGCCGTGTCGGTGATCGACCGCGGCCTGCTCACGCGGGTGCTCGATGTGCTCGGTTCTGCTGGCCACCGGCTGCGGGCGGGCTACTGCGAGATCTATACCGTCCCAGCGCCGGCCGCGGCCGTGTTGAGCGTGCGCGCCGACCGCGGCCGCGGCATCGCGCGCAGCGGCCAGCACGATGGATTCGCCTTTGACCTCGATGCCGGTGAGACGCCGACGGCGCTGATGCTCGCGGTGCGACAGCTTGGCATCAAGCGACTGCAGATCTTCGGGCGCCAGGCTTCGGTGGTGGCCGGTTATGCCGCCGCGCTCGGCGTGGCGGTCGACGAGATGAACCGCGAGGTCGACGAGTCGGCGCTGGAAGCCGCGGTCAACCTCTTGCAGGGCACGTTTGCCCAGGGCGGCATGTTGAACCGCGCCGGGCTGCCGAAGATCTCCGCCAGCAGCCTGCGCGCGCCGCTGATCTGGAGCGCGGCGGCCGCGACCGTGTTCGTCGGCGGAATGAACGCCTACTGGCTCAAGCTCGAGTCCGAGTCGCGCGCCCTGCGAGGCGGCATGGACACCTCGTTTCGCAGCGCCTTTCCCGAGGCCACCGCGGTGGTCGACCCCGTGCTGCAGACCAAGCGCCAGCTCGGCAGCCTGCGCTCACGTGCCGGCGTTCCGTCGGCCGACGATTTTTCGGTGCTCAACACGCAGGCCGCGCAGTTGTTCTCAGTGGCGCCGGTGGGCGCCATCGCGGGGGTCGAGTACCGCGACGGCGGCCTGCGCGTGAAAATGAAGCCCGGCAACACGCTCGACGCCGGCATGCAAAACGCGCTGCGCGCGCAGGCGATTCAGCTGGGCCTTAGCCTGCGCTTCGAGGCCGATGGATCGGCGCGACTGTCACCGGCGGGGCAATAGAGATGGCAGTCACGCAGCGTGCGCCGACCGTGCTCTCGGCCGGGGGAGTCACGGGGGAGCCAGCCCAGCCCCCTCGTTCTCGACGTTGGTTGCCTGTTCACGCCGATGCGAGGCATGCACGTGGCGCGCCTCCCAGAAGCGGAGCGAGATGATGGATAGTCTCCTCAGCTTCTGGAGAGACCGGGCGCCGCGGGAAAAGCTGGTGCTTGCGCTGCTCGCGCTGGTGCTTGGCAGCGCTGTCGTGTTCCTCACGTTGATCGAGCCCGCGATGCGCGGCATCCAGCGGCTCGAGCGTGGTCTGCCGCAGCAGCGCTCGCAGGCTGCGCAGCTCGATGCGCTGCTCGCCGAGGTAAAGACGCTGCGCAGTCGCGCGCAGGTGGCCAGCGTGAGCCCAAGCGAGGCTCGCGCGGCACTGGACAAGTCGCTCGCCGCGGCCGGGTTGAAGGCCGCACGCGTGGTGCCGCTGGCCGACGGTGACATTCAGCTGACCTTCTCCAACGTCTCCTACGCCACCTGGTCGACCTGGATCGCCGGGGTGGAGCGCGAGCTCGGCGCGCGCACCATGAGTGTCTCGGCCAACGGCACCGCCACGCCCGGCAACGCGGACATCGAAGTCGCGCTGCGTTTGGCGCGCAGGTCGTAACGCATGCGGATCGCGGGCCTCGTTCTTGTCGCGCTGCTGGCCATCGTCGGCACGGTGGCGACGCTGGCCCCCGCCCAGTGGGCCGCGGCCGCCGTGCGCAACGTGACCGAGGGCCGGGTGGACCTGGCCGAGACCACGGGCTCGCTGTGGCGCGGGCAGGCGACGGTCGTGCTGTCCTCCGGCGTCGAACCGGGGGCGTCGCGCGCTAGTCTGCCCGAGCGACTCAGCTGGTGGCTGTCACCCTGGCCACTGCTGATCGGCACGATTGATCTCACACTGTCCCATCCGTCGGCGCTGGCGCAGCCGTTGACCGTGCGTGTTGCGCCCGGCAGCCCGACGGTCATCGGTGCGACCACGCTGCGGCTGCCGGCCTCGCTGCTGGTGGGCCTGGGCGCGCCTTTCAACACGCTGCGGCCGGGCGGTGTCCTGACGATCAACTGGGATCGCCTGCAGATCGAGCCAGGCCGGGTGCAGGGTGGCATTAGCGCGGATTGGCAGTTCGCCTCCAGCGTGCTGACGCCCGTGTCGCCCTTTGGGCACTACCGCATGACCGCCGATGGCGGCTACCCGGCAACTCGGCTTCAACTGACGACCATTTCCGGGCCACTCGAACTGGCAGGCAATGGCACAATCGCTGAGGGTGGGCGCTTACGCTTCGAGGGGAGCGCGCGCCCCGTCCCGGGCACCGATCCCGCCGTCAAGAGCCAACTGACAGGATTGATCTCTCTGCTCGGCCCCCGCCGCGACAGCGAGACCGTCACCCTGAGATTCGGATCCTGAGCATGACTGAATTGCGCGCAGACCATGGCGCAGGTGCATCTGGCCCGTCCGGGCCGACGATACGGCCACAGTCCGGTCGAGCCACGCTCCGTGCGTCACGGGCATGGCCGTGGGGCATGCGACCCATCGCAATGGTCGTCGTCTGCGCCATGGCGCTACCGCCGTTGCCGACGCTGGGGCAGACCACCGCGGGCCCACGGGCCACGGCGACCCAGCCGCAAAGCGGCGACGACACTGCTTATTTGAACTTCGTCAATGTCGAGATCGAGCAGGCGGTGCGCGCAGTCGGTCAATTCACCGGCCGGCAGTTCGTGATCGACCCGCGCGTGAAGGGCACGATCAACCTCGTGACCGAGCGCCCGGTCACACGCCAACAGGCCTATGAGCAGTTGCTTTCGGCGCTGCGCCTGCAGGGCTTCACGGTGGTTGAGTCGCCCACGCCGGGCGGCGTGTCGCGCATCCTGCCCGAGGCCGATGCCAAGCTGCAGGGCGGTCGTGTGGTCGGCCCGGAGCAGGCGCCACCGCGTGGGGACCAGATCGTCACGCAGGTCTTTGAGCTGCAGTACGAATCGGCCACCAACATGGTGCCGGTGCTGCGGCCGCTGATCGCGCACAACAACACGATCTCCGCATTCGGCGCCAACAACTCGCTGGTCATCACCGACTACGCGGAGAACTTGCGGCGCATCCGCCAAATCATCGCCGCGCTCGACCGGCCGGGCTCGGCCGAGGCCGAGACGGTGCAGCTCAAGCATGGCCTGGCAATCGATCTGGCCACCATCGTCAATCGCGTGCTCGATGAAGGCCCACGCGCCGCGGGCCAGGCAGTCGATGGGGGCCAGCGCGTGCAGGTCCTGGCGGTGCCCGCATCGAACACGCTGATTATCCGCGCTGCCAGTCGCGCGCGCAGCTACGCTGCGCGCCAGCTCATCGAAAGCCTCGATCAGCCCAATCTCACGCCGGGCAACATCAACGTGGTGTACCTGCGCAACGCGCAGGCAACGCGTCTCGCGCAGACACTGCGCGCGGTGATCTCTGCCGATCCGTCATTTGTGCCCCAGGCGGGTGGCACGGGGGGTCTGTCGCAGGCCGCGAGCGCCTTTGGCCAACAAGGCGGCGGCCAAAGTGGACTGTCGGCGACCCAACCGCAAGGGCCGCAGCCGAGTCCCGGCGGCGGGGCGGCGAATTCTCAAGGCGGCACGGGCGGCGGCGGCAGTGGTCCGCTGTCCGGGCTCATCCAGGCGGATCCGTCGACCAATTCGATCATCATCACGGCGCCGCAGCCGCTGTATCGCAATATCCGCGCGATCATCGACAAGCTCGACGTGCGCCCGGCGCAGGTGGTCATCGAGTCGCTGATCGCCGAAGTCTCGGCGGATCGTGCGGCAGAGTTCGGCGTTCAGTGGCAATCGCTCGGCGGCCTGAGCGCGTCGAACCAGAACGACACCAGAGTCATCGGCGGGACCAACTTCGGTGGCGCCGGCACCAACATCATTGGAGCCGCTCAGAACATCGGTTCCCTGGGGCCGGGTCTGAACCTCGGCGTCATTCGCGGCCGGATCAACATTCCCGGCATCGGCGACGTCACCAACCTCGGCTTCCTGGCACGCGCGCTGGAGACTCAAGCCAACGCCAACATCCTGTCGCAGCCCAACATCCAGACGCTCGACAACGAGGAGGCAAAGTTCCTCGTGGGCCAGAACGTGCCGTTCATCACGGGTTCGTTTGCCAACACCGGTGCAAGCACGGCCACGGGCGCTGTCAATCCGTTCCAGACCTTCGAGCGCCGCGATATTGGCTTGCAGTTGCGTGTGCGGCCGCAGATCTCCGAAGGCGGCAATGTCCGCATGGCGATCTACCTCGAAGTCTCCTCGATCGCGCCCGGCACCACGCAAGGCGGCATCATCACCAACAAGCGCAGCTTCGAGTCGAATGTCGTGGTCGAGGACGGCAACTTCGTCGTTCTCTCCGGGCTGATCGAGGACCGCAGCAACAACCAGGAGCAACGGGTGCCGCTGCTCGGATCGATTCCGGGGCTCGGTGCACTTTTCCGCTACGAGAATCGCAGCCGGACAAAGACCAATACGATGGTGTTCCTGCGGCCCGTGGTGATACGTGACGAGGCAACCTCGGCCGGCATTGCCGCCGATCGCTACGAGTACATGCGCACGCAGGTCGAGCGTGGGACCAAGCCGGACAACTGGGTACTGCGCGGGTACCAGCCAGAACCCTTGCCCTTGGCGATGCCTCAGCAGCAGCGGCCAGCGGGCGGTCCAGCGAGCGGACCGAGCACAGCGCCGCTGGAACGCAGGGATGCGCCCGTGCTGACGGCACCGTCAGCGACCACACCGACTGTCGTGCCCCCGGAGCCAGTTCCGGCCGCTGCGCCATCGCCTGCACCATCGCCCGCGCCGCCGCCTGCGCCGCCGCGTTCACCACTGAGCGCCGCGCCCATGCCTCCGGCGGTAGAGCCGCGCGTCGCCGCTGCCGCAGCGGGCACGGACAAGCAGCCGAGCCAGGTGGCAACGGTCAACGCCATGGCGCGCGCACGCGAGCCGGAAAGGCGCCTGAACTCAGCAACGCTTGATGCGTATCGGGAGCGTGTTCGCATCGAGGAAGGCAGTTTCGAGCGCGTACGGGTCTCGGTCGATCAAGCGGCGCAGAATCTGTCCCAAGTGCTCTTCCAACGGCATGGGCGAGGACTTCAGCCCAGTCTCGACTCCTGAGCGCGACGTGAAAGGCCAGAGGTGAAACGCGATCGTTGGGCCCGCAGCGGCTCGCGCGCCTCACAGGTGACCCCTGGCGCAGACGGCTGCGCCGCGAGGCCGATGTGAACGCTCAGAAGTACGTGCCATACGCCTTCGCGCGGGACAACGCGATCCTGCTGAGGCCGGCAGGCGAGCGCGACGCCGAGGCGTGGATCACCGAGGCAACGCCGCTGGCCGCGCTCAACGAGGTGATGCGCGCGTTCCCGGGCACGGTCAAGCCCATCATGGTGTCGAGCGAGAAGCTCAACGAGGCGATCTCGCAGTCGTACTCGCAAAGCGAGGGGTCGGCCCAGCAGATCGTCGGCGACATCGAGGGCGAGTTCAACATCACGCGAATGATGCAGGAGGTCCCGGACATCGAGGATCTGCTGGAAACTGAAGACGACGCGCCGATCATCCGCATGATCAACGCCCTGCTCACGCAGGCCACGCGCGACGGCGCCAGCGACATCCACATCGAGGCCTTCGAGACCTACTCCCTGGTGCGCTTTCGTGTCGATGGCACGCTGCGCGACGTGGTGCGGCCCAAGCGCGCACTGCACGCGGCGCTGGTGAGCCGCATCAAGATCATGGCGCAGCTCGACATCGCAGAAAAGCGCCTGCCGCAGGACGGCCGCATCACGTTGCGCGTCGGCGGCAAGGCGGTCGACGTGCGCGTGTCCACCCTGCCCACCGGCCACGGCGAGCGCGTGGTGCTGCGTCTGCTGGAAAAAGACCTATCGCGGCTGACGCTCGAATCGCTCGGCATGAACGAGCGCACGCTCAAGACCTTCGACACACTGATCCACCAGCCGCACGGCATCATCCTCGTGACCGGACCCACCGGCTCGGGCAAGAGCACGACGCTGTACGGCGCGATGCGCCGACTCGACCACACCACCACCAACATCATGACGGTGGAAGATCCGGTCGAGTACGACATCGCGGGCATCGGCCAGACCCAGGTCAATCCAAAGATCGAGATGACCTTCGCGCGCGCGCTGCGCGCGATCCTGCGCCAGGACCCCGACGTGGTGATGATCGGCGAGATCCGTGATTTGGAGACTGCGCAGATCGCGGTGCAGGCCTCGCTGACGGGCCACTTGGTGCTGGCCACGCTGCACACCAACGATTCGGCCAGCGCGGTGACGCGTCTCATCGACATGGGCATCGAGCCGTTCCTTCTCTCATCTTCGCTGCTGGGCGTGCTGGCGCAGCGGCTGGTGCGCAAGCTGTGCCCCCACTGCAAGGAACCGGACGGCAGCGGGCAGGGCTACCGGCCGGTCGGCTGCGCTGCCTGCGGGCACACCGGCTACCTGGGCCGTACCGGCATCTACGAGATGCTGATCATCAACGACGAGCTGCGCTCGCTCGTGCACCAGGGCGCCAACGACACCGAGGTCCGCCGCGCCGCCGAACGCGCCGGCATGGTGCCCATGCGCTCGGACGCGATGCGCTGGGTCGCGGCGGGCATCACGTCGCAAGAGGAAGTCTTGCGCGTCACGCGGGAGTGAGCGTGGCGTTGTCGCAGTCCGGGCGCCACCTCGTCGCGCAGTTGACTGCGCGGCCGTCGCCCGGCCGCCCGAAGGCGGCCGCGCTGATCAAGCAGTTTGCGTGCACTTGCGACGCGCAGCGTCTCGCACACGCGTACTGAAGCACCCATGGCAGCTTTTCGGTACGCAGCAGCAGACGCGAACGGCAAGGAGTCTTCGGGCGTCCTCGAGGCCGATTCGGCACGCGTGGCGAGGCAGCTGCTGCGCGGGCGCGGGCTGGTGCCCTTGTCGGTCGAGCCGGTGCTGTCGGAGCAGCAGAAGACCAGCCTCAGCCTCTCGCCGGGCCGGCGCATGTCCAACACCGAGCTGGCGGTGGTCACGCGCCAGCTGGCCTCGCTGCTGGGCGCCGCGCTACCCGTTGCCGACGCGCTCACCGTGATGGTCGAGCAGAGCGAGAAGCAGCAGCTGCGCGAGCTCATGGCGACCATCCGCACCGATGTGCTCGGTGGCACCTCGCTGTCGGCCGCGCTGGCGCGCCATCCTCGCCAGTTTCCGGACATCTACCGCGCACTGATCGCCGCCGGCGAGGAGTCCGGCAAACTCGGCAGTGTGCTGCATAGTCTGGCCGACTACATCGAGGAGCGCGCCAAGCTGCGGCAAAAGATCACGCTGGCCTTCGTTTATCCCGTGATCGTCACGCTGGTGGCCTTGGCGGTGGTGATCGGCCTGCTCACCTATGTCGTGCCGCAAGTGGTGCAGGTGTTCGCCAACACCAAGCAAGCGCTGCCATTTCTGACCGTTGCGATGATCGCCACCTCGGACTTCGTGCGCAGTTACGGCTGGATCGTCGCCGTGCTCGCCGCGGCTGCCGGCTTTCTGGTCAGTCGCGCGCTGAAGGTGGATGCAATGAAGCTGCGCTGGCACCAGCGCCTGCTGACGCTGCCCGTGGTCGGCGTGCTCAGTCGCTCGCTCAACACGGCGCGCTTTGCCTCCACGCTGGCCATCCTGGTCGGCTCCGGCGTGCCGATGCTGCGCTCGCTGCAAGCCGCAGGTGAGACGCTGACCAACGCGGCGATGCGACTGCGCGTACTCGATGCGACCCAGCGCGTGCGCGAGGGATTCGCGCTCGCCGGGGCGCTACGCGCCGATACCGACGAAGAAAAGAAGGCTGGGCACCTAAAGCTCTTTCCGCCAGTGCTGATTCACCTGATCGCCGCCGGCGAGGCCGCCGGCAAGCTACCCGAGATGCTCTCGCGCGCGGCAGACATCCATTCACGCGAGGCCGAGCGGCGGGCAATGTTCTTCACCTCACTGCTTGAACCTTTGCTGATTCTCGTCATGGGCGCCGTGGTCATGCTGATCGTGCTGGCGGTGCTGTTGCCGATCATCGAGATCAATCAACTGGCGCGATAGCGCGAGCGCTCGCGGCGTACGCGTTTCGCTGCGCGAATCGCACGTGCACCGCTCGCGATGAGATTGTTGGTCGATCATCTGAGCGACCGGGCGATCGACCCACGCACAACTGCCACGGTTGCGCGCGAGCGCGCACGCGACGACTATCATTTGTTCCGAACGTCGTCCTGCCGAGCAACATCTGCGTTTGTGCATAGGCGCGCGCCGCGCTGCCGACTCCCGACTCCCGATTCCCGATTCCAGACTGGCCCACTTTGCTGCGCACATCCCTCGATGCCCTGCCCGCTTCGCGCATCCGCGAAGTCGCCAATGCGGCCCTTGGCCGAGAGGATCTCGTCAAGTTCTGGTTTGGCGAGGGCGACCTGCCCACACCGCGGTTCATCCGCGAGGCAGCCAAGCAGGCGCTCGACGCCGGCGAGACGTTCTACAACCACAACCTTGGCATCCTCGAGTTGCGCGAGGAGCTGGCGCGCTATCTGACCGCGTTGCATCGCGTGATCCATGGGCAAATTGGCAGCGATCGCATCGCGGTGACAAGCGCCGGCATCAACGCGCTGTCGCTCATCAACCAGGCGATCCTCGATCCGGGGAACCGCGTCGTGGTGGTAACGCCGGTATGGCCCAATCTCACCTCGATCCCGCGCATTCTCGGCGCAGACGTGGTGCGCGTGGCGCTCGACTGCAAGGCCGGCGTGTGGTCGCTCGATCTGGACAAGCTGCTCGACGCAGCGCGCCCCGGCACGCGGGCCGTGTTCGTCAGCTCGCCGGGCAATCCGACCGGCTGGGTGATGCCGCAGGCGCAGTGGAACGCGCTGCGCGCGCATTGCCGCCAGCACGGCATCTGGCTGGTCGCGGATGACGCCTACGAGCGGCTGGTGTACGACGAGGCCCTCATCGTCGATGGCCACGCCCCCGGCGTGCTCGCGCAGGTGGAGCCCGACGAGCGTTTCATCAGCGCCAACACGTTTTCCAAGTCATGGACGATGACCGGCTGGCGCCTCGGCTGGCTGGTCGGGCCGCCGAAGTTCATCGCCGACTTTGCCAAGATCGTGGAGTTCAACACGTCCTGCGCACCGACCTTCGTGCAGCGCGCGGGATTGGTGGCGGTGCGCGACGGCGATCTGCTGATCGCCGAGACGCAGGCGCGGCTGAAGCTCGCGCGCGATCTGCTCGTGCAGCGCCTGTCGGCCCTGCCCGACGTCGAGCTGGCACGCCCCGGCGGCGCGATGTATCTCTTTTTCCGCCTGCCCGGCCGCAGCGATGACTCGTTGACCTTTGCAAAGTCCTTGGTGACGACCGTGGGGCTCGGCCTCGCGCCCGGCATCGCCTTCGGACAGGAGGGCGAGGGCTATGTGCGCTGGTGCTTCGCCGCGACCGAGGCACTGATCGAGCGCGGCGTGGAGCGCTTGCACAGCTACCTGCAGCAGCACTATTGACCCGGCATTGAAGCATTGAACTCAAGCCGCATACTTGACCGGCGCGTGCTGGAAGTAGCTCTTGATGCGCTCGGGCTGTCGCTGGACGCTGCTGAGATGCTTGGCAGTGGTCTTGACCAATTGCAGCTTCGTGCGCGCCGGTGCCAGTTTCGTGACGGCCTGCTTGAGGTCTGCATTGGCCATCTCGTTGGGGTTGAGTTCCGGACTG
>JADCGX010000032.1 GCA_020248785.1 Burkholderiales bacterium | reverse complement strand
TGCCCGAGTTTCCGGCGGCGGCGAGTTGGGCTGGGCGCCGGGTGCGGCTGGTGGACGGCACGATGGTCAGTGAACCCGGGGACACCGGCTCGCAGTGGCGGCTGCACTACGCGATCGGGGTGCCGGCGCTGAACTGCGACGGAGTCTTTTGTCAAGGTAGGATTGGCGCGGCTCGGCGGGCAGGTGGGCAGCGGGACCCACCGTTTTGCCCACGCGATTTCTCGGTTCGATTCCTGGCGTGAGGGCGTCCATGGTTGACGAGCAGTCCAACAACCGGCGATTCCGGCTCGAACTCGGTGGGCAATGGGAGATCACCGACTTCGAGTCGCTGATCGAGGCCCTGCGCATCAGCTACTCCTACTTCTACTGGGTCGCAGTGCCCATGGAGCAAGTCGGGGAAACGACCAAGCGGCTCCTCGAGCAGCACTTCTGGTCTGGCCGCTATGAGTCAGTCAGGACTGCTGAGAACCTGTACAGCCGGATTCCCGAGCAGTACCGACTGCGTGTTGCCTCGCTGCACTACGCGTCGCCAGGCTGGATCGAACTGACGGGCTGGATCTGTGCGATCTCGCTGATGGCAGGGTGCGCAGCGGCGTGGTTGAGAACGGGGGATAAGGCGTTCGACCTCTTAGTGAAGATCGACAAGTACTTCAAAGATCGAAAGCTCTCGCCACCGCCGAAGGTCATCAACCTCAACGAGTTCACTGGTGCCGACGTCGATCTCGCCCGCGCGTTGTGCTTCGAGTTTGGCGAAAAGCTGGGCCTACCGAAGACCGAGATCGAACACATGATCGCGATGACGGGCAACCCGATCTCGACCCTGCGCTTTCTCACAAACCTCAGCATGGAAGCGAAGCGACTCGTCAAACTGCAGGAGCATCAGAAGTTGTCGCTCCCCCCTTCTTCCGATCCCAAGCCGTAGCGCCGTCGTCCGCATGGCAACGAAGGGCGTCTATCACAACGGCGTCTACATCGGCGACGTAGAGGCGACAGGCGACCTCTACGAGGACTTGCGCATTACGCGGGCGTTCCTTGATTCCAAGGGGATAAAGCGCGCGCCGACCGGCATCGTCCGTCGGATGTTTGATCAGGCTACCGCCTTCACCGCTACCGCCGAGGGACTCCACCGACAAATGAAGGCAACGAAGGTCAACCCGCTGGCCGTCGCTCCTTTCGTCGTAACAATCTCCTTCGCAGTCGAGCTCTATCTCAAGGCGCTGGCCCGATCACAGGGCACGACGCTGACCGGCCACGACCTCGGGAAGCTATGGCGTCGGATGCCTGGGGCGGCGCGAGAACTCGCGCTAAGGGAGGCAGCCAGAATGCTGCCGCCGGGCGCCCATGGTGCGACCCACATGCGCGACCACCTTGACCGGCGGCGCGCCACGAGGCAGGTCGCGCTCGATGCCTTGCAGCCCTGCCTGCAGATACCGATCGCGCCAGCGCGCCACCTGCACGCGCCCAATGCCGAGTTGCTCGGCAATTTGCTTGTTCTGCAGGCCTTGCGCAGCCAGCAAAACGATCCGCGCGCGCTGAGCAAGCCGCACGCTCGTGCGCCCGGAGCGCGACAGCCTCGTCAGCTCCGCCTTCTGCTCATCGGTCAGAGCAATCGCCGTTGCAATCCGCACCTGCCCCCCTCCAGTTCAAGCCCACGCGGAGCATTGGAGCAGGAATCGGCATATACGTTCATACGAGAACAGAGCGCTACGCTAGCGGACCGGACGCCGCAGCGTCTTCGTCTATGCGGCGCGCGGGTAATCCGTGTAGCCCTTGGCGCCCGGCGTGTAGAACGTGGCGGGATCGGGATCGTTGAGCGGCAGCTTGCGCTGCAGCCGCTCCTCCAGGTCCGGATTGGCCAGCCATAGGCGACCGAAGGCGATCAGATCGGCGCGGCCCTCGCGCAACGCGGCCTCGGCCGCTTCGCCGTCGAAACCGCCGCTGCCGATGAAGGTGCGGCCGAAGGCGGCGCGCAACTGCGCCTTGAATTCGGCGGGCACGGTCGGCGCGCCCATCGAGCTGTGATCGACCAGGTGCAGATAGGCGAGCCCCAGCGCGCTCAGCTCACGCGCCAGCGCGAGGTACTGCGCCTCCATGCCCTCGAACGCGCCCATGTCGTTGAACACGCCGTAGGGCGAGACGCGGACGCCTACGCGCTGCGCGCCGATGGCGGCCACGACGCCACGCGCCACATCGAGCACGAAGCGATTGCGGTTTTCGGCACTGCCGCCATACGCGTCGGCGCGCTGGTTGGCATGCGGGTTGAGGAACTGCTCCAGCAGATAGCCGTTGGCCGCGTGCAGTTCCACTCCGTCGAAGCCCGCCTCGATGGCCAGGCGCGCCGCGGTAACGTACTCCGCGAGCGCGGCGTCGATGTCGGCCTGCGTCATGGCGCGCGGCGTGGGATGCGGCTGCATCCCCGACTTGTCGGTGTACATCTGGCCCGAAAGCGTCAGCGCCGATGGCGCGACCACCTCGGCGCCGGCCGGCAGATTGTCCGGGTGCGTAACGCGGCCCGTGTGCATCAACTGCACGAAGATCTTCGCGCCGCGCGCATGCACGGCCTCCGTGACCTTGCGCCAACCGGCGGCCTGCGCCGCGCTGAACAGACCCGGGATGCGCGGATAGCCCAAGCCGTTGGGCGAGGGCGACGTGCCCTCGGTGATGATGAGGCCGGCGCCGGCGCGCTGCCCGTAGTACTCGGCCATCAGGCCGTTTGGCGTGTTGTCTTCCACCGCGCGACTGCGCGTCAGAGGCGCCATCACGAGGCGGTTTTTCAGTTGCAGGGCGTCGCTGTGATACGGGTCGAAAAGCATGGCTGTTTTTTCCTGGCGGTGGTCGGGCGCTGCGACCTGGGGTCGCTGCTCGGCCCGGATGGCTCGCTTCGGCCCCAATGGTGCCACGCAGCTGCGCACGGTCGCCGCGACGCGACGTGGCGCAAGCTTTGCGGGCGCGGCGCCCCGTGCGGGTTCACCGTCACCCGGAGCGTCGGTGCGCCGATGCCTTGGTCGCGCAGAGCTGTGCCGTGCCCAGCGCCCACGGCAGCACGATCTTGCGAAACGTCTTGCGACCATCACGGTCGAGCCAGTCGTCCGGCAACGCCCGGTCGAGCCACTGCGCGGCGATGCCATACATGATGGTGAACAGCGCCAACGCCGTCTCCAGCGCGCGCTCGCGCGTTGCCAGCGCCGGTGCCAGCGGCGAGCCGGCGAGCGCCTGCGCCATGCCCTGCGCAAACCGGCCAAAGCTGGCGTAGCCCGCGCGCCAGCCGTCGTACACCGCCGCCTCGGTCGCGTTGCGGGCCTGCGGCAGATCGAGCGGCGCCAGCGGATTGAAGTCGGGTTCAACCACGGTCTGTGCTCGCGTGGAGAACATCATCACCGCATGCGCGGGGTGGGCACGGACGAAGCCGAGAAAGTCGCCGACGCAGGAGGCCAGCCGCGCCTGCCAGTCTGCGCCGCGGAAGCTCCTGGCGGTCCGCTCGTCCAGCAGCGCAAAGCCTTCGAGCGCGGCCTCGGCCGTGACCTGGTTGAGGCTTTCGAAGTGCCGGTAAGGTGCCGCCGGCGACACGCCCACCACGCGGCACAGGTCGGCCAGCGTGTAGGTGCCCGGGCCCTGCTTGATCGTCAGCGTCAGCGCTGCGTCGATCAGCGCGCGCCGCAGATCGCCGTGGTGGTAGCGCTCGCGCGCGGGCGGCGTGCGCCGCCGCGTCTGTCGCCGCACGGCCACGGTCCTGGATGCGTCGCTTGACATCGTTGCTCCTCCGCTGCTCTAATGCAAATGTAAACTATATTTACATTAAAGATCAAGACACAGCTACGTATCTCCAGCCGGCGTGCCGACACGGGGCGCGCCGGCGCCCCACTCAAACATCCGACTCAAGATGTGGCGCATCGCACTCAAAATGCTGACCGGCGACCGGCTCAAGTACTTCGGCCTGATCGCCGGCATTGCTTTCGCCGCCTTGCTCATCGCGCAGCAGGCGTCGATTCTGGTGGGTTTCATCCGCCAGACCGGCGCTTTCATACGCGACACCGCGCAGGCTGATCTCTGGCTGATGGACCCGCAGGTCCGATTCTCACAGGACCCGGTGCCGATCCGCGACACGGTCACGCAACTGGCGCGCGGCGTCGAGGGGGTCGAGTGGGCGATCCCGCTGTTTCAGGGCTACACGCGGGGCAAGCTTCCCGACGGCACGCGCTTCACGCTGATCCTCGTGGGTCTAGATGACGCCACGCTGATGGGCGGTCCGCCGCAGATGGTGCAGGGAGAGCTGCGCGACTTGCGCAACGACCGCGCGGTTCTGATCGACGCGGTGAGTTCGCCCAAGAAGCTGCTCATGAGGCAGGGCGGCGAGCGCGCACTGACGGTGGGCGACCGCTTCACCATCAACGACAACGAGGTGCACATCGTCGGCAGCTACGAGGGGCGGCGTTCGTTCTTCTGGGAGCCGGTGGTGTTCACCACCTATTCACGCTCGCTGTCGCTGGTGCCGCCGGAGCGCAATCAACTGTCGTTCGTGCTCATCCGCCTCGCGCCCGGCGCGGACGTCGCGCGGGTGCGCGCGGCGCTGGAAGCGCGCACCGGGCTGATGACTCTCAACAACGAGGAGTTCATCGCCCGCACCGCCGACTACATCGCCACCGAGACCGGGATCATCGTCAACTTTGGCATGGCGATCGCGCTGGGCTTTCTGATCGGCACGCTGGTGGCCGGCCAAACCTTTTACAACTTCACACTCGACAACCTGCGTCACTACGGCGCGCTCAAGGCGATGGGGGTGACCAACGGTCGCCTGGCAGGCATGGTGCTGCTGCAGGCGATGGTGGTGGCGGTGCTCGGCTACTGCATCGGCGTGGGGCTGGGCGCAGCCAGCGGCAAGGCGATGGAAAGCGCTGGCTTGGCGTTTTCGATGCCGTGGGAGATTCCGGCCATCACTGCCGTGGCCATCGTGTCGGTCAGTGCCATCGCGGCGCTGCTGTCGTTGCGGCAGGTGTTCAAGCTGGAGCCGGCCGTCGTGTTCAAGGGATGACGTGAACGACACTGCCGCCACGGCCATCCGCGTAACCGGCTTGACCAAGCGCTTTGGCAACGGCGAAGCCGCCGTGCTCGCGCTGCGTGGCATCGACCTCGAGGTACGCACCGGCGAGCTGCTGATGCTGGTGGGCCCGTCCGGCTGCGGCAAGACCACGCTGATCTCCGTGGTTGCCGGCATCATGGACAAGACCGACGGCGCGCTCGAGGTGCTGGGCATCGATCCCGGCGCACTGCCGGTCAACGACCGGACCCGCTGGCGCGGCGCCAACATCGGCTTCGTATTTCAGGCGTTCAACCTGATGCCGGCGCTGACAGCGACCGAGAACGTGTCGATTCCGCTGCTGATCCGCAACGTGCCGCAGGCCGAAGCGCAGCGCCGTGCGCGGGCCATGCTGGAGCGCGTCGAACTGGGTAGCCGCGCCGACGCGCTGCCGGCGCAACTGTCCGGCGGGCAGCAGCAGCGGGTGGCCATCGCCCGCGCGCTCGTGCATGAGCCCAAGGTCGTGGTGTGCGACGAACCAACCTCGGCGCTCGACGCCGAGACCGGTCGCAACGTGATGAGCATCCTGCACGGCATGACGCGCGAGTCGCACCGCACGCTGATCGTGGTCACCCACGACGCCCGCATCTTCGGCTTTGCCGACCGCATTGCGCGGATGGACGACGGCCGCGTGGTCGCGGTCGAAACCGGGGCGGGCAACAAACACGGAAACGGAGCACGGCAATGAACATGCGCCTGTCCAACCTGATCGTGGGCGCGCTCGCGCTGGCTGGCCTGGCCACGATGCTCGCCATCGTCGCCGTCGGCGACAAGTCCTATCCGGTGGCGGCCCCGGTGGCGGCGCCGCCGACCAAGCCATTCGCACACGTGGTCTCCGGCGCCGGGCTGATCGAGGCGGCCAGCGAGAACATCGCCGTGAGCACGCCGCTGCCTGGGGTGGTCGAGCGCGTGTTCGTCACGGTCGGGCAGCACGTCAAGGCGGGCGAGGCGCTGTTTGCCCTCGACCAGCGCCAGATCGACGCCGAGATCGCCTCACGCGGCGCCGCCGTTGAAGTGACGCGCACCCGCATCGGCGAGCTGCAGGCGCTGGAGCGCGAGGCACAGGACCAGCTCGCCAAAGTGCGCGACCTGTCGGATGTACGGGCTGTCGCGCGCGAGGAGATCATGCGCCGCGAGATCGCCGTCCAGGCCGCCGGAGCGCGCGTCAAGGCCGCGCAGGCCGCGCTGGTGCAGGCTCAGGCGGAGCTTGCCGCGGCGCGCACCGAGAAAACTCGCCTGACCGTGCGTGCGCCGATTGCCGGCGAGGTGCTGCAACTGAACCTGCGCGTGGGCGAATTCGCCAATCCCGGCGCGCCCGTGCCGCTGCTGGTGCTGGGCGACACGCGCACGCTGCACGTGCGGGTGGACATCGACGAAAACGATGCCTGGCGCGTCAAGCCAGGCGCCAAGGCGGTCGCCTATGTGCGCGGCAGCAGCGACCTGTCCACGCCGGCTCAATTCGTGCGATTTGAGCCGCTGGTCATTCCCAAGCGGAGCCTGACCGGCAACTCCGCCGAGCGCGTCGATACGCGCGTGCTGCAAGTGCTGTTTGCCTTTCCGCGCGACAAGCTGCCGGTCTATGTCGGCCAGCAAATGGACGTGATGATCGAGGCACGCCCCGCGGGAGGAAGAGATGCTTAGCGGTGCGAAACGGTCATGCCTGGACAGGCGGACCTCCGGTGGGCGGATTCGTCCGGCTTTCCACGCGCGCGCCGGTGACACAGCGCCACTGGCGCGATGCGTTTCGCGATGCGTTACGCGCTGCGCCGCCGCCGGCACTCTGGCGCTGCTTGCCGCCTGCGCCAGCATCCAGCCCCAGGCCACGCCAACCACGCGGCCCGCGCTGCCGACGAAGTTCGACCCGCCGCTGGCAACGACCCCGGTAGCCGCGCAGCAGGCGCGTTGGTGGGCGCCGCTGCAAGACTCGCAGCTCGACGCGCTGATGGACCGCGCCCTCGCGGCCAACCGGGACGTGCAGACGGCGGTCGCGCGCATCAACGAGGCGCGCGCGCTTGCCAGCGTCGCGCAGGCGCGGGCACAGCCGCAACTGAGCCTGGGAGGCTACTTCGCACGCGACCGGCAGAGCGACAACACCCGCTCGGGCACGCTGTCGCCCAACCCCGCCAACGAACGGCGCCTGGGCTTCGACGCCAGTTGGGAACTCGATGTCTTCGGCGCCGTCGCCCGCCGGCGCGACGCCGCGCTGGCCGACGTGTACGCGGCCAGCGCCCAGAGCGGCGCGGTCGCTGTCAGCATCGCGGGTGAGGTTGCCGCGACCTACGTCGAACTGCGCGCTGCCCAGGCGTTGACCGTGACGCTGCGCGAGCTGGCCGACGCCGCGCGCAGCGTCGAGCAACTGGTGGCGGCGCGTGAGAAGGCTGGCCTGGTCAGCGCCTTCGATCGCCTGCGTGCGGAGCAGCAGGTCATGGTCACCGAGGCCGAGCTGCCGCTCGCGGTGGCGCGCGAACAGACTGCGGCACGCCGGCTGGGCGTTCTGGTGGGTGGCGACTCGCACACGCTGCTGGCAGAGCTTGCACCACCGCGACCATTGCCGGCAGCGCTGCCGGCTCTGCCGGCCGCCCTGCCGGCAGCGTTGCTCGACCGACGCCCCGACATCGTCGCGGCCGAGGCGCAGTGGCGCGCGGCGCTGGCGCGGGTGGCCGCGGCGCAGGCCGACCGCTACCCGCGCGTCTCGCTTGGCGCGGCGCTCGGCCTGCTGTCGATTTCGCAGGGTAACTTCTTCGACTCCGCAAGCGCGGCCTGGAACATCGCAGCGTCGCTCAGCGCGCCGCTCTACGCGCCGGAACTCGTTGCCGCCACCGAAGTCGAGCGTGCCCGCGCCGAGCAGGCCGCACTCGGGTACCAGACCGCCGCAATGAACGCCGTGCTCGAAGTCGAGCAGGCAATGGTGCGACTGCACCGCGCGCAGGAGCGCGAGACGCAACTGGCCGCCGCGCTCGCCGCCGATGTAGAAGCACTGAAGCTCGCGCGCATCCGCTACGAGCGCGGGCTGACGGACTTTCTCGCCGTGCTCGATGTCGTGCGCAGCCGCTCGCAGGTCGAACAGCAGTGGGTCGAGGCGCGCGCGCAGACTTTCGTGCAGTTCGTCGCGCTGAACAAGGCGCTGGGTGGCGGCTGGGATGCGACCACGCTCGTCGTCGCGACGCAGGGTAAGCAACCATGAAGACGATCCCGCTCGCAGTGGCCGTGGCCCTCTTCGCGTGCACCGCTGCGCAAGCCGCCGGAGGCGACAAAGCTGGCCGGCCGTGGGAACTCGAACTCGGCGTCGGCGTCTCGTACGAACCCAACTACAGCGGCGCCGACGCCTCCAGCCCACGTCTGTTGCTGTGGGCGAGCGGCGAGTACAAGACGCAGAACTGGGGCAGCTTCGCGCTCGACAGCGGCTCACTGACCCTCGACCCGCAACTGCGCTGGACTTTCGGCGACGACAAGAACTACGGCATCGGCCTGCTGCTCGGTTACCGGGCCGGCCGCAGCGACAGCGACCCCAGTCTGATCGCCGACAACGGCAGCGACCGACTGCGCGGCATGGGCAGCGTCGGCGCGGCGGTCGATGGCGGCGTGCAGGGCTGGGTCGCCGTGTTCGGCGTGCCGGTATTCGCGCAACTGCGCAGCGCGCTGGGCGGCGACCAAGGCACGCTCGGCGTGCTGGGCGTTTACCTGCCGCTGGAGCTGACGCGCGAATTCACGCTGACCGTGCTGCCGAGTGTCACCTGGGCCAACGACAAGCAGATGCAGGCACTCTACGGCGTGACCGCCGCGCAAAGCGCGGCGAGCGGCTTTGCCGCCTACAGCGCCGGCGCCGGCTGGCAGAACGCGGCGCTGGAGGTGGACGGCGACTGGAAGATCGCCGGGCCGTGGCATCTGGTAGGCGGCGTGGCCTATCAACGCTTGCTCGGCGACGCCGCCGACAGCCCGCTGGTGCAGGACAAGAGCCAGTGGAGCGGCTTTATCGGGCTGTCATACAGATTTTGATGGTGGTGCCATGACACACCTATGCCGCATCCCGCTCGCCGTTGTCGCGTTTCTGCTGGTGGGCGCCACCCACGCCGCGCCCGAGGCGATTTGCGGCCGCTGGCTGACCGCCGACAAGGAAGGGCTCGTGCATGTCTACATCGACGCGCACGGGAAACTGGCCGGCCGCATCGTGGGCGGCTTCGGGCCGTCTGACCGCGACGCCAAGAACCCCGACCCGGCGCTGCGCAGCCGCCCCGTGCTCGGCCTGAAACTGATGCAGGGCTTTAGCCGGGACGGCGACGTCTGGAAAGGCGGAGAGATCTACGACCCCGACGAAGGCAAGACCTACAAGGCGACTGTGCGGCTCGCCGAGAATGACAGCGGCAAGCTGCTGCTGCGCGGCTATGTCGGTCTGCCGATGTTCGGCCGGACGGAAGAATGGACGCGCTCCGCCGCGCCGACCACGGAAGCCTGCAAGGATCCGTCCATGCGGTGAAGAGGCGCGGCAGCCGGGGCATAGCGCGGGCAGTTCGGGCGCGCCTGCTTGTCGTCGATCCGCACTGGGCCGTGGCGGCTCCCGATCCGCAACCCGCCACGGCGGTGGATCGGCCCAGGCCCGTGTTTATCGGCGGCCAAACGGATCGCGGCCCACGGACTGCCTGGCGACGCCCGCGTGACGCAGCGGGATCGGTCGCTGCGCAAGCGGTATGGCGAGGCGGCGGAGCTAAACGGGCGGGCGCGCGCGTTCAAGCGCCTGCCGCACTTCCAGGCCCGCCCAGTCGCCGAGCGCGCGCCGGCAGCGGCGCACCTCGCGGAAAGCGCGGGCGGTATCGGCGAGCAGATCGTCCGCCTCGGCCGACCCCGCTTCGGCGGCGCACAGGCGTTCCGTGGCGGTGGCCAGCACTTCTGTGGCCGCCCAATAGTTTTCCAGCAGGTCTTGCATGCTCCGATGCACTTGACGTCCCCGCTCGTCGCACTTGACGTGACAGTGCCAGATCGGGTTCGTCCCGGCGAAGTTCCGCGGGGCGCGCTAGACCTGGATCAATGACGCAGAACAAGAAAGTGGCTCTGCGCGTCCCGCACGTCGGCGCTCAAGTGGTGTTCGAGTTGCGTTCGAGCGGCGGCAGAACGCGAGCCGGCCGTTAGACTGCTCGGCCCGCGCGCGCGCTTGCGCACCGAGCCATCGACACTGCACCGCAAGCCGCCGCCTTTGGAAGCACTTCTCGTTTCTACCGCGCTCGTCGCCCTCGCCGAAATGGGCGACAAGACGCAGCTCCTGTCGTTCGTGCTGGCGGGCCGCTTCAAGCGGCCCTGGCCGATCCTCGCGGGAATTTTTTGCGCCACCCTGGCCAATCACTTTCTGGCCGGCTGGGTCGGCGTGTGGTTGGCCTCGATGGTGTCGCCGCAGACGCTCAAGTGGATCGTGGCCATCGCGTTCTTTGCCTTCGGCCTGTGGGCGCTGGTGCCGGACAAGCTGGAGCAGACCAGGACCACCACCGCGCGCAGCGTGTTCATCACGACGCTGGTGGTTTTCTTCTTCGTCGAGATGGGCGACAAGACGCAGCTGGCCACGGTCGCCCTGGCCGCGCGCTACGAGCAGCTCGTCGCGGTGGTGCTGGGAACGACGGCCGGGATGATGATCGCCAACGCACCAGCGGTGTGGCTCGGCGAGGCGCTGGCGCAGAAGGTCAATATGAAGGCGATGCGCTGGATCGCCGCAACCCTGTTCATCATCCTGGGCGTGCTCACGCTCGTGTGGGGCTGACCGCCCCGGCGCTGCCTCAGCGCAGCTTCAGGCGCTCCAGAATGCGCGCCGTGTAGCCGTCATCGAGCGCCGGCACGCCGCCGACGGCGTCGCGCACCAGTTGCAGAATCGTGAGCGCATCGCGCGCGCCGGCATCGCCGCGCAGCTGCTCGAGCAGGGCGCCGCACTCCTCGGCCGAGAGATCCGAATCGAGGAAGCGCGACAGCGTGGCAGCCAGGTCGTTGGATGGTGTTGCGGCGTGGGAGCGCATGCGTTACCAGCGGCGGCCGCGCGTGGGTGCGAGCAGCGGACGGATCCGCGCTGCCACCGCCTCGCGGGCGCGAAAGATGTGGGACTTCACGGTATTCACGGGCATGCCGAGCGCCGCCGCGATCGCGCGGTAGTCAAGATCGTCGATCTCTCGCATCAGCAGCGCCGTTTTCTGGGCCGGCGGCAGGCCGGCGATGGTCTCGTCGATCAGCGCAAAAAGCTGTCGTGCGGCGACTTCGTCTTCAGCACTGCCGGCGTGCGGCATCAGCACCTCGGCTGGTCCGACGTCGAGTTCGACCGGGCGATCGTCCATCCGATTCTGGCCGCTGCGCAGATAACTGCTGGCGACGTTGCGCGCGATCGTGAGGATCCACGCGCGAAAGCTGCCATCGACGGAAAAGTCAGCCAGCGCGCCATGGACGCGGATAAACACCTCCTGCGTCAGCTCCTCGGTGACACGCACATCGCGCACCAGCGCGCGGATGGTGGCGGCCACACGCCGCTGGTACTTGACCACCAGCACCTCGAACGCAAGCGCATCGCCGGCAACGGCCCGCTGCACCAGCAGGCCGTCAGCATCCACGGACGGGGGCGGCGGCGGCGCGGGCGACGCCGCGGCCGGAGGGGCGGGGGTGGGGGCGGGGGTAACCACAGATCGATTTGTGCAGGAAGTTGGGAACTGTTACGCGCCGGACAGCACAAAGTTGCACCGGCCGTGCCGTGCGCTTGCAGTCCTGCACCGGCAGTCCTGCGCCGGCTGTGCTGCACCGGCTGGCCTGCACCGATGCCGCTGGACCGGCCGGCCTGAGCGCTTGTACACGCAACTTCAGCCGCCGGCGCGCGTTTCGTGCCAGCGAGACGCTGCCTTTTGCAACCCAGGAGACCATGATGCACTCGAACACCCCTAACCGGCGCCGCTTCATCCTGCTCGGCACCGCGACCGTGGCCGGCACCCTGCTGGCCAGCGGCGCTGCCGCGCAAACCAACGTGGGCCTGCGCAGCGCGCTGAAGTACCAGGACACGCCCAAGGGGCCGCAGCGCTGCGACAACTGCATGCACTGGGTGCCCGGCTCGACGCCAACGGCGCGCGGCGGTTGCAAGGTCATCCCGGGCGACAAGGAGATCGCGCCGCAGGGCTGGTGCACGGCCTGGGCGGCAGTACCGGCCAAGAAGTAACCGTCAGCGCGTCGGCTGCCTGAGGCTTTGGGCTGGCCGGCCGGGACGGCATGCCGTGTGATATGAACGCGGCATGTCGCCCGTGCCCTTTCTGATCCACGGCCCGCAGCAGGCGGCGGTGCCCGTGGTGCTCGATTCGCCACACTCTGGCGTCCAGTTTCCCGCCGACTTCGACGCCATCGTCAGCGAGTTTGACCTGCGCGACGGCGAGGACTGCTTCGTCGACGAGCTGGTCCTGCCCGCCACCGAGCTCGGCATGCCGCTGCTGGCCGCGCAGTTCCCGCGCACTTATCTCGATCCCAACCGTCACGCGGGTGACGTGGACCTCGAGCTCGTGGAGGGCGGCCACTGGCCCTACGAGCACGTGCCCAGCGGCAAGCACCGCATCGGCAAGGCGCTGATCTGGCGCACCCTGGACGATGGGCGGCCCATTTATGGCCGCAAGCTGCGCGTCGAGGAGATCGTGCGCCGGATCGAGCGCTATCACGTGCCGTATCACCGCGCCCTCGTGCGGCTGCTGGACGCGGCCGAGGCCCGCTTCGGTCAAGTGTTCCACGTCAATTGCCATTCGATGCCCAACGTGGGCGGCAAGATGGGAGAAGGCGGCGCGGGCCGCGTACGCGCCGATTTCGTGCTCGGCGATCGTGACGGCGCCACCTGCGCGCCCGCGTTCACCGAGCATGTGCAGCGCGTGCTACGCAGCATGGGCTACAGCGTGGCGATCAACGATCCGTACAAGGGCGTCGAACTCGTGCGCGCGTATTCGGCACCCACGCGCGGGCGCCACAGTTTGCAGCTCGAGATCAACAAGCGGCTGTACATGGACGAGGCGGCGCGCGCCAAGCACGACGGCTTCGTCCGGCTGCAGCGCGATCTGCTCGCGCTGATGCGCGGCGTCGTTGCATTCGCCGCCGAGCGCTGCGGCTAGCCCGCGCGTTTGCGTACCAGACGAACGCGCGATACCTCGGTCGAGCGGCCAGGCGCGCGCTGCTGGCGCAGGCACGGCGATCTCGACTGACCGCTGCACGACGCGCGTTTGCAACGTGCCCGCTCTGCGCGCCCAGCGCTCCCGCACTGCACACTGACCCAAGTCAAATCGGCGTTCAAGTGTGTAACGCTGTCCGTTACAGCGTCGCATGCATTGTCGGGTTGGCGCGGGTGTCCCTTGACGGCCATCAAGCGGGATGCCGCCGGCGCGCGCAACCTTCGCGGCAACCTGCACGCGCGATGTCCCACACGCGATGTCCTCGCGAGCGCGCTGCGCAGAGAACGATTCGAACACGGGCCACCGGGAGAGGCAGGTCATGACAGAAACCTTCTACGACGTGATGCGCCGTCAGGGCATCAGCCGCCGCAACTTCCTCAAGTACTGCAGTCTGACCGCGGCATCGCTGGGTTTTGGTCCCGCGTACGCGCAGCAGATCGCCAAGGCGCTGGAGACCAAGCCGCGCATGCCGGTGGTGTGGCTGCACGGACTGGAGTGCACCTGCTGCACCGAGTCGTTCATCCGCTCGGCGCACCCGCTGGCCAAGGATGTGATCCTGTCGATGATCTCGCTTGATTTCGACGACACCATCATGGCGGCCGCCGGCGACCAGGCGATCGCAGCGCTGGAAGACACGATCGCCAAGAACAAGGGCAACTACATCCTCGCGGTGGAAGGCAATCCGCCGCTGAACGAGGACGGCATGTTCTGCATGCCCCGCGGCAAACCCTTCGTCGAGAAGCTCAAGCACGTGGCAAAGGACTGCAAGGCGATCATCGCGTGGGGCTCGTGCGCGAGCTGGGGCTGCGTGCAGGCGGCCAAGCCCAATCCGACCCAGGCGGTGCCGATCGACAAGGTCATCTTCGACAAGCCAATCGTCAAGGTGCCGGGCTGCCCGCCGATCGCCGAGGTGATGAGCGCGGTGGTGACGTTCATCGCGGCCTTCGACCGCCTGCCCGAGCTCGATCGCCAGGGTCGGCCGAAGATGTTCTACAGCCAGCGCATCCACGACAAGTGCTATCGGCGCCCGCACTTCGACGCCGGCCAGTTCGTCGAGGAGTGGGACGACTACGGCGCGCGCGCCGGCTACTGCCTGTACAAGATCGGGTGCAAGGGTCCGACCACCTACAACGCCTGCTCGACAACGCGCTGGAACGAGAGCGTGAGCTTCCCGATCGCCTCGGGCCACGGCTGCATCGGTTGCTCGGAAGACGGCTTCTGGGACCGCGGCTCGTTCTACGACCGGCTCACGAACATCAAGGCCTTCGGGGTGGAGGCCAACGCCGACCGGGTGGGCGCGGTGGTGGCCGGCGTGGCGGCCGCGGGCATCGCGGCGCACGCCGCGGTGGGCGCGATTCAGCGCGCGGCGACGCGCGGCAAGACGAACACGGCGGCAGAGACCGCCAAGAGCGGGGGGGAGTAAATCATGGCGGTCATCGAAACCCAAGGCTTCAAGCTCGACAACAGCGGCAAGCGGGTCGTGGTCGACCCGATCACCCGCATCGAGGGCCATCTGCGCGTCGAGGTCAATCTCGACAAGGACAACGTCATTCGCAACGCCGTCAGCACCGGCACCATGTGGCGCGGCCTGGAGGTCATCCTCAAGGGCCGTGACCCGCGCGATGCTTGGGCGTTCGTCGAGCGCATCTGCGGCGTCTGCACCGGCACGCACGCGCTGGCCAGCGTGCGCGCGGTGGAAGACGCGCTCAACATCAAGATCCCGGACAACGCCAACCTCGTGCGCAACATCATGCACGCGGCCCTGTACGCGCACGATCACCTGGTGCACTTTTATCACCTGCACGCGCTCGACTGGGTCGATGTGGTCAGCGCGCTGAAGGCCGATCCCCGCAAGACCAGCGAGCTGGCGCAGTCGATCAGCAGCTGGCCGCTCAGTTCGCCCGGCTACTTCCGCGACCTGCAGACGCGGCTGAAGAAGTTCGTCGAGAGCGGGCAGCTTGGCCCCTTCAAGAACGGCTACTGGGGCCACCCGGCGTACAAGCTGCCGCCCGAGGCCAACCTGATGGCCGTGGGCCACTATCTCGAAGCGCTCGACTTCCAGAAGGAGATCGTCAAGATCCACACCATTTTCGGCGGCAAGAACCCGCACCCGAACTGGCTGGTGGGCGGCGTGCCCTGCTCATTCAACGTGGACGACGTCGGTGCCGTCGGCGCGATCAACATGGAGCGCCTGAACATGGTCTCGTCGATCATCGACCAGACCATCAGCTTCATCGACAACGTGTACGTGCCGGATTTGCTGGCCATCGCCTCGTTCTACAAGGACTGGGGGCTGATCGGCGGCGGCATCAGCTCGCAGAACCTGCTGTGCTATGGCGAGTTCCCCAACATCGCCAACGACGACAGCGACAAGAGCCTGTCGATGCCGCGCGGCGCCATTTTGGGCGGCAACCTGAAGGAGATCCATTCGGTCAGCCTGAAGGACGTCTCGCAGATCCAGGAGCACGTCAATCACAGCTGGTACAAGTACGCCGACGAGACCAAGGGCCTGCACCCCTGGGACGGCGTCACCGAGCCCAACTTCGAGCTTGGCAAAGGCACGGTGGGCACGCGCACCAACATCAAGAACCTGGACGAAAGCGCCAAGTACAGCTGGATCAAGTCGCCACGCTACAAGGGCCAGCCGATGGAGGTCGGCCCGCTGGCGCGCTACGTCACCTACTACGCCATGGGCATCCCGGAATTCAAGGAGCCCGTCGACATGGTGCTCAAGAAGCTCGACGTGCCGGTGCAGGCGCTGTTCTCCACGCTGGGCCGCACGGCCGCGCGCGGACTGGAGGCCTCGTGGGCCGCGCACAAGATGCGCACCTACTTCGACCGCCTCATGGCCAATCTGAAGGCGGGCAACCTGTCCACCGCCAACGTCGACAACTGGAATCCCTCGACCTGGGCCGGCGAGGCCAAGGGCGCCGGCTACTGCGAGGCCCCGCGCGGGGCGTTGGGGCACTGGATCAAGATCCGCAACACCAGGATCGACAACTACCAGTGCATCGTGCCCACCACCTGGAACGCCGGCCCGCGCGACGCCAAGAACCAGATCGGCGCCTACGAGGCGAGCCTGATGAACACCAAGGTGGCCAAGGCCGACGAGCCGCTGGAGATCATTCGCACGATCCACAGCTTCGATCCCTGCCTGGCCTGCGCGACGCACGTGATCTCGCCGGAAGGCGAGGAAATCACGCGTGTAACGGTGCGCTGACCACGCCACGGAGGCAGCAATGGATGACGCAAGGCTTGCAACCGCGCCGGCTGGCTCGGCGGCGCCGGCTCACGCCGGGCACGCTCACGCCGTGTACGTGTGGGAGGCCCCGGTGCGCCTGTGGCACTGGGTGATGATGTTCGCGATGTTCGTGCTGATCGGCACCGGCTATCTGATCGGCGTGCCGCCGCCGAGCGTGGGCGGGGAGGCCTACAACACCTTCTGGTTCGGCTACATCCGCTTCCTGCACTTCGCGGCCGGCTACATTTTCGCGATCATGTTCGTGGTGCGCGTCTACTGGGCCTTCGTCGGCAACAAGTACGCGCGCGAGATCTTCGTGCTGCCGCTGACGATGTTCACGGCCAAGTTCTGGAAGGGAATGTTCAACGACGTCGTGTTCTACCTGTACATCACGCGCGAGCCCGGCAGCTACGAGGGGCACAACCCGCTGGCAGCTTTCGCGATGTTCTTCATGTACGTGTTGGGCACGGTGTGGATGATCCTTTCGGGCTTCGCGCTTTATGGCGAAGGCACCGGCATGGACTCCTGGGCTTTCCGCTTCTTCACGTCCTGGCTGCAGCCGCTGGTGGGCGACAGCATGCTGCTGCACACGCTGCACCGCTTGGGCATGTGGTACCTGATCCTGTTTTCGATCGTTCACATGTACATGGTCGTGCGGCAGGACATCTTCACGCGCGAGACGATCATCAGCACGATGGTCAACGGCTGGCGCGTGACCAAGCCATAGGGTGGCCAGGGCAGGACGCGGGGGAGCGACCAGCATGTACGACGGCCTACCGATGGGAAAGGCGACTGGCAAGCCGGCGCGCCGCCGCACCACCAGTGTCCTGCCAATGGCAGGCCGCGCGGGCGCGCCGCGCCTGGCGACGCGGCGCGCGCCGCCGCACCCGGGCCACTTTCTGGAGACGCGCTTTCTCAAACCGCTCGGCATCACACAGCAGTCGCTGGCCGCGATGCTTGGCGTGTCGCGCCGCCGCGTAAACGAGCTGATCCGTGGCCATCGCAGCATCACGGCAGACACGGCGGTGCGGCTTGCGCTGTTCTTCGGCAACGAAGCCAGCTTCTGGATGCAACTGCAGACCGATTGGGATCTGCACCACGCGCAAAACGCCTTGCGTGTACGCGATGGCTTGGCAATCGCACGTGCGCGCAAAGCGGAGTGATGCGCCGGTTGGCTGCACTGCGCCGGTCGGAACTGCCGCTTGCATCGTTTTGAACATCGGTGGCGAAGCCACACGATGACCGATGCCGTGCCCCTTCGCGCTGCGCGCTTGGGGCACGGGCGGTGTGCCCCTCACTGAAGCTCGCGCGGCGCCTCAGGCCGCTCACCGGCCTTGGGTGGCAGGCAGATTGCCTCTACACGGCGTCTCTGGAGGTGGCCATGGCCCTGCATCACGTGCAACCCGGTGAAGTCGTCGCCCTGCATTGCCCGCAAGGGGCGGCGGCCGAGCGCGGCGTCGCGCTGTTCAAGGCGCGCGATCTCGAGGTGTTGCGCTTGTCGCCACGCGCCGGCGAGTCGTTGCCGCCGCATCGGGTCGCTGGCGACATCGCGGTGCAGTGCCTGGCGGGCCCGCTCGAGGTCGGTCTGCCGGGGCGACGTGTGCGATTGCAAGCGGGAGAACTCCTTTACGTGCCGGCTGAGATTGCGCACGACGTGTTCGCCATGCAAGACGCCGCGGCCCTTGTGATAATTGCATTGCGGTCCGGGGGTATCGCGGGGCCGGCGCCATCGCTCGGCCCATGAGACACGCCGGGCCGTCCCGCGGGCGAGTCCCAGAGCGCGCAGCGCGAGGGTAGTCCGGTGAGCGCGCGCGCCGGCCAATACGACGCGGGATCACTGCCGAGCTCGCGCTGCGGACCTGTTTGACGCAAAGCAATCGCCGGGCGTTGCCTCGAACACGCGCGTAAGGTGCCGGCGCAAGATGGATTCGGCTGGCGCAACAGCGTCGGCCCCATCGCCCTCGCCGGAGTCTCGATGAACGACCCGCTCAAACCCCGCGCCGCGATCCACTCGCCGGCCAGTTCCCGCCTGCTCGACGTCCTCATCCGCGCCGCGCTGCTTCTTGGCATGGCGGTGCTGTGCTACCGGGTCTTCGCGCCGTTTCTCACGCTGACCGTTTGGGCCGTCATCCTAGCCGTCGCGCTGTATCCGTTGCAGCGACGGTTGGCGCGTGGCCTGGGCGGCCGCAGCGGCCTGGCCGCCACGCTCATCGTATGCGTGTTCGCCTTGCTCATTATCGCGCCGACGGCGGTGCTGCTCAGTTCGCTGGGCGACTCGCTGCAAGAGCTGATCCAGTCGGTGCAGGCGGGCACGCTGCAGGTGCCGGCGCCGCGCGACGGCGTGCGTCAGTGGCCGCTTGTCGGCGAGCGCCTGCACGCTGGCTGGGTACTGGCGCACAGCGACCTGCCCGCCTTCGCGCAGAGTCTGCAGCCGAAGATCGGCGACATCGCGCGCACGGCCGTTGAACTCGTGGCGAGCATCGGCGGCGGCATCCTGCAGTTTCTCGTCGCGCTCATTCTGGCCGGCGTGGTGATGGCATTCGGCGAATCCGGCGCGCGCGGCAGCCGGGCCATTTTCGAGCGCGTGGCAGGGCGCGAGCGCGGGGCCCGCTTCACCGTGTTGGCCACGGCCACCGTGCGTGCCGTGGCGCAGGGCGTGATCGGCATTGCGTTCATTCAGGCCATTCTGATCGGCCTGTGCCTGCTGCTTGCCGGCATTCCCTGGGCGGGCATCCTGAGCGTGGTCGTGCTCGTGCTCGCCATCGCGCAACTGCCTGCCTTGCTGGTCACACTGCCTGCCGTGGCATGGATCTGGATGGGCGGCGACTATCAAACCGGCCCGGCTGTGCTGTACACGGTGCTGCTGCTCGCCAGCGGTGCGCTGGACAACGTGCTCAAGCCCTTGATGCTGGGCCGTGGCGTCGATGCGCCGATGCCGGTGGTGCTGATCGGCGCGCTCGGCGGGATGGCCGCCGCCGGCATCCTCGGCATGTTCGTCGGCGCCACGTTGCTCGCGCTCGCCTACCAGATCTTCATGGGCTGGGTGGCGGACAACCCCGAGCCGCCGCTACGGGCACCCGACCCTGACGACGCGCCAGCCGCAGTGGCGACCACTGGCGACCCTGCTTCAGCTTGATGGTGATGGCGTAGCACCGTCGCGGAGGCGGCGATGGCGGCGACGGCGGCGCGCCGCTCTTTCGGACGCGTCCCTCTGCTGGTCGCCGCCCGTCGTCGCAGCCTCGATTCTGGCCGCTGCCACCGGCGGTGGGATCGCGCAGCCACTTGCTGTGCGAGATCAATTGGCTCTATTGAAATTTGAGTGGGTGAAAAATTTCTCGATGCGAAATGCGCCGAACCGAACGTACCCCTTTGTCGGGCGCTCTTGGCTTCCACGGCCATGCCCGCGAACTGCCTCGGGCACGGCCATTCCAGAGCGTATTCGCCGAGTCTCGGCGTCAAGGGTTCGCTTCGCCGCGCATTCGCGCGCCCTTGA
>JADCGX010000031.1 GCA_020248785.1 Burkholderiales bacterium | reverse complement strand
GACAGAACCGACGGGCGTGCTTGGCGCGTGATCGCGTGAGGGCGCCAAATCGCGGCGGGTGAATGGTGATCCGGGCCGAAGCCGCGGTTGGATCGTCACTGCGAAGGGGGGGGCGTGCGCCTGGCGGCGCACGGTTGCCTGTTCGAGGCACGGGGAATACAGTGTCGGCTTGCGGGAAAAGTCGTTTGAAATTCCTATTCGCCGCCCGCATCTCGCGGTGACCGGCACGGTGCGCTCGGAGGCCGGCGCGGAAGAGGTCACCGGGCTCGCGTGGCTCGATCACGAGTGGTCGAGCGAAATCCTCGACGACCGCGCCGTGGGCTGGGACTGGATCGGGCTCAACCTCGACGACGGCTCCGCGCTCATGGCCTTCCGCATACGCGCGGCGGACGGCACCACGCTGTGGGCGGGCGGCGGCCTGGCGCGTCCCGACGGCACCTCCCGGCGTTTCACCGAACGCGAGGTGCGCTTTACGCCAGCCCGGCTCTGGACCAGTCCGCGCACGGGCGCGCGCTACCCCGTGGCCATGCGCGTGGAGATACCGGCTCTCGCACTGGATCTTTCTCCGCTGCTGGACGACCAGGAACTCGATTCGCGCGCCAGCGTGGGCACGGTGTACTGGGAAGGCGCCGTCACCGCGACCGCCGCGGGCCGGCCGGTGGGGCGCGGCTACCTGGAGCTCACCGGTTACTGGCGCAAGCTGCGCCTGTGAGCGCCGCCCGCGGACACACTTCTTTACGTTCGCCACACGAACGGGCAAGGCGCGCCGCGCATCCTGGGCACACTGCAGCGCAATCGGGCGCTGCGCCACCCAGGAGAATGTCATGGCATCCGAATCCACCGCCCCGAAACTCGCGACCCGCAATCCCAAGCGGCGCTTCCTCGCCGGTCTGCTGACCGGTAGCATCGCCGCAGGCGCGCTGTTCGCCGGTCACGCCGTGTCTGCGGACGGGCCCGACGGCGAGCGCGGTCCCGGCCGGCACTGCGCCGGTCACCACGGTGCCGGCGATCCCGAGGCCATGCGCAGCCGCATGCGCGGGATGACCGACCGCATGCTGGCGAAGATCGATGCCACCGATGAGCAGAAGACCCGCATCCGCACGCTGATGGACGCCACGTTCGAGGATCTCGCCGGGCTGCGTGACGCGCACGACGCGCAGCGCAAGGCCGCGCTCGCGAGTCTCACCGGCGAGACGGTGGACCGCGCGGCGCTCGAGAGCGCGCGACGCGCCGAGATGGCGCTCGCGGACCGTGCGTCGGAGCGGCTGTCCCGCACGGCGGCCGACGTGGCCGAAGTCCTCACACCCGACCAGCGCCGCCGTCTCGCGGAGATGATCAGGCATCGCGGCGGTCCCCTCGGCTTCGGGCCGATGGGGTTCGGGCCCGGAGCGCCGCACGGCGGTCCGCGTTGGTGATCCCCCGGTGACCTCGCGCCTGCTGATGGTGGAGGACGACCGCGACCTCGCCGCGATGGTCGCGGAGTACCTCGCCCGCCACGGGCACGAGGTGCAGCTCGCGCACACCGCCGTCGAAGGCCTCGCCCGCGCCCGGCGCGAGACCTTCGATGCGGTGCTGCTCGACGTGATGCTCCCCGACGGTGACGGCTTCGACCTGTGCCGCGAGCTGCGCGCGACATCCGACGTGCCGGTCATCATGCTCACGGCGCGGGGCGAGCCCGCGGACCGCATCGTCGGTCTGGAACTGGGCGCGGACGACTATCTGCCGAAACCGTTCGAGCCTCGTGAACTGGCCGCCCGCCTGAAGGCCGTGCTCCGCCGCGGCCGGCGTGGCGCCGCGGCGGAGCGGCTGCGCTTCGGCCGACTGGAGATCGACCGAGACGCGCGCACCGCGCTGCTCGACGGTGAACCCTGCACGCTCACCAGTCACCAGTTCGAGCTGCTCTGGGTGCTCGCGACCCACGCCGGGCGCGTGCTGTCGCGCGATTTCCTCATGGAGCGGCTGAAGGGTCACGACGCCGAGGCGTTCGACCGCAGCCTCGACGTGCACGTGTCCCGCGTCCGCGCCGCCATCGAGGACGACCCGAAGCACCCGAAGCGCATCGTCACCGTGCGCGGGGCGGGCTACGTGTTCGCCCGGGCGCAGGACTAGCCCGGATGTTTCGCCAGATCGGCCCCGAGAATGGGCTGCGCCTCGATGTCGATTGAATCCGCGACGAATCGGCGGGCGGTGCACATAGGTACGCCGGCTTCCACGGGCGCCGGCGGACGCCTTGCGGTCATCCCGCACCCCCGCTTCGCGCCGATAGGCACGGCTATTGGCTTGGCGCGGTATGCGCGGCCTGCTTCGCAGCGCACCTCGCCGTCATCCCGCGGCCTGGTGGAACATCCGGGCTAGCGCCGCGCCGTGCGCCGTCTCTACCTCCAGATCTGGCTGGCCTTCCTCGGCATCCTCGTCGTGTTCGCGGCGCTGCTCGCCGGGGTGTGGTGGACGCTCCCGGACGACCGAGACCGTCCGCCCTTCGCGGAGACCGCCTCGCGGCTCGTGGCCGAGGCGCTCGGCCCGCCCGGCGAGCCGCCCGACCGCGTCCGTGACCGGCTGGCGCGGCTCACGGGGGCATTCCCCGGCCGTGTCACCGTGCTGGGTGCGGACGGTGCCGTGCTCGCGCACCGGGGCGAACCGCTGCCGCCGCCCCCGCATGCCGGCGGTCCGAGACTGCCGGGCGGCATGCATCACGTCCCGGGGGCCGGGCCCGTGTTCCTGCTCCGGCTCGACGACGGGCGCACGATCCTCGTGGGTCCGCCGCACCCGCCGCGCCGCGGACGCTTCCTGGTCGCGCTCGGACTGCTCGTCCTCACTACCGCCGTCGGCGCGTACTTTGTCGTCCGCCGCATCACGCGCCGTGTGGAGACGCTGCGCACAGGCGTGGAGGCGCTCGGCGGCGGCGATCTGTCGGCGCGCGTGGCCGTCGAGGGTCACGACGAGATCGCGCGCCTCGCCGCGAGCTTCAACGATGCGGCGGGTCGCATCGAGCAGCTGGTGTCGTCCAACCGGACCCTGCTCGCGAACGTCTCGCACGAACTGCGCAGCCCCCTGTCGCGCATCCGCATGGCGCTGGAACTGCTCGACACCGGGGCGAGGCCCGAACTGCACGCCCGTCTGACGCGCGACATCACGGAGCTCGATGCGCTGATCGGCGAGCTGCTGCTGTCCGGGCGGGTCGAGGCCCAGGGGGCGCGCCGTGAAGACCGGATCGAGCTGCTCGCACTGAGTGCCGAGGAGGCTGCGACGTGGGGGGCCGGCGTCTCCGGGTGCGAGACGTTCGTGCCCGGAGACGAGCGCCTGCTGCGCCGGCTGCTGCGCAATCTGCTCGAGAACGCGGTGCGGCACGGTGGCGGCACACCGGTGGAGGTGGAGGTCGGGACCGTGCGCGACCGCCCCGGCCTGCGGGTGATGGATCGGGGCCCGGGCGTCGCGGCTCCGGAGCGCGAGCGCATCTTCGAGGCGTTCTACCGTCCCCAGGGCATGCCGGAGTCCGGGCACGGCGCAGGCCTCGGCCTCGCGCTCGTGCGCAGCATCGCGCGCGCCCACGGAGGTGACGTGGCGTGTCTCCCGCGCGAAGGCGGCGGCAGTCTGTTCGAGGTCTGGTTCGATGCCGGCGCCGGAGGTGCTGCGTCGACTTCGCGATGAGGGGTACGGCGCGCGGCCCGACCGCCGCGCCGAGCGGGTCGGGGGGCGATATGACCTTCCTGCTATTCCGCCCTTTGTCCCGCTGCGGACAATCCGGGTCGTGGATGCCGGTGCGCCTTTCCGTGCACCGCATCCCCGAATTCCGAGGAGACCGCATCATGGAATACCTGGTCGCAACCGACCGTCAGCTGAGCGTGGGACACCGCTGGGCCCGCGGGCAGGAGGAGGATCAGCAGCGGCTGCACCGTCTGCTGGAGTCCGGCACGTGTGCACTGCTGCGGCACGCAGGGCTGACCGGCGGCATGCGCGTCGCGGACGTGGGCTGCGGCATCGGACTGATGACGCTCCGGCTCGCCGAGGAGGTGGGGCCGTCCGGTCTCGTGGTGGGTCTGGGCGACGATGACGACCAGCTCGCCCGGGCCCGCGACACCGCGCGTCACGAGGGCCGCAAGAACCTGTGGTTCGAGAAGGCGTCGCCCTACAACACCGGACTGCCGCGCTCGTCCTTCGGCATCGTCTACGCGCGGTGCCTGTTGAGCCGGCTCGATCGTCCCTGGGACGCGCTGGCCGAACTGGTCAGCCTGCTCGAGCCCGGCGGTGTGCTCGTGTGCGAGGAACTGGAAGCCGCGCCCGAGACGCCCGTCACGCTGGCCGGGCGCATCCCCGAGGAACTCACGATCCGGATCCCGACGGGGATGCCCGGTCGCAGCTCGCCCGTGGCGGCGCGCCTGTCGCACGCCTGCACGCAGGCGGGGCTGATCCACGTGGGAGCCACCTTCGCGGAACTGGGGCCGGTGCTGCCGCCGAGTCCGCGCGGGTTCGCGCCGCTGGTGTCGCCGGGCCTCGCCCTGTGGCAGGTGTGGGGCCGGCGTCCCCTCGCCATGTGACGGCGCGGGCGCCGGCTCAGTCGAACAGGTAGCGGAACCCGACTTCCATGTTCCGGTTGTAGATGTAGGGAAGGCCGTCGCCCAGCAGCGCGATCCCGGGCCGCACCCACGCGGCCCAGTGCTTGTCGATGAAGCGGCCCACTTCGGTCTCGATCGTGAAGCCCACACGCCCGTTGCGCCGGTGATCGACCGTGAGCTGGTTCTCGATGCCCGTGTAGAACCGGTTCGGCCAGCGCGTGAGGATGAACAGCCGGAACTGCGTGAAGCTCTGGTGCATCCGGCTCGCTGCCCATCCCGAGTTGCTCACACCGGTGCTGGGGATCGTGCACCGGGTCATCACAGGGTTTCCTCTCAGCCAGTCGGGACTGAAGCACACCGCCGCCTACGCGGGCAGCGTCACGCTGATCCAGCGATTCGGCTCGGCGGGGAATCTCAATATCCACCTGCACTGCCTGGTGCTCGACGGGGTGGTTCGGCGCACCGAGGGTGACCCCGTCTTCGATGCGGCGCGAGCCCCCACCGGCGATGCGCTCGCGGGCCTGCTCGAGCAGATGGTCGCGCGACTGATGAAGCTGCTCACGCGGCGAGGTTATCTGGTCGAAGAGCAGGGCATGACCTACCTGGCGGACACGGATACGGATCATCCGTTGGCGTCGCTGCAGGCGGCATCGTGCACCTATCGCATTGCCTTGGGCCCGCGCGCCGGCCAGAAAGTG
>JADCGX010000030.1 GCA_020248785.1 Burkholderiales bacterium | reverse complement strand
GTTCGACGAGGAAGCGGGCCTCAAGGTCAGCAACACCGACGATGTCGAGGAGGTCACCAACTACCTGCGCGCCTTCCGCTGGGTGCAGGGGCAGTTGCGCGACCCGCAGGGCTTGCCGATCAGCGTTCGCCTGCTGTGCGAGGCGCATCGGCTGCTGCTCGATGGGGCGCGCGGCGCTGGCAAGCAGCCCGGCGAACTGCGCCGCTCGCAGAACTGGATCGGTGGCACGCGACCGGGCAACGCCGCCTTCGTGCCGCCACCACCCCAGCAAGTGGCCAATCTGCTGACGGACCTGGAGCGCTTCATCCATGCCTCCGACTCCGACCTGCCACCGCTGGCCAGGGTCGCCCTGATCCACGCCCAGTTCGAAACCATCCACCCCTTCCTGGACGGCAACGGGCGCATCGGACGGCTGCTGATCGCCGCGCTCATGGAGCACTGGGGGCTGCTGAGAGAGCCGTTGATGTACCTGAGCGGTTACCTCAAGCAGCACCAGGCGGAGTACTACCGGCGCCTGTCGGCCATTCGCAGCGACGGCGACTGGGAGGGCTGGGTGTCCTTCTTCCTGGAAGGCGTGGCTGCGGCGTCTGCGGAGGCCGAGCGCAGCATCATCGACGTGGCCAGCCTGATCACGGCCGACCGCAAGCGACTGCTGGAGTCTCCCAAGGCTGGGCCGATCAGCTACCGCCTGTTCGAGCTGCTGCCGATGATGCCGCGCTTCAGCGTCGAGCACGTTCGCCAGCGGCTGGAGACGACGTTTCCGACCGCCAGCGCCGCCGTCAAGCTGCTGGAGGATCTCGGCATCCTGACCGAGCTCACCGGCCAAAAGAAGAACCGCGTCTACAGCTACCAGGCGTACGTGGACCTGCTCTCCCGGTGACGAGACCTCACAAGCCCGCAGGCGCCCGCGGCATTACTCGTAAGCTCAGCGGGCGGCTTTTGCACCAGGCAACCCTCCGCCACCACTATTCAGCGCCCAACCGTTCTCGGTTGGGCGTTTTCGTTTCCGGGTTCCGCAACCCGCGCAAGATCCGGCGGCGTGATCCGGCTCGGCCGCCGGCGTGACGCTGCCGCCGACCGGTCTCCCTTTCTACGATTTATCTGAGCGCAGCCGCCGCCCCAGCTCACCCCGCGTGGTGAGCGACAACTCCGGCATGCAAAGCATCGTGTGCCGCTCGACAACTATCACGGTGGACTGGCCATTCGACCGAAACACCCGCGCCCGACGCAGCGCGCCGCCTCTTCACAAGACGGTGCGGCAAAGGCAGCGTTGCGATCACGCGGCCATCAGGCCGGCGAAACGCACCCGATGAGCGCGCGCTCGGATCGCAGCCAAGCAAAACGAGGGCATGCGGAAGGCCGCGCGGCGCCACCGGACGAACGGCTCGAGGCGTCGCCAAGGCGCTGGTCAGCCCGTCGCCGCAGCGCCAGCTTGACGTGGATAAGCGCGGTGCGCGTGGCGCAGGCACTGCATTGCGCTCTGAAGCGGTCAGCGGGACGTGACCGAAGTGCACGCCCAAGAGACAACGAAATCGCACTGGAACTCGAAGTCAGACAACTTGTGCTGCAACTGCATCTGATCTTTCGGGCTGCCGCTTGCGCATGAAAATCTCAAGGGGAGAGGCCAGGCTTCGAACATGAGCGGGAGGGCGGCAGAGAGTCGCGCCTTGTCCTATCATGAACCGTCAAGATGAATCATGATAGAGATAGTCATGACCACCGCCCTCCGCGAGAAGTTCTCCTCCCAGGCCGCGCCCGAGGTGCTGACAGCGCTGCGCCAGATCGCCGAAAGCCAGGGCCGCCAGTTCCAGGCGGTCCTAGATGAGGCGCTGCGCGGCTACATCGATCGGCAGCAAACGGAACGTCCTCGCCGCCATGTGATGGCTTCGTTCGCGTCAAGCCTTGACGAATTCAACAACCTGTATCGCGAGCTCGCCAAGTAAACCGTGCCGCGCGACTACCTGACCGTGGCTGACGTGCTCGGCATGCATACCGTGCTGATGCAGCGCTACGGCGGCGCGCCCGGCGTGCGCGATCCCGGAGCGCTGGAGGCCGCGCTGTTCCGTCCGCAGACGGGGTACTACGACGACATCGTGGCCGAGGCGGCTGCGCTGATGGAAAGCCTGCCGATCAACCACCCGTTCGTGGACGCCAACAAGCGCATCGCCTTTGCGGCTGCCGACGTGTTTCTGCGGATCAACGGCTGGCGCTCGCAGCGGGCGCCCATGCACATCTACAGCGCCGGCGTGGGTGGCGGGGCGCGGGTGCTTCACTGATGGCGGTCTCCAAGAAGAGCGCCCCGTCCTGGGGCGGTGTGAAAGCCAAGCTCGCCGATTTCGACCGCGCCGGCCTCATCGGTCTGGTGCAAGACCTCTACGCCGCCAGCAAGGACAACCAAGCCTTCCTGCACGCCCGCTTCGGGCTCGGCGACGATGTGCTGAAGCCCTACAAGGCCACAATCGACCGCTGGCTGTCGCCCGACGTATTCAAGAACCAGGACATCTCGGTCGCCAAGGCGAAGAAGGCCATTGCCGACTACCAAAAGGCCGTCGGTCAGACGGAGGGTCTGGCCGAGCTGATGGTGTTCTTCTGCGAGCGCGCGGTGGGTTTCAGCAACGAGTTTGGCGTGCAGGACGAGGATTACCTCTATGCCTTGGTCCGTATGTTCGCGCAGGCATTGAAAGCCATCGACGCCTCGCCTGCGGAGCACCAGCCGACCTTGCTTGACCGGTTGGACACCGTGCGGCACCTCGGCCACAACCTTGGCTACGGTGTGGGTGATGACATGGACGACCTGCTGGCCGTACACGGGTTCGATGACGGCTCACGATGATCTGAGTGCGCCGCGCAGCGAAAACTCCCGGCTGATCGCACTGCTCGAATCGCACGGCATCGACTGGCGTGCCAAGCAGCAGCCCTCCCCACAGCCCGTCGAGCCATCGAGGCTGTCTACCGACGAGAAGGTCGCGCTCTTCCAAAGTCCGTTTCCGGCCGCTGGACACGCGGGTGCTCGCGATGCCGATCTCATGGAAGGGCATGCTCCAGCAGTACGCCGGCCGACTGCACCGGGAACACTCGAGCAAGACCGACGTGCGGATCATCGACATCGTGGACACCGGCCATCCAGCCTTGTTGCGGATGTGGCCAACGCGCCAGCGCGGCGACCCGGCGATGCAGTATCGGACCGAGGCCGAGGCTGCGCCTTAAAAAAGGATGATTTGATGCTGGTGTACCAAGATTGGCGACCCCTCAAGCCTCAGCCATGCGCTGACGCGGCCAGGCCCGCCGGCACGCTGGCCGACTGCGCGTTTGGCACCCTGAACCACGCGGCATACAGCGCCGGCACGAAGATGAGCGTGAGCACCGTGGCGACCACCAGGCCGCCCATGATGCTCATGGCCATCGGGCCCCAGAACACGCTCGTGGTGAGCGGGATCATGGCAAGCACGGCTGCTGCGGCCGTGAGTACGACGGGGCGCGCGCGGCGCACGGTCGACTCGACGATTGCCTGCATCGGCGCGACCCCCGACCGGATGTCCTGCTCGATCTGATCCACCAGGATGAGCGCGTTGCGCATGATCATGCCGCCGAGCGCGATCACGCCCAAGAGCGCCACGAAGCCGAACGGCGCGTTGAACGCGAGCAGCGCGGGCACCACGCCAATCAGGCCGAGCGGCGCGGTCAGGAACACCATCAGCATGCGGCCAAAGTGTTGCAGCTGGATCATGAGCAGCAGCAGCATCACGAGGAACATGGCCGGGAACACCGCAAAGAGTGCGCGGTTGGACTTCGCACTTTCCTCGATCGGCCCGCCCTCCTCGATCCGATAGCCCGGCGGCAGCGCCTCGATGATCGGCCGGACGGCACTGCGCAGCTGCGCCATCGCATACGGGCCCTGCACCCCGTCGGCCACATCGGCGCGCACCGTCAGCGCCATCGCGCGGTTGCGTCGCCACAGCACCGGCTCCTCGAGCTCGTAGGCAAGCGTGGCGATCTGCGACAGCGGCACCGGTCCCGCCGGGGTGGCAAGCGCGATCGACCCCAGGTCCTCCAGGCGCTTGCGCTCGTCCTGCGGCGCGCGCACCAGAACGTCGACGAGTTCCTCGCGCAGCCGCATCTGCGTGGCAGGGGCACCCGAGTACACGGTCTGGAGCGCGGCGGCCACATCAGCCGAACTCAGACCCACCAGGCGCGCCTTGTCGTGATCGACCTGCACGCGCACCGTGCGCGCCATCTCGTTCCAGTCGAACTGCAGGTCGCGCAGCAGCGGGCTGGGGGCAATCGCCGCGCGCACGGACTCGGCAATGCGGCGCACCTCGAACGCATCCGGACCGATGACGCGAAACTGCACTGGAAAGCCCGCCGGCGGGCCGAACTCCAGCCGCAGCACGCGCGGCCGCGCCGCCTGGAAGTCCTGCCCGGTATCGAAGCGCGCGATCAGCCGCTGGCGCAGCCGCTCGCGCTGCTCGATGCCCGCCGTCATGATCACCGCCTGCGCGTAGCCGGGATTCGACAGCTCCGGCGCGAGCGACAGGTAAAAGCGCGGCGCACCGGCGCCGGTGTACACGGTGAAGTACTTCACATCCGGATCGGCCGCGAGGATGCTCTCCAGCCGGCGCACCTCGGCCTCGGTCGCCGCGAAGGACGCGCCTTCTTTCATGCGCAGCTCCACCATCAGCTCCGGGCGCGAGGCATTGGGAAAGAACTGCTGCTGCACGAGCAGCATCCCGGCGCCGGCCGCGAGCAGCGCGAGCACCGTGCCGCCGATCACCCAGGTGCGCCGGGCCACCACCCAGGCCACGGCGCGCCGCAGCCGCGCATACAAGGGCGTGGCGTAGGGGTCGAACCGGCCGTCCGCTCCCAGACGCTGCGCATGCTTGGCCTTCACCTGCGCGATGTAGCGCTCGGGCAGCAGCATGAGCCCGAGGTAGGGCACGAAGATCACCGCCACGAACCACGAGGCCACCAGCGCGGTGCCCACCACCCAGAAGATGCCGCCTGCGTATTCACCCGAGATGCTCTTGGCAAAGCCCACCGGCATGAAGCCCGCGACGGTCAGCAGCGTGCCGGTGAGCATTGGCATCGCGGTCGAGGTCCAGGCGTGGCCGGCGGCGGCGATGCGGTCCCAGCCCTGCTCCAGCTTCACAATCATCATCTCGATGGCGATGATCGCGTCGTCCACCAACAGGCCGAGCGCGATGATCAGCGAGCCGAGCGAGATGCGGTCGAGGTTCCAGCCAGCCAGGTACATCACGCAGGCCACGGCGGCCAGCACCAGCGGCACCGAGATGGTCACCACCACGCCGGCACGCCATCCCAGGCTGAGGAAGCACACGCCGAGCACGATGGCGAGCGCCTCAAGGAACGCCCGCTCGAACTCCCACACCGAGGCCTCGACGATCTGCGGCTGGTCGGAAATGAGATCGACCTCCAGGCCGAGCGGCAGCGTCGGCTCGAGCTGCGCCATGACCGCCTTCAGGCGCTCGCCCAGCACGAGGATGTTGCCGTCGCGCGCCATGGTCACGCCGATCGCCACCGCGGGCGCGCCGTTGTGACGCATGGTGTACTGCGGCGGGTCTTCATAGCCGCGCCGCACCTCGGCGATGTCGCCCAGGCGCAGCAGGCGGCCATCGGCCGCCAGCGGGACCTTGCGCACGTCGTCGAGGTCGCGCAGGGCGCCGTCGACCCGCAGCAGCACGCGGTCGCTGCGCGTGTCGACCGCGCCGGCTGGCGCCAGTCCGTTCTGGCGTCCGAGTGCCTCGAAGACCGCCGACAGCGGAATGCCGAGGTTGGCCAGCTTGCGATGCGAAATCTCGACGAACACCTTCTCGGGCTGCTTGCCCAGCACGTCGACCTTGCTGACCATGGGCACCGCCACCAGCGCGAGCTTGATGCGCTCGGCCTCGCGGTTCAGGTCGGCGAGGCTGAAGCCGTCGCCGCGGACCGACCAGATCAGGCTGTAGACGTCGCTGAACTCGTCATTGATGGCGGGCCCGATCACCCCCGGCGGCATCTGGCCGCGCAGGTCACCGATCTTCTTGCGCGCCTGGTACCACGCCGCCTCCTGCTCGTGCCTGGGCGTGCCGCCGTCGAGCCACAGCGTGATCGCGCCATAGCCCTGGCGGCTGAAGCTGCGCACGTTCTCGAAGCCTTCGAGCTCGCGCAGCTCCTTCTCGATGCGGTTGAGCGCCTGGTCCTGCACCTCGCGCGCGGTGGCACCGGGCCACACGACGACCGCGGTCATGGTGGGCACGCGGAAGTTGGGATCCTCCAGGCGGCCCAGCTTGAGAAACGCGACCGCGCCGCTGGCGAGGATCGCCACGAGGAGGAAGAGCACCATCTGGCGGTGCGTGACCGCCCAGTGCGACAGGTTCGGAACGCCTCGCATGGCTTGCCTCCGCGCTCAGCGCGCCGCCGCAGTGGTGGTGACGGTGGTGGCACGCGACTGCGCCAGCACACGACCCTCGGCGTCCACCGCGGTGACCTGCATGCCCTCGGTCAGCTTGTGGACCCCGGCGGTCGCCACCCAGGCACCGGCGGACAGGCCGCGCACCACGATGTCGTCCTGCCCAAAGCGCACGACCTCCACCGGCACGCGCGTGGCCAAGCCGCGCTCGCGGTCCACGGTCCACACGGCGGGCTGGCCGTCGCGGTGATGCAGTGCGCTGGCGGGCAGCACCGCCACCGGCGCGCGCTCGCTCGGTCTGCCACGGGAGTCGAGCCACACCGTGGCCGTCATGCCGAGCTGCGCGAGCTCGGCATCCTTGGCTGCCGGCAGTCGATAGCGCGCGCGGTAGGTGCGCGTGCCCGGCGCGGCGCTGGGCGACAGCTCGCGCAGCACGACCTCGAAGCGACTGCCATCGCCGCTCCACAACGACGCGGTGGCGCTCGCCTGCCGCAGCTGCGCCACGCGCGACTCCGGCACGTCGATCACGATCTCGCGCTCGCCATTGGCGGCCAGGGCAGCGACCGGCTGGCCCTCGGCCACCACCTGTCCGACTTCGAGTCGTAGCTGCGTGACGATCCCGTCGAACGGCGCGCGTAGCACCGCGTAGGCCGCGCGGTTGCGCGCCAGCTCGGCCTGGCGCCGCGCCTGCGTCAGGCGCTCACGCGCGGCCTCGGCGCGGGCGCGCTGCCGCTCCTCGTCGCCGGCACTCATCGCGCCTTCGGCCTGCAGCCGCGCAAAGCGCTCGGCGTCGCTGCCCGCCTGCGCTGCGTCCACTGCGGCGGCCTGCTGCTGTGCCACGGCCGCGGCCAGTCCAAGCGCGTAGTCGGCCGCGTCGAGTTCAGCGATCGCATCGCCAGCGCGCACCCGCTGGCCCAGCTCGACATGCCGGCGCACCACCTTGCCGCCGACGCGGAACGCCAGATCGGCCTCGACGCGGGCGCGCACCGCGCCGGTGAAGCTTGTCTGGTCGCCTTCCTGCCCTGCTGCCACGGCCATCACTCGCACCGGCTTGGGCGGCGCGACGGGCGCCGGCGGCGCCGAACAGCCGGCGAGAACGATGGTGAACACCGCGAGCGCCCAGGCGCTCGGACGACGATCGATCGGGGTCATCTTGAACCTGACGGGGACAGGAAAACGATGAAACGACGAGGGATGCAGGACGGATGCATTCACGACGCAGGTGCCGCCGCGGCGGCAAGCGGCGACACGCGCGACGACGACGCAGGCGCGTTGGCCACGGGCGCGGCAGGCGGGCGCGCGGGCTCCGCGACTTCCCAACCGCCGCCCAGCGCGCGGTACAAATGCACGGTGGCCAGCAGCCGGTCGGTGTGATGTGCAGCGCGCGCAAGCTGCGCCGCGAGCAGGCCGCGCTCGACGTCCAGCACCACCAGCAGGTCCGCCTGGCCCGCGCGGTACAGCGCTAGCGCACGGCCGAGGGCCCGCTCGCGGGCGGCCAAAGACTGATCGAGGTCCGCGCCACGCCGTGCCTCGCCGGCCAGCACCGCCAGCGCGCGCTCGACGTCCTCCAGCGCCTGCAGCACGCTGCGCTCGTAGCTGGCCAGCGCCTCGCGCTCGCGCGCGCCGGCGGCGTCGATCGCCGCGTCGATCTGGCCGCCGGCAAACAGCGGCAGCGCCAGCGTCGCGCCGACGTTGGCAAAGCGGGCGCGACCGATGTCCAGTGCGTTGATGTCGGTCCACTGCGTGCCGAACAGGGCGTTGAGCACCAGACGCGGGAAGCGGCTGGCTTTCGCTTCATCGAGCCGACTGGCGGCCGCGCGCAGTTGCGCCTCGGCCGCCATGACATCCGGTCGACGCTGCGGCAGCTCGATGGGCTGGCCCGGCGCAACGTCGGGGGCTGTCAATGCAGGCCCTGTCGTTGCCAGCGCAGCATCGAGCGTCCCCGCGGGCTGGCCGGTCAGCGTGGCCAGGCGGTGCCGGCTGGCCGCGGCCAGCGCGTCCAGGCGCGGCAGCTCGGCCTGCGTGGCCGCGAGATCGGCCAAGGCGCGATCGACATCGAAGTCACTGCCCTGCCCAGCGGCGCGGAGTTTTTCGGTCAGGCGCAGCGTTTCGCGCTGCGAGCGGACCAGATCCTGCACGATGGCGCTGCGCTCCTGCGCGCTGCGCAGCGTGACGTAGTGGCGGGCGACCTCGGCGGCAACGCTCAGCAGCACGCCGCGGCGGGCATGGTCGGCGGCCAGCAGGTCGGCGGCGGCGGCACCGCGGGCCGCGCGCAGCGCCCCGAAGAGATCGACTTCCCAGGACGCGTTCAGGCCCGCTCGCGTGATGTCGGTATTCGGCAGGCGCTGGCGTGCAATGACCGAGTAGCCGGTCTCACCGACCGAGCGCGCGCCCACGGCCGACACGCCGGGCAGCATGGCGCCGGTCGCCGCCTGCACACCGGCCCGCGCCACCTCCACCCGCGCGACCGCGACACGCAGGTCGTGCCCATTGGCAACCGCGTCTGCGACGAGCTGCCGCAGCAGGGCGTCGTCGAAGCGCTGCCACCAGGCGCCGACGTCCGCGGCAGTCGCCTGCGCAGCCGGGGCGCCATTGATGAATCGCGCCGGCAGGTCGACCGCGGGAGGGCTGCTGGTGGTGCCGCAGGCTGTCAGCGCGAGCACCGGCACCAGGGCCGCCAGCAGCACGGGGGCGGCGGCGGGCCGGCGCGGCGAGAAGATGGAGATCACGGCGGGTCTCAATTAATGTACGATCAAGTTCAGTAACATTAAACATTTATTTACTGTGAAGTCAAGTAAATTAAATAAAACAACCCCAAGAAGTGCCAGGTCAAGGGACGCTGGGGACGCCGGCTCGTCGCCGGCCGCGCCCGCTGCCACGGGCGGCGCGCTACGCCCGCGAGGACGGCCGCGCGATCCGGAACGGCTGGCCCGCGTGCTCGAGGCCGCCAAGCGGCAGTTCACGCAACACGGCTTCGAGGCCGCCTCGATCGACGCGATCGCGGAGTCCTCCGGCGTGTCGAAGGTGACCATCTACAGCTACTTCCCGACCAAGGCGGCACTATTCCAGGCATCGATCACGCATCGCGTGAACGAAACCTTCGGCGAGGAAGGCGGGGTCGACTGGGAGCACCTCGATCCACAGCACCCGGCGCAGGCCTTGACGCAGATTGGACGCGGGTTCGTCGCGCTGATGCGCAGCCCGGACATCGTTCGGCACCATCGTTCGCTGTTCGGCGCAATCGGCCAGGACCCCGCTGCCGCGCAGAACTTCTTCGCCGCCGGGCCGCAGCAACTGACCGCGGCGGTGGCGCGCTACCTGGCCGCAGCCGACGCCGTGCGCGCTCTATCGGTGCCGGACCCGCACATGGCGGCCAATCAGTTCCTGTCCCTGTTCCTTGGTCTGGGGCACATCCGCGCCTTGCTGGGCCTGGCACTGCCGACCCGGCGCGAGGACGAGGCGCTCGTGCGGGCCAATGTCGAACTCGCCCTACGGGCCTTTGCGCCGCATCCTGCCCGCGGCCGCCGCCGCACAGCACGCTGAACAGACAGAGGGGCAGATCGCCGCGCTGCACGGCGGCGATCGCATGCGACCACCGGCCCGTACACTGGACACACTTGCCCACCGGCCACCCAGTGACCCAAGCCCGAGCCGCCAGCCGCAGCGCGCGCACCGCCAAGCGCGCCACTTACTCCGTCGAGTTCTGCGAGCGCGAGTACAACGCCCGCGCGGCAATCCCTGACCACGCGAAGATCTTCGCGCGCTGGGCCGAGCACGGCGCGCTGACGCGCCGGTCGCGCGCCTGCCTGCTCGATCTGCCCTACGGCGAAACCAGCGCCGAGACGCTCGACCTCTTCCCCACGCGACACGACGCGGCGCCGCTGCTGGTATTCATCCACGGCGGCTACTGGCGCTCGCTCGACAAGTCCGACTTTTCCTGGGTGGCGCCCCCGTTCGTGCGCGAAGGCATCGCGGTCGCTGTCGTCAACTACGGGCTTGCGCCACACACGCCGCTGGAAGAGATCGTGCGACAGATCCTGCGCGCGCTCGCCTGGCTGTATCGCAACGCGGACCGCTTCGGCTTCGACGCGGAGCGGATCGTCGTCTCGGGCCACTCGGCTGGTGGACACCTGACGGCGATGGCGATGGCGGCGCAGTGGCCGGTATTTGGAAGCGACCTGCCGCCCACCCTCGTGAAGGGCGGCTTCGCGCTCAGCGGTCTGTACGACCTCGAACCTCTGCGGTACGCACCCTTCGTCAATGTGGACTTGCAGCTCGATGCCGTGCGCGCGGCCACGCTGTCACCCGCATGGCTGCCGCCCGCGACCGGCGCGCCGCTGTACACCGCCGTGGGCTGCCTGGAGTCGAGCGAGTTCAAGCGGCAGACGCGGCTCATCGCCCAGCGCTGGCCGGACAATTTTGTACGCGACGTGCCGGCGCCTCTGGCCAATCACCTGACGGTCATGGACGAGTTCGCGCACCCGGGCTCGGCGCTTTTCGATGCGGCGATCGCGCTGGTGCGCGGTCACTGACGGGGGCCAATGCGCGGCACGGTCCGTGCCTTGCTTGCCCCAGGCACGCGGCGCCGTCTAGGCTGACTTGCCGTTCAGCGCTTCGAGCACCCGCAGCAGGCTGCTGGTGTCATCCGTCCCCCAGCCCTGCCCCACCAGTGCGTTGAGCTGCTGCGCCACCACAGCCACCGCGGGTATCGCGAGCTTGGCCTCGCGCGCCATCTCGACGATGAGGCCGTAGTCCTTCTGGTGCAGGCGTGCCTCGATGCCGGCGGCAAAGTCGCGCGCGGCCATCTTTGGACCCATGAGGTCGAGCATCTTGCTGCCGGCAAAGCCCGCCTGCAGCGCACCGAGCATGCGCGTGCAATCCACGCCTTGTGCCCGCGCGAACAGCATGGCCTCGGCGATGCCCTGGATGTTGACCACCTGCACGATCTGGTTGCAGGCCTTGACCACCTGGCCGGCGCCGTGGCCGCCGATATAGGTGATGGTCTGCCCGACCGCGGCCAGCAGCGGTCGCGCGCGCTCCAGCACCTCGGGCTTGCCCCCCACCATGATCGAAAGCGTTGCCGCAACCGCGCCCTTGACGCCGCCGGACACGGGGCAATCGAGCATCTCGACACCGCGCTCGGCCAGCGCAGCGGCGATCTCGCGCGTGACCTGCGCCGAGATCGTGCTGTGGTCGATCACCACGCTGCCGGCCGCAGCGGTCTCGATGGCGCCGCCTGCGCCCAGCAGCACCTGGCGCACGTCCTCGCTGTTGGTGACATTGGTCACGATGAACTGCGCACCGCGGGCCGCCTCGGCGGGCGCAGCGCACGGCGTGGCGCCGAGGTCGGCCAGGGCCTGCATCGCCGCGGCACGCCGGGCGTGCACGCGCAGCGTGTAACCGGCCGCGATCAGGTGACCGGCCATCGGCCGGCCCATGTTGCCGAGACCGATGAAGGCGACAGTGGTCATGGGGGGCTCAGGAGCGTGAGAGTTGGGGAAGGAGGACGGAGCAGGCGAACTCAATCCTCGCCGAGGCCGAGCAGGCGACGCAGGGAGCGTTCCACGGGCTGGAGCTGCGTCGCCGCCACCGGCGCGGCGCAATACAGGTCCGGTCGCAGGAAGACGACCTGCGGTACCTCGTCAACGCAGCCGAGCTGCGCCTCGAGCAGCCCCTGTGCGTCGACCAGGGGCGGCAAGGCACCGAGTTCGCCGCCGCGGCCAAGCTGCACGAAGCGCACGGGATAGCGCTCGGGCAGCAGCACGGCGCACCGCACGGCCAGTGCGGTCGGCAGCTTACCGCGCATGATGTCCACGATCGCGTGATCGAGATGCTGCGGCAGGGCGACAAGATCGGCGGCACGACCATCAGGCAGCTGCAGCATCGCGTTGTGCACGCCGCGCCAGTTGCCGTCGTGCGCCAGTGGCGACTGCGCGTACAGCGCCGGTGTGACGAGAAGCGCGGGATCAAGCAGCGCCCGCGCCTGCGCGTCCACCTCGCCCCCCGGCCGTGGCGTCAGCAGTTGCGCGGTCGCCTCGCAGGCGCGAATGCCCTGCTGCGCGGCCGGGTGCCGCTCGGCCTCGTCGCTGTCGAGCAGCGCCTCCGGCGCGCGGCCTTGCAGCACCAGGGCGAGCTTCCACACCAGGTTTTCCACTTCCTGCACGCCGGCGTTGCCGCCGCGCGCGCCAAATGGGCTCATGACGTGCGCCGCATCGCCCGCGAAGAAGACACGGCCGGCGCGAAAGTGCGCCAGGCACTGGCTGCGGCTGATGTAGGCGCCAAGCCAGACCAACTCGTACGGCAGCTCGGCGCCAAACTGCGCGCGCAGGCGCGCGTGCACGCGCTGCGGATGGCTCTCGGCCTCAGCGTCGGCGCCCTGCGGCAACTGGTAATCGAAGCGCCACACGCGGTCGGCCATGGGCAGCATCCAGACGGCGTGGCCGGCATTGAACGGCGCCTGCAACCAGGCACGGCGCTCGGTCGGCGACGAGACGCCCTCGCCAAGGCGAACATCGGCGATGCACCAGCGGGGGGGCAGGCTCGCGCCCTGCGAATCGACACCGACCCAGCCAGGAACCGCACTGCGCCCGCCGCTACAGTCGATAAGCCAGCCCGCCTGCAATGTGCACTGCCCGGCCGGCGTGCTCACATGCACTTCGACATGGTCGGCAGGTGGCGTCACGCCGCTGACGCGCGTCTTCCAGCGCAGGTCCACGATGCCGAGCTCGTAGATCCGGTCGACGAGAAACCACGCGACGTAAAACTGCTGCAGGTTGATGAAGGCGGGCTGCGGCGCGCCCGGCAGGTGTGGCAGCGCGGCGCATTCGACCTCACGGTCGCCAAAAAACGCGCGGCTCACGCTCCAGGGCACGCCCTCGGCGGCACCGCGCTGGTACACGCCGACGCGCCGGAAAAACTGCAAGCTCCTGCGCTCGTAACAGATGCAGCGACTCGACGCGCCGCGCACCCCCACGGTGTTGTCCTCATCGAACACCACGGCGGGAATGCCGCGCACCGAGAAGTCTGCCCCCGCTGCGAGGCCGGCCAGCCCCGCGCCGATGACCACCACCGCATGGCGCCCAAGCTGCCCGGCAAGCTCCGCGGGTTCGACGAACGGATACACGGGCAGCGGGTAGGTCCCGCCCGTCACCGCGGTGTTGATGCGCGTGGGCGCAATGGCGGGGGCGAGGGCCGGACCGTCAGGCACCGCGCTGCACCTTCAATGGCCTTCGATGCCGAGCGCGCGCGCCCGCGCCTGGGTCAGTGCGTGCAACACACGCGTGGTCGGCACGGCGAGCCCGGCACGCTCGGCGAGTTCGATCACGCTACCGACGATGGCATCGAGCTCGAGCCGGCGCCTTTGCTCGATGTCCTGCAGCATCGAAATCTTGGCTGCTCCCAGCTGGCGCGCCACATCGATGCGCTGATCCGGTGTCATCGGCATCGGGTAACCGTAGTGTGCCGAGACCGCCATGCCCTCGCGCATCACGGCGCGAATGACGTCAAGTACGCCCTCGTCGTCGATGATCCGGTTCATCAGGTAGCCCGTCAGCGCGGCCACCGGGTTGAACGACAGGTTGCCAAGCAGCTTCCACCACACGTCGCGCCGGATGTCGCCAGAGGCCACGGCCTCGAAGCCGGCTTCGGTCAGGACTGCGCAGACACGCTGCAGGCGTTCGCTGCGGCTGCGGTCGGGCTCGCCCAGCATGAGCCGGCGGCCACCGGTGTGATGCACCTCGCCCGGTGCCCGCTGCTCCGCCGCCAAGTGGACCACGCAGCCGACGATGTGCGCGCAGTCCAGCGCAGCGAACATGCGGCCGGCAGGATCGAGCGCGCCAATGCTCTGGCCGTCGAACGCACCGCCGTCCTTGTGGAAGTACCACCAGGGCAGGCCGTTGATCGCTGGAATCACGACGGTATCCGGATGCAGCAGCGGCGCCAGGCGCGGCAGCATGGCGGCAATCGCATGGGCCTTGAGCGCGATGACAATGACGTCCTGCGCGCCAAGTTCGGACGCCAGGCGCGCCGGCTCGTCATGGGCCGGCAATGCAAGCGTGTCGTCGCGCTGGTCGACATGGTCGACCAGTCGCAAGCCGCGCTCGCGCAAGGCCTGCAGGTGCACGCCACGCGCCACCAGGCTCACGCGCTGTCCGGCGCGCGCCAGTCGGCCGCCGATGGTGGCACCGATGCCGCCGGCGCCAACGACGCAGATCTTCAAGGCATGTCCGGGGTCAGATGTCGGGCGGCAGGCTGCGGCCGGCGGCTCGCGTGAAGGACGTGCCTAGTGTCCCGACCCACAAGTTTCGAAGCATTGCCGAGGGCGTGCGGAATGGTGGCGCACAACAATGGCGAAGTCGCCGCCAGACGCGAAGCCGCGCGAAGCCGCGCGCAGCCGGGTTGGGAACCCGGCGAGCACGGCGACAAAGTGGGGCGGCGATTCTCGCCAATGTTGTTTCGAAACTTATGGGTTGGGACACTAGCCTTTCGCCGCCGCGCGCGCGGCGACTTCGGGCCGGTCGTTCTGCTGCGGCTTGAGCACGGCCGGGGCGTCGCCGGACGCGCGTGCCTTGCGCCATTCGTCCTTGCGGCGCGTCCACTCGGCCAGGCGCGCGTGCGCGCTCTTGCTCTCCTCGAGCATCTGCAGCTCGGAGGCGAGCTGCGCCGACAGCTCCAGGCGGATGCCATTGGGGTCGAAAAAGTAGATCGACATGAAAATGTGGTGGTCGGTGACGCCGACCACTTCTATCCCATGCTGCTCCAGCCGCGCCTTGATCGACTCGAGTTGCTCGACCGTGTCCACGCGCAGCGCCAGGTGATTCACCCACGCGGGCGTGTTGGGCGACGGCGCGCAGGCGACGTCGTCGCCAAGGTCGAAGAACGCGATGCACGATCCATCGGTCATCCGGAAGAAAATGTGCGTATACGGGCAGAACTCGCCAGTCGACGGCACGTAGTCGCTCTGGATGATGTGCCAAAGCGGCAGCCCGAGGACGTCCTCGTAGAAGTGCCTGGTCTCCTCCGCATCCTTGCAGCGGTAGGCAAAGTGATGCAGGCCGTGGATCGGCGCGGGCGCGACGGCGCGCGGGACTGCGAGCTGGGCAGCGGGCGTGTTCATGCCGACCTCCTCAAGGGCGCGCGGGCTCACGCCACCCAGCGGCGCTGCGCGGCTCCACACACCATGTCAAATCAGCCGAGTCTAGCCGTCGGCCGCGCGCCCGGGCAGTCGAGCGGGCGGTGCCCATCACCGGCCTGCGCGGCGCTCGCACGGCGCGCGGGCCCGCGGCGCGCGGCGCGGGGCCCGGCGGACGATCAGGCAAAGGCCTCCTCGAGCCGCCGCTTGTCCCAACCGGGCGCCAGCAACTCGATGAAGCTGTAAACGAAACCGCGCAGGTAAGCACCCTGCTTGACCGCCAATCGCGTGGTATTGGTGCCAAACAGATGCCCGCAGGGCAGCATGACGAGGTTGTCGCGCCGCGGGTCGACGGCCACGGCGGCGACGATGCCCACCCCGAGCCCCACCTGCACGTAGGTCTTGATGACGTCGGCATCAATCGCCTCGAGCACGATGCTCGGTGCGATGTTCGCTGCCGCGAACGCGGCATCGATCTTGGCGCGACCCGCGAAGTGAGCCTCGTAGGTCACGAGCGGGTTTCGCGCGAGGTCCTTCAGCGTGAGCTTGCCGGGCGTGAGCTGAAACTTGGCAAGCGCGTGCTGCGGCGGAACCACCGCGGCATGCTGCCACTCGTACACGCTGATCGAGCGCAGGCCCGGCGCGTCAGCCAACGACTCGGTGGCCACGCCAACATCGGCCTGCCCGTTGTTGAGCATCTGCACGATCTGCGGCGGATCGGCCTGCAGCAGCTTCAGACGAACCTGCGGATACTTGGACGCGAACTGCCGCACCACCTGCGGCAGCACGTAGCGCGCTTGCGTGTGCGTGGTCGCGACACGCAGGGCGCCAGAGGGTGAGCCGGCGTAATCGCGTGACAGCTTCTTGAGGTTGTCGGCTTCCTGCATGATCCGCTCGGCCGCAAGCAGCACCTGCTGACCAGGTGGCGTCAGGCCGAGGATCCGCTTGCCGCTACGAGCAAAAATCGACACGGCGAGCTCGTCTTCGAGCTCGATGATCGCCTTGGAAACGCCGGGCTGGGAGGTGTGCAGGATGCGGGCGGCGGCCGTGATGTTGAACTTCTGCCGCGCGACCTCTCGCAGAAACTTGAACTGTTGAAGGTTCATTCGGGCTTCCGTTCTCAAGGAGGCGTGTGCCGACGATCACCCACTTCGACCTAAACGGCCACTTCACCCGCGCGCCGAAAGCAGTATATCGGTCGACGGACTTCGGCTCGGCACGGTCGTCGTGGACACGGCGCGGCGCCGCTCGTGCGCTTCGTCCGCAAAGCCGCAGATGCGCCGACACACGGGTAGCGAGCGTGTAGAGTTCCGTATCGCGACGCGCGCGCATCAATCGCGTCAATCCCGACCGACACGCACTTGCGCTCCTCGCGCGGGAAGCCTACAAAGAACGATCTTCTGCCGCCGGATCAGCGCGGCAAGCCACGCAGGAACACACCAACAATGAAACTGGACCAGGCGCAACTGCTGCTGGACGAGCAGCCCATTTCGATCGACGTACTTTTGGAGAAGTACGCCAAGGGAGAAGAAAGGACCGTTGATGACGTGCGTCGCCGCGTGGCGCGCGGATTGGCTGCCGTCGAGGCGCCGGCCAGGCGCGCCGAGTGGGAACAGAAGTTCCATGAGGCGATGACCGAAGGCTTCATCCCGGGCGGTCGTGTGAACTCGGCCGCCGGCACCGAGATCGCCGCCACGCTGATCAACTGCTTCGTGCAGCCCGTGGGCGACGCCATCAGCGGCGCGGGCACCGATGGCGTGCCCTCGATCTACCTCGCGCTCAATCAGGCGGCCGAGACCATGCGCCGCGGCGGCGGCGTGGGCTACGACTTCTCCAATATCCGGCCCAAGGGCGCCCTGGTGCGCGGCACGCACTCGCGCGCCAGCGGGCCGCTCAGCTACATGCGCGTGTTCGACAAGAGCTGCGAGACCCTGGAGAGCGCCGGCAGCCGGCGCGGCGCGCAGATGGGCATGATCCGCTGCGACCACCCGGACGTGGAGGACTTCATCCACGCCAAGCGCGACGGCTCGCTGTCGAACTTCAACATGAGCGTGGCGGTGACCGACGCCTTCATGCGCGCGGTCGACAAGGACGGCCAGATCGAGCTGTGGCACGCCGCCGAGCCGTTCGACAAGGACGGCGCCTATCAGCGTGCCGACGGCAGCTGGGTGTATCGCAAGGCGAGCGCGCGCGCGCTGTTCGACCAGATCATGCAGTCGACTTACAGCCACGCCGAGCCCGGCGTGATCTTCATCGACCGCGTCAACGGCGATAACAACCTGTCGTACTGCGAGACGATTGCGGCCACCAATCCCTGCGGCGAGCAGCCGCTGCCGCCCTACGGCTGCTGCTGCCTCGGCTCGGTGAACCTCTCGCGTTTCGTGGTCGATCCGTTCGGGGAGGGCGCGAGCTTCGACTTCACCCGCTTCCGCAGCGTGGTCAAGGTGGCGATCCGCGCGCTCGACAACGTGCTGGACGCCACGCTGTGGCCGCTGCCCGAGCAGCAGCGCGAGGCCATGAACAAGCGCCGCGTCGGCCTGGGCTTCACCGGTCTGGGCAACACGCTCACCCTGCTCAACCTGCGCTACGACAGCGAGCCAGGGCGCGGGCTGGCGGCCCGGATCGCCGCGGCCATGCGCGACGCCGCCTACGAGGCTTCGGTCGATCTGGCCGAGGAGAAAGGCCGCTTCCCCCTGTTCGATGCCGAGCGCTACCTCGCCGAGCCGCACTGCGCGGCGCGCCTGCCGGCGGAACTGAAGGCGCGCATGCGCGTCAGCGGCATCCGCAACTCGCACCTGCTGTCGATCGCGCCCACCGGCACCATCTCGCTGGCCTTTGCGGGCAATGCCTCGGGCGGCATCGAGCCGACGTTCTCCTGGACCTACATCCGCAAGAAACGAATGCCGGACGGCAGCCGCGCCGAGTACGCGGTGGAGGACTACGCCTACCGGCTGTATCGGCGCATGGGCGGCGACGTCGCGCAGCTGCCGCAAGGCTTCGTCCACGCGCTCCAGATGAGCGCGCTCGATCACATGAAGATGATCGCCGCCGTGCAGCCGTACATCGATGCGGCAGTCAGCAAGACCGTCAACGTGCCCGAGGATTACCCGTTCGCCGACTTCCGCCAGCTCTACCTCGAGGCCTGGAAGGCCGGGCTCAAGGGCATCACCACCTACCGGCCCAACAATGTGATCGGCTCGGTCCTCGAGGTCAGGAAGGACACGCCGGCCACCGCGAGCGCGCCGCAGGACCTGCAGGACGACCCCGATCGCCGCGTGCGGCTCGACTCGACGCCGCGGCCCGCGCTGGCCAGCCTCAAGTGGCCCGGCCGGCCCGACCTGGCCGAGGGCAACCTCGCCTGGACCTACATGGTCGAGATCCCCGAGCGCAAGGAAGCGTTCGCCATTTTCATCGGCCAACTGGAGCAGGCCCAGGGCGAAGGCACGCAGGCCGTGCCCTTCGAGGTCTGGGTCAACGGCGCCGAGCAGCCGCGCGGCCTGGGCGCGATCGCCAAGACGCTGTCGATGGACATGCGCAGCGAGGACCGCGCGTGGCTGAAGATGAAGCTCGATGCCCTGGCCCGGGCGCGCGACGAGCAGGGCTTCATGCTGGCGATGCCGCCCTCCGGCGAGCCGGTGTGGCAGAACGGCGTGGTGGCCGCCTTCGCCAACATCGTGCAGTGGCGCTGCGATCAGCTTGGCGCCTTCCGGGACCTGGCGGCGCGGCCGACGCCCATGCTGGAGGCGCTGTTCAGCAAGAAGGAGCCGAAAGCCGGGCCGCTGGGCACGATGAGCTGGACGGTGGACATCGAGAACCACAACACCGGCGACGACTTCGTGCTCGGCGTCAAGGAGCTGCAGCTGCCCGACGGCAGCCGCCGCCCGTACTCGATCTGGCTCGCCGGCGAGTACCCCAAGGCGCTCGACGGCCTGTGCAAGCTCATCTCGCTCGACATGCGCGTGGTCGATGCCAACTGGATCGGCCTGAAGCTGCGCAAGCTGCTCAACTTCGGCGAGCAGAACGGCGAGTTCTGGGCGCCGGTGCCGGGCGAGGAGCGCAGCGCGATGTACGCGAGCACCATTGCCTACATCGCCACGCTGCTGCTGCACCGCTACAAGGTGCTGGGCATCCTCGACGACGAGGGCCGCGCGATCCAGAGCGCCGGCATCCTGGCGCTGCCCGACGCCGTCAAGGTGATCGAGAACGAGACGGCGCCGGTCAAGGGCAAGGTCTGCCCGAGCTGTCACGCCGCGGCGGTGATCAAGCGCGACGGCTGCGAGTTCTGCACGGCCTGCGGGTACACCGGGCAGTGTTCCTGAGGTTGCCGGCGCGGGCGCTGCTGCGGCCCGCCTGATGGCGCGGCGGCCGCTGCACCGGTCTGTGCCGGCCGTGCCGAAGGCTGGCCGTGCAGGCTGGCGGGCAAGTCGGCGCCTTGCCGATGGGCGGCTTGCCTGCACTCATACAGCCGGACCACCGGTCGCAGACGGTGTGCCCGGTCGGCTTTGCGGGTCTCTGTCGAGCGCCACGAACGGCCTCGGGTTGGTCCTGGTCAAGATCCGATTCACGTCTGCCGACGGACGCCGAAAGTGCAACGCGACCGTCACCGCGTCTCGTGCGCCGGATCCTCCAGCACGAGGCGCGAATCGACAATGCGGCCCAGGTCGCGCAGGCTCTTGCCGTCGATGCGTACCTCGGTGTGCGTACGGCGGATCGCCTCGAAGGCCTCGGCGATGCCGGCATAGCCCCGCGCGTCGCGGTAGGTTACGGAGACCAGCAGATTCCACGGGCCCTCGTCGTTGCCGCTGTCCCACACGGTGAACGCGTCCATCAGCCCCTGCGCCTTGGCGATCCTGTCCATCGCGAACCAGTTGTCCACGATGTAGCGCTTCAGCCGCTCGCGCTCGCCAGAGGCGGACTTCAGGAAGGTCAGCTCCACGGCCCGCAGCGACCCGGGCGCGGCGACCGTACTCGGGGTGCTCATCGCCATGTGCAGCCAGGGCGCCGGTTGCAGGGCGTGCGGCTCGAAGCGGGCCACACGTTCGCCCAGCGCCCAGGTCGCCACGCGCTGCGCGCCGATCTGCCACACCCCTTCCTCGGCCGCGATCTGGAGCATGCGCTCGTAGAGACGGTCGCGTTCCGGTCCCGGCGCAGTGCCACGCGCCCGCTCAAACAAGCGGTCGTACTCCGCCGACTCGAAGCAGGCGAGGTTGATGCCGCGGCCGATGTTCGGCCCGTACAAAAGGCCCAGGAAGTAGGCCGGCGTCGGCACCGCTGCCTGCCAGGCCGCGCCCCAGAACGCCAGCCCGCAACCGACGCTGTCGCGCAGGTTCTGCTGAACGCTCTGCTCGCGCATTTCCATCTTCAGGCCGATCTCGGCCAGGCCGCGCTGGCGCAGTTCGCGGTAGGGTCGCACCAAGTCCAGCGGTTCGCTGCTGAAGACCACGGCGAGTTCGCGGCCATCGGGCGTGCGCCGCCAGCCGTCGGTGCCGGGCTTGAAGCCGGCCGCGGCGAGCTCGCGGCGCGCGAGCGTGGGGTTGAAAGCCAGTGGATAGGCACGCGCCAGTTGCGGAGCCACTTCCGGCGGCACCACGCTGGCCCCGACGCGCCCGAAGCCGGCGCGTACGGTGCGGATCTCCTCGGCCACGTCATAGGACTGGAGGATGGCGCGGCGTAACGCGCGCCGCTCGTCGCTGCTGCCGCCGAGCATCGGGTCGCGCATGTTGATGTAGTAGTAGATCACCTCGGGCACGGGCGCCCGATGAAGGCGCAGGCCCCGCCGTTGCCGGGCCTGTGCGGTGGCGCCGTCGGCCATGAGCTCACGCGCCAACGCAGAGGCGGGCTGCGCGAGGTAGTCCACCGCGCCACTGTCGAGCAACCGTCCGCGCGCCGCCTCGTCCGCCACCAGGGCAATCTCGACGCGCGTCACATCGCCGAAGCCCAGCGACGGCCCGCGGGTCTTGCGGCGCAGCACGATGCGAGCGGCCTCTTGGTCCCAGGACTCGATGGCGAACGGCCCGCTTCCGAGCAGCGGCGCGCGGGTCTCGACCTCGGCAATCTCGCGGGGCAGGATGCTGGCAACCGTCATGGCCAGCAGGTGCGGAAAGTCGTAGTCGGGCTCGGCCAGCTCGAAGCGGATCGTGCGCTCGTCCACGACGCGGATGCCGGCAACGTCCAGCTCGTCGCCGCTGCCGGTCGCGGCCCAGCGCGCGGCCAGGGCACGCAGGCCGACGATCGCATCGAGCAGCAGCTCGCGCGTGGGCGCGGTGCTGGAGGGTGCGGCCAGGCGTCGGATCGACCACGCAACATCGCGTGCCGTGACCGGGCGGCCGGCCGCGTTGGCCGCCTCGCGGCCCGCGGTGGCCTCGAAGTGCAAGCCTTCCCGCAGCACGAACTCGAAGCGACGGCCGCCGTCGCTCGCAGCGGGCAAGGCCGCGGCAGCCATCGGCACCAGCTCGGGCCCCTGCGCACCGGCGCGGTAGCCGAGCAGCCTCTGGTACACCACGTCCTGCACCTGCAGCGACAGCGCCGACACGTGCCGCGCGGGGTCAACGCCGTGTTCGCCCGCGACGAATGCGGTTCGCACCGTGGCCGCACCGGCCGGGAAGATGATCAGGGCGAGCGCTGACCACAGGCACAACACCATCGACCGCAGGTAGCTAGAACGAATCATGGCTGGAACTTCGAGAAATGACGGTGAAGAAACCGTAGCATCCACCTGCTTGCAGCGCCGCAAGCCGGAACTGCAGGGTTGCCATGCCTGCGCCACCGATCGAGGTCTTCCATGCTGACGTCGCGTGACCTATCGCTCGTGGAGGCCGTGGCCCGCCACGGCCGGTTGGCCGACGCCGCCCGCGAGCTGAAACTGGACCATTCCACGGTGTTCCGGCGCCTGAAGGCGCTCGAGGCCCTGCTGGGGTCGGCCCTGTTCGAGCGGCGCGACGGGCGCTACCGCGTCACCGAACCGGGCCGGCGTCTGGTCGAAGTCGCAGGCCGGGTGACGCTGGAGCTGCAGACAGTGCAGCGCGAGCTGACGAGCACCGGGTCCGCACCCGTCGGCGGCACCGTGCGCATCACCACCACCACGGATGTGGCCAACCACCTGCTGCCGGCGTGGCTGGCCGCCATCGCACATGAGTACCCCGGCGTGCGGCCCGAAGTGCTGGTCAGCGACCAACTGCTGGACCTGCAACGGGGTGAGGCCGATGTCGCCATCCGCCCGACGCGCAAGCCCCCAGCGGGCTGTGTTGGCAGGCCGCTCGGGCTGGTGAGGTCTGCCGTGTACATGCGACGCAGCCGCGCCTGCACCCCGCGGCGCTGGCTCGCGTACACGGCCTCCAGCGGTCCGCAGGCCGACGCTCGCTGGATGGCATCGCAGGTGCCCCGCACGGCCGTGGTAGCCCGCTTCAACGACTTCGCGGCGCTGCACGCCGCAGCTCGCGATGGGTTGGGCGCCACGGTCCTGCCCTGCTTCGTGGGCGACGCCGACCTGGCCTTGCAGCGCGTGGGCGAGCCGATCGCCGCACTGCAGTCGCGCCTGTGGTTGCTGTGCGCGCCGACGATGCGGCGCATCCCGTCCGTCGCGGCGGTGTTCCGCACGATCTCTCGCGAAGCGGCACTGGCGCTGGCGCCGCAGGCCAGGCCCGATACCTGAAGACGCGACCGGCGGCGATGTCTTCTTGGTTCTTCGCGCGGCCGGGTCTGCTCATCGCCTGGGGCCGCAGCGGGCGAACCGATCTTGCGCCGGTCAGCTCACCACGAACACCGCCACGCAGCGAGCCGGCATCGTGAAGGCGTCGGTTGTGTCTCCCACGCGCGCTTTGGCATCCACGTGGCGCTCGACCGCCGTGGCGGCTGCCCGCACCGGGCGCAGCGCGCAGCCCTCCCGGCCAGCGGGCGCACGAACAGCGACTAGGCCTCGGTACCGACGTCGTTACGGTGGCGTCGCATCGGCGATCTCACACGGGATTCGAAAAAAAAGGCGCGGGGTTAACCGCGCCTTGCATGAGCAGGGCAGACGGACTGCCTCTCCTCCTCCCAACCTGGATCGACGTGCAGATGGACCGCCGAAGTGGCCTCAAAATAGCTCAGGGTTTTCACGGTTGTAAACGCCTTTTTTGTCTAGGGCACGGTGTTGACGCTGGCGCGCAGCGACGTCTCCACTAAACTCGCGCGCCGTTGATGGGGAGTAGTCCAGGGCAGTCGTGACGCGTCCGACGATCACGCTGCCGTCAGCACGGGCCGCCGTTCGGTGTGGCGCTTGAACGACGGCCCGGCATCTCGTCCCGCAGCCCGCGCGCGGGATGGTGGACCGGACGGGCAACTCCCCTGCTCCCGCGGCTTGCGCCGGCCGCTGTAGAGAAAGGCGTTTTCTCATGATGTCCATCGGCACCCCGCTGATGTGGTCGCTGTTCGTGGCCTTCGTCTTCGTGGCCCTGCTCATCGACTTCTTCGCGATGAGCAAGCAGGGCGCGCACAAGGTCTCCATGAAGGAGGCTGGCATCTGGTCGCTCATTTGGGTGGCAGTGTCGTTCGTGTTTGTCGGCTGGCTCTGGTGGTACCTCGGCGGCTCGGGCAGCGACGCGGCAGCGCGCGCGGTGGCCAACACCAAGGCGCTGGAATTCGTCACCGGCTACCTGGTCGAAAAGGCGCTGGCGGTGGACAACATCTTCGTGTTCCTGATGGTGTTCACGTACTTCGCCGTGCCCGCCGAGTTCCAGAAGCGCGTGCTGATGATCGGCATCCTCGGCGCGCTGGTGCTGCGCGCCGTCATGATCCTGATCGGCGCCTGGCTGATCGCGCAGTTCCACTGGATCCTCTACGTGTTCGGCGCGTTCCTGGTGTTCACCGGAGTGAAGATGTGGTGGGCCGCCGGCCAGGAGCCGGACCTCGAGGCCAACCCGGCGCTGAAGTGGATCCGCAAGCACATGAAGGTGACCGATCGCTACGACGGCGAGAAGTTCTTCACCATCGAAAACGGCGTCAAGGTCGCCACCCCGCTGTTCGTGGTGATCCTGCTGATCGGCATCGTCGACATCGTGTTCGCGGTCGACTCGATCCCGGCCATCTTCGCCATCACCACCGACCCGTTCATCGTGCTCACGTCCAACGTGTTCGCGATCCTGGGCCTGCGCGCGATGTACTTCCTGCTCGCCAACATGCACGAGCGCTTTCACCTGCTGTCCTACGGCCTGGCGATCGTGCTGGTGTTCATCGGCACCAAGATGCTGCTGATCGACATCTACAAGATCCCGGTCGTGTACTCGCTGGCCTTCACCGTCACCGTGCTGGCGCTGACGATGATCCTGAGCTTGAAGATTCCGCCCAAGAAGGGCGAGAGCGGCGGTGGCGCCTATCCGTTCCCGGCGAAGAAGGAAAGCGACGCCTGAGGCTTCGCTTTGCGTGCAGGCGGCCCCGCGGGTCGCACGTGCGCGCAAAGCGGGAAAGTCAGGTCAGCGGGTTTCGGCGGTCGGGCACCCGCTGACAGCACAAGCGGGTCGCTGCGCGACGCGCTGCCCACATTCCCAAAAGTCGCGCACGGCTGCCGTAGGCACTCAACGAGCCACGGCAGTTCGGCCGTCGCACATCGCGAGGGCGCCAGGGCGCCGCGCGCGGCGCCCGTCACCCTTGCAACGAGGGGCGTCGCCCGGCCGCCCGAAGACGTCCCTTCTGACAAATCACTTTCGGTGCACGTGCGATCGGCGCAGCCGATCGCGTACACCGAAAGTGCCTACCTCCTTTCGATCCAATACAACGCCGCCAGCGCGATGGTGAGAACGAGCAGGCTTGGCATGACGGCGACTAGGATGGGCGGCCAGGTGTTGAGCACGCCGAGGTGGCTGAAAAGCTTGTTCAGCATGTAGAAGCCCACGCCAAGCATGACGCCCGAGAAAATTTTCATCGACACGCCACCCTGGCGCACGTGCAAGTAGGCGAAGGGCAGCGCGAGCGCCATCATGACCAAGATGGCCAGTGGATAGACGATCTTGTTCCACAGCGCTATCTCGTAAAGGTCGCTGCGCTGGCGGTTCTCTTCCAGGTGTCGCACGTACTGCGCCAGAGCCACCATGCCCATGCGCTCGGGCCGGACCAGCAGCACGCCGAAGATCTGCGGGGTCAGTTCACTGACCCACACCCGCTCGCCCTCCCGCACCACCTCGGTGGTGGCGGCGGCACGCTCGGTCGCCGCCGGTTCCACCACCGGCACGCGGGTCTCGACAACATTGGTCAGACGCCAGACGGCCGGCCCACCGTCCGCGGGCGCTTCGTAAGCGCCCCGCTCGGCCACCAGCATCGAGCGCAGCCTAAATTGATTGTCGAACTCGAAGATGCGCCACTGGGAGGCGGTCGCGTCGGTCCGCATCTCGCGCACGTTGACGAAGCGCAGCCGTTCAACGGTACCGTCATTGCTCCTGACCACGTCGCGCGCCCAGACACCGGAGCGGAACTCGGTGATCACGCGATTCATCGCCTCGAACTTCACCTGTCGCGCCAGTCGCTCGGCAGGAGGAGCGATCACTTCGCCCAGCAGGTAGGTCGCGGCCACGATGAGGACGCCGGTGCGCAGAACCCAGACTGCCAGCCGCCGCGTGCTCATGCCCGAAACCCGCATGATCGTGAACTCCGAGTTGGCCGCAAGCTTGGACAATGCGTAAATGGTGCCGATCAGCGCCCCGATCGGCATGAGCTCGTACAGGCGCGACGGCAGCGACAGCAGCACCGAGAAGAGCGCCGCCCGCAGCGTGTAGCCGTTCAGACCGACGTTCTCCAGTTCACCCACCAGTTCGAAGAACGCGAAGATCGCGAGCAGCGCGAAAAGCACGAACCCTGTCGCCAGCCCGATCTCACGGCGCAGGTAGCGCGGCAGGGTGTTCATGCGGCGCCCCGACGCATACGCCAGCGATGGATCGGCCGCGCCAACCGACGCGGCAGCCAGGACAGCAACACCGTGCGCCGCAAGAACAGCAGCAGCAGCGCGACTAGAGCAACGGCATGTGGCAGCCACACCGCCACGGCGAAGGGCAAACCCTTCAACTGCACGTAGCCCTGCACGAGCTGCAGGGTCGTCAGGTAAAGCATGAACACCAGCACCGCGACGATCAGGTTGGCCGAACGGCCCAGCCTCGGGTTGGTGTACGACAGCGGAATCGCCATGAGCGACAGCAGCAGGGCCACGGCGGGCAGACCAAGACGCCAAGTCAGCTCGCCGTCGTTCCAACGACCGCGCTCGCTCAAGAGTTCCGACGTTGTCTTGCTGCGCGTGCGCCGCTGCTCGGCGGGAGCGTTGGCCTGAGGCTCGAGCCGAATGGCGTAGCGCTCGAACTCGCTCATCCGGTACTCGGCCTGGCCCGGCTGCCCCTCATAACGCCGACCCTTGGACAGCACCAGATAGCGCTCACCGCTGTCGCGCTGCTCGATCTCGCCAGCGGCCGCCACGATCACCATCTCGCGCTCGCCCTGGCGGCCGCTGACGAAAATGTTTCGCACCGTGCTGCCTTCGATGTCGACGTTCTCGACAAAGACGACACGGTCCGCACGACTGGATTCGATGAAGCGACCGGGCGCGACCCGGCTCACGTCATCGCGCTTGGCAAAGCGCTCCCGGCTCTCGCTGATCTGACCATTGGCCCACGGTGTCACGACCAACGAAAGCACCGCCACGAGCACGACACCTGGCAGCGCAAAGCGCGACACCGGCCACAGCCAGGCTGTCAGGCTCTGACCGCTGGCAAACCACACGACCATTTCGGAGTCTCGGTAGGCGCGCGATAGCGTGATGAGAATCGCGATGAACAGCGTCAGCGACAGCATCAAGGGCAGCACGGTCAGGGCAGACAGCGCGACGATGGAGAACACCGCCTGGTTGTCGACGGTGCCTGCCGCTGCCTGGCCAAGGATGCGCACCAGCGTCACGGAAAAGACGATCGAGAAGAGCACGGTGAACACCGCGCCAGCGTTGCTGGAGAGCTCGTTGACGATGGCGCGACGGAAGATCATGGAGCGGCATCGCTATACTGCTCGACCCGAGGTGCCGGGCTGTCCGAGGCACCAGGTCGTACCAAGCAAGACAAGCCGCGGCGCAACCGAAACACGCGGCCAGCCAGCCAGTGCTCGCGGGCGCCGCGATCTCGCAGCCAATTGACGAGGCAAGCGGCAGCGATCCTCACTCGAAAACAACCTCGCCGCCAGAGAGAAAACGCGATGGAATTTATCACGAAGGTCGCCGCCGGCGACGCGATCAAGGCCGACTGCGTGACAGTGGGCGTGTTTGCCGATGGTGAGATGACCCCGAGCGCCAAGGCGATCGACGCGGCCAGCAAGGGCGTGATCAAGGCTGCGATCAAGAGCGGCGATGTGACGGGAAAGAAGGGCAGCGCCGTGATGCTGCGCCAGCTTGCCAATGTGGCGGCACCGCGCGTCCTGGTGGTGGGCCTGGGCAAGCGCGAGGAGTTCAGCCAGCGTGCGTTCGGCGAGGCCGTTCGCACGGCGATCAAGGCCGCAGGTCCGGCAGTCAAGGATCTCGCCATCGCCGCACTCGAATGGACAGGCGGCAAAGGCAAGGCCGCCAGGCATGATGCGCTGGCGCGTCTGTTCGTCACCACCGCCCGCGAGACCGTGTTCCGGACGGACGAGCTGAAGAGCAAGAAGGACGACGAGCCGAAGGGCCCTGCCAGCATCACGCTGCTGGCACACGCCAAGGACGCGCAGGTCGAGCAAGGCATCAAGCAGGGTGTGGCGCTCGCCAATGGCAGTGAACTCACCAAGCGCCTCGGTAACCTCCCCGGCAATGTGTGCACGCCAAGCTTCCTCGGCGCGCAGGCCGAAAAGCTCGGCAAGGAGTTCAAGCTGCAGGTCGAGGTGTTCGACCGCAAGGGCATCGAGAAGCTCGGCATGGACTCGTTTCTCTCGGTGACCAACGGCTCGGCGCAGCCGCCGCGACTGATCGTCATGCACTACAAGGGCGCGGCGAAGACAGCGGCGCCGGTCGTGCTGGTGGGCAAAGGCATCACCTTCGACACCGGCGGCGTGTCGCTGAAGCCCGGCGCCAACATGGACGAGATGAAGTACGACATGTGCGGCGCGGCCAGCGTGTTCGGTACGCTGCGCGCGGTGGCCGAGATGAAGCTGCCGGTCAATGTCGTGGGCATCCTGGTGGCCTGCGAGAACATGCTGTCGGGCACCGCGACCAAGCCTGGCGACATATTCACCTCCATGTCGGGCCAGACCATCGAGGTGCTGAACACCGACGCCGAGGGCCGGCTGATCCTGTGCGATGCGCTCACCTATGCCGAGCGCTTCAAGCCCGCCGCGGTGATCGACATTGCGACCCTGACCGGGGCCTGCGTGGTCGCGCTCGGCGACGTGCACACCGGCCTCTTCTCGCCCGACGACGAACTCGCCGACGAGCTGCTCGCGGCCTCTCGCGCGGCCTTCGATCCAGCGTGGCGCATGCCCGTGGAAGACGCCTACCAGGACCAGCTGAAGTCCAACTTTGCGGACATGGCCAACATCGGCGCGCCAGGCAAGGCCGGTGCGGTGGTCGCGGCCTGCTTCCTCGCCCGCTTTACCAAGGCCTACCGGTGGGCGCACCTGGACATCGCAGGCACGGCGTGGAAGAGCGGTGCCGCCAAGGGCGCCACCGGAAGGCCCGTGCCGCTGCTCACGCAGTTCCTGATGGGTCGCGCCGGGGGCTAGTTGGAAAGGGGGTGGAGACCTTGGCGGAAACCTTGGGCGGCCGCCGCGGCGACGGCGAATCGTCCCATAGGGTTTCAGCCGGCGCTGTCCGCGAGGTCGAACCGTCGCGCGTGTGATTGGGCCGATTGCCCGGCCGCTGCGAAGCTCGGCCCACTGAACGGGCAGGCGAACTGCACGTGCGAAGGCGAAGCCATCGCGTACACCGAGTCGGAAAGTCCATGCGCATCGACTTCTACTTCAACGTCGAGCATCGCCTGCACTACGCCTGTCGCCTGGTGCGCAAGGCACGCGGCGCAGGCAAGTCGGTACTGGCCTACGCGCGCGACGCGGATCGGCTGGCGCGCTTCGACACTGCGCTGTGGACTTTCTCGGCGTTGGACTTTCTTCCGCATGTGTACGCTGATTCGCCGCTCGCCGCGCAAACGCCGATCGTGCTCACCCTGCAGCCGCAGCCGCTGGCGCGCGATGTGCTGCTCAATCTTGACGACGAGCCACCGCCGGCCTTTGAATCGCTATTCTCTGGTTTTGAACGCGTGGTTGAGGTGGTCTCGCGCGAAGACGCCGACCGGCAGGCCGCGCGCGGCCGCGTCAAGCGCTATCGTGATGCCGGTCTGGCGCCGACCATGCACGACATGACGGCCGACCAATAGCGTTCTCGCGCGAAACCGCATCACTCACAGGACCGTCGGCAAAGGCAGCATTCACGATGGCCGTTAACGACCGAGACGCCAAGCGCGGACCTGGCCTGCCGGCGGACTTCGACGACCCCAGCATCCCGGTACTCACCGAGCGGCTGACGCTGCCGCCGATCGAGATCGACTTCACGCTGCCGCCAGCGCTGACCCAACCGCTTCCGCCAGCACCGTGGGCGGGGTCGCCGGCACCGGTGGCGCACCCAGCCGCCGCCGCGGAGGTCAGCTCACCCGTTGCTGCGTCTGCGACCGTGAGCGCGCCCCAGCCCGCCGTACCGCCATTGCCGGCGATCCACGGACTCGACACGCTGCCGCCGGAACGCTTGCCGCCCGCGACTGCTCCAGTGCCGGCCGCGCCAGGCGTGGACTCGCGCGCGCAGGCCGCGCTGCCCGAGCCCAATTGGACCCAGCTCGAAGCCGACCTGCGCGATTCGATCCTGCGTGAGTTGTCGTTGCGCCTGCCGCAGAACGTCGAGCACATCGTCCGAGAAAAACTGCAGCCCGGCATCCAGGCCGCTCTCGAGCGCCTCGCGGCCGAGACCCGCGTCGCGATCGCCGCGTCCTTGCGCGACCTGGTCGACAAGGCCGTGAAAGCCGAGGTCGCGGCGATGCGGGCGCGCGGCAAGTAACTGCGCGGAGCATCGCAGCGGCCGAGGCCGCCGACAGCGCAGCGGGCGATCGGCCCACCACGAACGTCGAACTACTCCGCACGCTGCGAGAGCGGATTCGGCTTCGTGCGGTCTTGCCAGCGAAGCCGAACAAACTCAACCGCGATTCGACATCCACATGCGATCGCGCCCGCGATCGCATGGACCTCAAAGCGCCTTGGTCAGCGGCGCGCTGAGCGCCTGCTCGATCAGCGCCAGGGTCTCCGACAAGTGGGCACGGGTGATCGCGTCGCCACTGCGCCCCTGCGCCTGCTGCAACTCGGTCTTCAGTCGCATCGCCACCTGCCGATTGACCGCACGCACATCGGCGGCCACGGGCGCGGCCGGGCGCACGAGACCGGCGGCCAGGCGCCGCGCGTGCTCACGCTGGAGGTTGCGGCGCAGGCTGTCGATCGCGGCGCCGGATTTGAGCTCGCTCCAGATCGCGTCGTACAGCCGTCGGTGCATTTCGGCGAGCGTGAACACACTGCCGCGATCCCGCTGCTTGGTTTCGGCGTCCGCCAGCCGCGCGGCGACCGCATCGGACATCACCTGGTCGAGCGCGCCGCGCTGGATGTTGAGCACCGCGTTGGCAAGGCTGAAATCAGTATTGAACTGCGGGCCGGCCGGGTTGGCGAGGCGGTCCAGGTGGTCCACGCCGAGCCGGCTCATGAAGTCCGGATCGAAGCGAAAGCTGTCCACCGCGAACACCTCGCGCGCGAGCACAGCAAGCGCCTCACGCTGCTGCGCGGGCGGCACCGGCGCCAGCAGCGCCCGGCTGGCGCCAGGCAGATCCCGCGCCGTGTAGACGCCACCGACATACTTGGCGACGAGCGGCGTCACAGCGCCGATCTGACTCAAGCCTCGCTGAAGATTACGGCGCAACAGCGCGTAGCTTTCATCGGGCGTGAGGCGGCGGGTTTGCGTGCGTTGCCACAATTCGCGCGACAGCACGAACCGGCGCTTGAAGTAGGCCAGGGGGTCGGGGCCGAGGTCCCACTGATTGGCGAGCGGATCGATGGCGCCGCCGGCAATCGGGATCACGTCTTCGTCGGTCGCATAGGCCAAGGCGGGGTTGCCGCTGGAGCGGCCCGCGATGCGCGCCAGTTCCTCCCTCTCGCGCTCTGGCGTCAGCTCGCGATAGGCGTACTCGATCGCCCAGTAGTCGTACTCGCCCAGGGTCACCTGGTTCAGAACGGTCGCCGGCTCGCCTTCGAGCGCGATGTTCAGGGCGTTGTAGTCCATCACCGAATTGGAGATGCCGCGCTGGCGCGCGAGGGCCGCATCGCGCAGTTGCTCGAACTTCACGCCCGTGGAGCCCTTGAAGTTGTGCCGCAGTCCCAGCGCGTGGCCGACCTCGTGCATCACGACGTCCTTCAGGCTGTCGGCGATGTAGCGCTCGGCCTCGGGGCTGCCCGGCCGCAGCTCGCCGCGCGCGGCCAGCAACTCGTAGCCGAAGGCCGCCTGCTCGAGCGCGTCGAGCGAGTAGCTGCACTGCCGCCCCTCGATCAGCTCGGATAGGGTGGCGGCAGGCGGGCGCGTCAGCCACTCGTTGACCGCCTGCGTGCCGATTCGCACCCAGTTTTCCGGAATGATCGCCGCGCCGCGCAGGATCTCGCCGCTGCGCGGGTCGGACTGGCTGGGTCCAACGGCCACCGCGCCGGGCCCCTGCATGGCAAACCAGCGCACAGCCAGATGGCGCGTGCCTTCCACCGTGCTCCAGTCGGCGTCGGCTGGTTGCTGGCGCACCTCAATCGCGTTGCGGAAGCCGGCCCGCTCGAACGCCTTGTTCCACTCGACGATCCCGCCGCGCACCGCCTCGCGATGCGCCTCGGGGATGTTCTTGTCCATCCAGACGAGGATCGGTTCCTTGGGCTCGGACAGTTCGGCGGCCGGGTCCTTTTTCTCAAGCCGCCAGCGTTCGACGTAGTGCGTGCGCGCGTCGCCGCTGGCCGGGTTGCCGAAGTCCCAGAAGGCGGTGGTGAAGTGCCCGACACGCTGGTCCGCCAGACGCGGCCGCATCGGCTGCGCCGGCAGGGGTGCCAGCGTGTAGGCAAAACTCAGGAACAGGCTGCGCGCGTCAGGCAGCGCCTGCGGCGGCGGCACCTGCGGCGTGCCCGGGGGCGGCGGGGTCAGCGGCGGCGCCGGCAGCTTGGGCACGGCGAAGTGCTTGCGAAAGGTCACGATGGTGCCGGACTCGCTCGTTCGCGCGCGCTCGATGTTGCTGTTGGCGCGGTCGAACGCGTAGCTCAGCCGAAACGCGCTTTCGAGCGCGGTCTGCGCGCCCGGAAGGTCGGTGCCCAGCAGCACCGCGGCATCCACCAGGAACGACTTGCGCTCCGCGTGTGGCGCGCTGACCACGGGGGCCGCCGCCAACAGGCTATCCGAATAACTCTCGCGCACCGCGGCCTCCAGCGGCGTGCCCGCCGCTGCCCGAACGCGCATGTTGCGCGCTACCAGTTGCAGGTTGTTGCCAACGCGGCGCAGGACGACCACATGCTCCTGACCCATCAAGCCCGGCAGGAAGAAACGTTCTCCGAGGCCCGAGGCAAGCGAGTTGCCGAAGAACATGGGTTGCTCGAGTTGCTCGGGCCGGATCTCCAGCCAGGTCCGGTCATCCTTGGTCCAGACGGTGAAGAAGCCCTTGGCCTCCTTGGCGTCGCGCACCACGTCCGCGAACGGCCGCAACGCATTTGCCTCGGGGGGTCGCGCTGCCGCACTCGCAGCTCCCGGCGCCTGCGCCTGGCTGCCCGCGGCGGGCGGCGCGGCCGCCCCTTGGCCGCTGGGCTGCACGGAGCCTGCACCGCGCTGAGCGGAGCCAGTGCTGCCCGCCGCGGGCGCGGGCGTGCCGGCTGCGGCTTCGCTGCCCTTGCTGGTGGATGGGGCGGTGCTCGCGCAACCGGCAACCAGCGCGGCCGCCACGGCGCCCGCGATCACTCGCATTCCAAACATTGACTCTCCCCAGAACAACCGACGTGCCGTCCGCGTGCCGATCACGGGCCCGGTACGAGAGGCTACCGAACAACTCCCCTAAACTTCAAACCAACTGTGACGAACGCGTAAATCCTGCGACGGACGACCCGCATGACGAGTATTTCTTCCAATCCCGCGCCTGCCGGCGCGTTGGCGAAGGCTTTCGAGCCTGGTGCCATTGAAGCGCGCTGGGCGCCCCTGTGGGACAGCCGCGGCTATGCGCGGGCCGGCGAGACCCCCGGCCGCCCGAGCTTCTGCATTCAGCTGCCGCCGCCGAACGTCACGGGCGTGCTGCACATGGGGCACGCGTTCAACCAGACCATCATGGACGCGCTCACCCGCTACCACCGGATGCGCGGCTTCAACACGCTGTGGGTGCCTGGAGTGGACCACGCGGGCATTGCCACGCAGATCGTGGTCGAGCGGCAGTTGCAGGCGCAGGGCGTTTCGCGCCACGACCTCGGCCGCCCCGCATTTGAACAACGGGTGTGGGCGTGGAAGGAGCAGTCCGGCGGCACCATTACGCAGCAGATGCGTCGCCTCGGCGCCAGCGTCGACTGGACGCGCGAGTACTTCACCATGGACGAGAGGCTTTCGCCGGTGGTGATGGAGACCTTCGTGCGGCTGTACGAGCAGGGCCTCATCTATCCGGGCAAGCGGCTCGTGAACTGGGACCCGGTGTTGAAGACCGCGATCTCGGATCTCGAGGTGGTCGCGGAGGAAGAGGAAGGCAAGCTCTACCACCTGCGCTATCCGCTGGCGGATGGCAGGGGCCATCTCGTCGTCGCGACCACGCGGCCCGAAACGATGCTCGGCGACACGGCGGTCATGGTGCATCCGCAAGACGAGCGCTATCAACATTTGCACGGAAAAACGGTGCGGCTGCCACTGACCGACCGTGAGATCCCCATCATTGCCGACCCGTATGTCGACCGCGAGTTCGGCACCGGCGTGGTCAAGGTCACCCCCGCGCACGACTTTAATGACTACCAAGTCGGACTACGGCACGGGCTGCAGATGTACTCGATCTTCACGCTTGATGCGCGAGTCATTTACGACGGGATCCCCGCCGCCGGCGAAGGCTGGGACAGGTATGTCGCCCCCGTTGCCGGCGACCTTAAGGTCAGCAAGTACAGCTCGAACCATCCTGGCGCGAGCGGCCTCGGCATTCCTGCCAAGTTGCAAGGACTCGACCGCTACGAGGCGCGAGAGGCCATTGTGGCCATGTTGGCCGAGCGCGACCAACTCCAAGATGTGCAAAAGCACCGCTTGAAGGTTCCGCGTGGCGACCGCACCGGTGTCGCCATCGAGCCCATGCTGACCCATCAATGGTTCGTGGACTTGAGCAAGCCCGCGCCCGACGGCACTCTGTTTCCGGGCAAGAGCATCGCGCAGGTGGCCACCGAGGTCGTCGAGGACGGTCGCGTGAAGTTCGTGCCCGGCGATTGGGTCAACACCTACATGCACTGGATGAGGAACATCGAGGACTGGTGTATCTCGCGCCAGCTGTGGTGGGGCCACCAGATCCCGGCGTGGTACGACGACAAGGGCAAGGTGTACGTCGCGCGCAGCGAGGCCGAGGCGCAGGCCAAGGCGGGCCCAGGGACCAAGCTCACGCGCGATCCAGACGTGCTCGACACCTGGTTCAGCTCGGCGCTGGTGTGCCACTCCACGCTCGGCTGGCCCGCGGACACGGAGGATCTCAAGCGCTATCTGCCCTCGCAGGTGCTCACGACCGGCTACGAGATCATCTTCTTCTGGGTGGCGCGCATGATCATGATGACCATGCACTTCACCGGCAAGGTGCCTTTCGAGACCGTCTACATCCACGGCATCGTGCGCGATGCCGAGGGCAAGAAGATGAGCAAGTCCGAGGGCAACGTGCTCGATCCGGTGGACCTGATCCAGGGCGTCGATCTCGACACGCTGGTGGCCAAGTCCACCACCGGCCTGCGCCGCCCGCAGGACGCGCCCAAGATCGAAAAGCGCGTGCGCGCGCAGTTTCCCGACGGCATCCCCGCCTACGGCGCGGACGCGCTGCGCTTCACCATGGCGAGCTACGCCACGCTTGGCCGCAACGTCAACTTCGACACCAAGCGCTGCGAGGGCTATCGCAACTTCTGCAACAAACTGTGGAATGCCACGCGCTTTGTGCTGATGAATGTCGAGGGCAAGGACACGGGTCTGGACGCATCGCTCCCCGTGGAACTCAGTGCCGCGGACCGCTGGATCATCGGCGAGCTGCGGCGGCTGGAAGCCGCCGTCGAACAGGGCTTTGCCGAGTACCGCCTCGACAACGTCGCCAACGCGATCTACAGCTTCGCGTGGAACGAGTACTGCGACTGGTACCTGGAGCTCGCCAAGGTGCAGTTGCAGGCCGCCACGGCGATCAACGATGCGGCCGCCCAGCGCGGCACGCGTCGCACGCTGGTGCGCGTGCTCGAGGCGCTGCTGCGCCTGTCGCATCCGATCATCCCGTTTGTGACCGAGGAGTTGTGGCAAACGGTGTCGGTGCCGGCGGGCAAGCGCACGGGAAACGAAGCGACCTCCGTGATGATCCAGCCGTATCCAAAGAGCGAGCCCGCCAAGATCGATGCGGCAGCGGACGCCGACATTGCCCTTCTCAAGCGCCTGATCGAAGCCTGCCGCACGCTACGCGGCGAGATGAAGCTCGGCCCCGACAAGCGCGTGCCGCTGGCGGTCAGCGGGCCGGCCGAAGCCATCGCGCGCTACGCGCCATATGTACAGGCACTGACCAAGCTGTCGGACGTGAGGCCGCTTGTCGATGTCGCGGCGGCCAATCCTGGCGGGGTGGCGCCCATCGTCGTGATCGATGACTTCAAGCTCATGCTCGTCATCGAGGTCGACGTTGCTGCCGAGCGTGCGCGGCTGCAGAAGGAGATCGCCCGTCTCGAAGGCGAAATCGCAAAGACCGAGGCCAAGCTCGGCAACGCCAGCTTCGTCGAGCGTGCACCGGCTGGCGTGGTGACGCAGGAAAGAGAGCGGCACGCAGGATTTCGGAGCACCTTGCAGAAGGTGACCGAGCAGTACCAGCGGTTGACCTGACCGCGGTCGCCGGACGCTCCAGATCCGCAGACATGCAACGGCGCAGCGGCGCCCGGCTCGCGCGAGCGAGTCAAGGCGGCCGCGACGAAGGAAGGCCTTGGCCCATTTGGGACTGCGCAGGCGAGCGCCGATGTCGTGCATGTTGAAGGTCACCGCGTTGACGCCGACCTTGCGCCTTGCGCCCTCGCGGGCGATCCGCTGATCGCGCGCTGTTCGCCGCGGCTTGAGTCGATGCGCTCGGCGCAGTGCGCACGACCCAGCCGCCCGTGCGTTCGTTACCTGTGAGCCGCGCTCGACCGCTTTCAATTCGCCCAATCGGCGCGCCCGTCGTGCGGGCCTCACGCCTACCTGCGGGTCTATGCTCGCTGGAGCGAGCGGACCCGGCAACGACGGGCACGGCGAACGCCAAGGAGGACGCATGAAAGTACTGATCGCCATGGACGGCAGCCCCACTTCGCGCCACGCCGTCGCCTACGTCGCCCGCATGCGCACCATGTTCGAGCGGGCCGAACTCACCTGCCTGTTCATCGAGAAGCCGCCGCCGCTACGCGCGGTGGGCGCCTTGGGCGCCGACCCCGGCATGCCGGCGCTGCCCGATGTCGATCCGCAGGCCATTGTCGGCCCACTGTTGCAGCAACTGAGGGACGCCGGCTACGCACCGACGCTGGATGTGCGCGAGGGCGAGCCGGGCCCGGAGATCGCGCAGACTGCCGTCGACGGCGGCTTCGACCTTATCGTGCTCGGTGCAAGCGAAGGTGGCCTGCTGCGCCGGACGGTGCTGGGCTCGGTCGGTCGCAGCGTGCTGTCGGAGGCGACCGTCCCCGTGCTGATCGTGCGCTAAGCCCGGCTGGCGCCCGGACGTCATCTGCGCCGCGCGCGCCGCCCGCGTCAATTCACGTCACGCCACGCGGCCTCGATCCACGCCGCATGCGCCCACAATCGTGCATCGTCACCGGGGCGCGCCACCACGCATAGCCCCAAGGGCAGTCCTGTCTCGCTCTCACTGAGCGCCTGCGGCACCGGCAGGTTGAGCATGGGGCAGCCAAGCAAGTGCCAGGGGCGGTTGAATACGGGGTCGCCGGTGGACGTCAATCCGACCGGGGCTTCGCCCGGCGCACTGGGCGTGAGCAGCACCTCCGCCACGCCGAACAGGCTCTCGATGGCCGCGGCGCAGGCGCGGCCGAGTTGCAGCGCCGCGGTGTACTGCTCCACCGCAATGCCACGGCCCTGCTCGATGCCCTCCGCCAGGCGCGCCGACAGACGCTCCCGCTGCCCGGTGTACTCCGTGGCAAGGGCGCGGGCCGTCTCGAACGCCTGCACCGTTTTCTGCGCATCGAACAGGCCATCGAACACGCGCGGCCAGGTGACATCGGTCACGCGCGCGCCCTTGGCGCACAACGTCTGCGTGGCGCGCTCCAGCGCCGCGAGCATCGATGGCGCAGCCAGATGTTGCTGCGGCGTGGTCACGGCGCCGAAGACAGGCCCGCCACTGGCGAGCCCCTGCGCCGGCAGCTCGCGCCAGGCGGGCCTGGCCGCGAGCACGGATGCCGCGAGCGCCGCATCGGCGACGCT
>JADCGX010000003.1 GCA_020248785.1 Burkholderiales bacterium | reverse complement strand
GACCGCGGCGGGCTCACGGCGCTGCTGCAGGCCTACGACATCGTGGTGTCCACGATCGGCCCGTACTACCTGTTCGGCACCACGGTGCTGGAGTGCGCGCTCGAGGCCTGCTGCCATTATGTGGATATCTGCGATGACCCCGAGCCCACGCTGGCAATGCTGGCCCTGCACGAGCGGGCGGCCGCCGCCGGGATCACCGCCCTGGTCGGCATGGGCGCGAGCCCCGGCATCTCGAACCTGCTAGCGGCCAAGGCGATCCAGACCGTCGGTCGTGCCGAGCGCGTGGTGACAACCTGGGGCAGCACCTCGAGCGCAAAGGAGAACGCGGATGCCGGCGTGGACATGGGGGCCGCGGTCGATCACTGGTTCGAGCAGCTGACCGGCGAGATCCCGGTGCACGCCGACGGCCGCACCGTGCTGGCGCGACCCCTGAGCGAAGTGCGGCTCCAGGTGCCAGGCATCGGGCACCTGCGCGCCCACACCGTCGGGCATCCGGAGCCTTTGACGCTGCCGCGGGCCTTCCCCTTCATACGCGACAGCGTGAACGTGATGGTGTTCTCGCGTCCGCTGATTCAGTTGCTGAAGGTGCTCCAGCGGCGGGTGGACTCGGGTCTGCACAGCGTGGCCGAGGCGGCAGCGCAGTTTCGCAAGCTCACGCGCAACATCGAGTCGGGCGACCTGACCTGGCGCGAATCATCGGCGCTGGTCACGAGCGCCTTCCTGGAAGCGGTGTTTCCGACCGGCTACATCCCGTCCGAAATCTCGGCGCTGGCGGAGCTGCACGACGGCAACCGGCGGCGGGTGTGCAGTGCCTGGCTCAATGGCGAGATTCCCGGTGGCATGGGCGCCAACACCTGCATTCCCACCGCGCTGGCCGTGCAGATGCTTTCGCAGGGCCTGATCGGCCGCCACGGCGCGTTCTCGCCGGAGCAGGTGATCGAGCCGCACCGGTTTTTCCAGCGGCTGGCCCCTTTCGTTCAACGCAAGAACCACGCGGCACCGGTCGTCGTCCTCCAGACGGCGGTGGCCTGATGGTCATCCCCCCGACCCGTCGCAGCGTCGCCTGGCCGCCTCCCCGCGCGGGCATCGGGGCCGACGCGCTACTCACGACCTGGAGGTGTTCCGTGCGAGGCGACCGCACGATCCTGGCCCGGACCCGCCGGGCTGCACGCGGCGCGCTCGCCGCGGCGGCGCTGGCGGCAGCGCCGGTGCACTCCTCCGATCTGCAGGACTTCGCCGGCTACTGGCGTACGTCCGACCGTTCGGTCATCGAAATCAAGCCCTGCCCGAACGCAGCCGCGCTGTGCGGATACCTGGTGTTCACGCGCAAGCGGGGCACCGACGAACTGAACCCCGATCCGGCCTTGCGCAAGCGCTCCCTGTGCGGCCTGCCCTTGCTTGAACTGGGGCGCTGGGATAACGGCGTCTGGCGCGACGGCAACGTGTACGAGCCGGAGAGCGGCAAGACCTACAAGGCGGCGCTGCACAAGCGCGAAGGTAAGCTGCATCTGCGCGCCTACATCGGCACCGAGGTGTTCGGTGAGACCGAAACCTGGACCGCCGCCACCGACTTCAAGCCGGGGTGCACGCCATGACCGGCGCCCATGGCAATCACACCACGCGGTTCGCAGCGCGCCTCGCCCCGCTAGCCGCGCTGCTTGCCTGCATTTGCGCGGCATTGCCGCCCGCCGTGCGCGCGGCTGACACCAGCCCGCACGACGGCACGCTGCACGCCACCGGCCGGATCGACCTGACCACCGACAACCGCACGCGCGGCATCAGCACCAGCACCAACCGGCCGACGGCCAAGCTGACCGCGGAACTGCTGCACAACGCGGGCCTGTTCGCCGAACTGAAGCTCACGCGCGTGAACAAGACGCAGTACCCCGGCGGGCGTGGCCTGGGGTTGCAGCCGTCCGTCGGCTACTGCTTCGGCGACGCGGAGGCCTGGCAGGTAGAGATCGGCGCGCAGCACTCGCGCTTTCCGGTGGCGCGGCTGCCGGGGCTGTCGGGCTCGGAGTTCAACCAGAGCCGCGATCCGAACACGGGCCAGATCATCGACATCCAGCCGGCCGCGCTCGACGTTTCGCCGACCACCACCGAGTTGTTCGTCGGCGCGAGCCGCGGCCCGCTGGAGGCCCGCTACTTCCACATCGTGTCGCGCACGTTCTACGGTATCAACGGGGCCACCGTGTTCCCGTCGATTCCCGACCTGCTGGAGGCGCAAGCCTGTCTCGAGGCGGGGCCGCAGACCTCGCGCGACAGCCAGTATCTCGAACTCAGCTACACGCACCGACTGTCGCGCGCCGCCGCGCTGCTCGCGCGCATCGGCTATCAACACGTCGACGCCCGGAGCAGCTTCGACACATTGAGCTACGCGTCGGTGGCTCGTACCCGCTGGCGGACCATCGAGGCGTCGGCCACGCTGGCCGGTGCGCGCCCGCACGAGAAGGGCGTGTACGACGTGCAATGGGCGAACGGCAGCGTGTGGGATGCCGGCCGCACCGCGCTCGTCCTGACCGCAGGCTATGCGCCCTAACCGCGAGCACCAAATGGCACCTGGTCCTGAAGCCCAAGGTGCACCGGGCCGCGCGCGCGTGGTGCCCCCCGCTGCCGCCACGCCGGAGCGCGCGCGCATGCAATACGCGCTCCAAAACCGGCTGAGCGTGCCGGTTCGCGCGCACGTCTGGGCCTTTCGCGGCGTCCACCCGGCGCTGCTGCTGACCATCAGCTTCGTGATCTCGCAGATCATGAACGAGGTACTGGTGTATGAGCTGTTCGTCGCCTACAACCGGCACGACCTGACGCGCACCTTGTTCGAGATCGTCTCGCCGCTCACGCTGTGGCT
>JADCGX010000029.1 GCA_020248785.1 Burkholderiales bacterium | reverse complement strand
CGAGGTCATCGCGCAGGTTCTTCTCCAGCACCGCCGCCAGCGCCAGCACCTCGGCGAGCGGCGCTTCGAGATACTGGCTGGGCAGCTTGTCGAGCTTGATGACACGCCGCGGCAACTGCTCGGCCGAGGTGATGACCTGCCGCGCTGCGGCGGCGGGTGCGCCCGGGGTCTGAGCGTTTGCAACGACAGCGGCCTGGCACGCGGCCAGCACAACGGTGACAAGCACCGAACGGGACGACAGCAAACTGGACATCGGACACTCCGGACGGACAACGTGCGCCCAAGCTACCCGAACGATCCGCCCGATGCTTGAAGCAAGCGACCAGTAACTGAATCCGCGGGATGAAGTGCCGATGCCCGGCAATGGGCGGTCGCCCGCCGGTACCACGGATCGACCGCTCGCCGCGCCCGGGCGGCGGCTCGTCGCAACCGGATTGTCGGCGCCGACCGGGACCGCCAACATCCCTGTCCAGTTGGCCGTTGCGCCGGACTCCTCGATGCGGGTGTCCGGAGCCTCGATCGCAGCCTCAATCGCAACCGCAGCCTCAATCACAACCGCAACCGCAACCGCAGCCGCAACCGCAACCGCAACCGCAGCCGCAACCGCAACCGCAGCCGCAACCGCAACCGCAGCCGCAACCGCAGCCGCAACCGCAACCGCAGCCGCAGCCGCCGCCGCAGCCGCCCTGTCCACCAAGAGCAAACCATGAACCTTTCCGCGCTCGCATTCGTCCTCGCCCTGCTGCTGGCCTCACCCCTGCTCGCTCAGCAGGTTCCAAGCGGGACCGCTGCGGGGCAGCCACCGGCCGCCGCGACCGCCGCCGCGGAGGCGCCGGGATCTCTGCCCCGCCGCCCCGCTCCGCTGGGCGTTCGGCTCGACGCCGATAGCACCGACCGTGTGGTGGTGAGCGCGGTTGCGCCCGGAGGCACTGCAGCGGCGGCCGGCATTCTGGCCGGCGACACGCTGGTGGCCGTCGCCGGACGGCCGGTCACCAGGCCGGAGGCGCTGCGGCCGCTGCTGCGCGAGCTGCGCGTCGGACAATCGATCGCGATCGACGTGCTGCGCCAGGGCGCACCGGTCACGCTGCGTCTCACGCTCGCCGACCGGCGTGAACAGGTGGCGGGCAGCACGGTGAGCTACCGCAGCGTCCAGACACCGAAGGGCTACCGGCTGCGCAGCATCGTCACCGTGCCCGACCGGCCCGTGCGGGCACGCGCCGGCCGCCATCCGGCCTTGCTGTACCTCCAGGGCATCACCTGCGACTCCATCGACCGGCCCGACCGGCCCGACGCCGCCGACACCCGGATCGTGCATGCGCTGGCCCGGCAGGGCTTCGTCACGCTGCGCGTGGACAAGCCGGGGCTCGGCGACAGCGAGGGGCCGCCGTGCCATGAGATCGGCTTTGCCGAGGAGCTCGACGGCTATCGCGCGGCGATGAATGCGCTGGCCGCGATGCCCGAGGTGGACCCGACCCGGATCTACCTGTTCGGCTACTCGATGGGTGGGCTGATGGCGCCCTACCTGGCCCGCGACGGCCGCGTGCGCGGCAGCATCGTCTACGGCACGCTGGCGCGCACCTGGTTCGAATACCAGCTCGAAAACGCGCGGCGCCAGTCGGCGCTGGCCGGCAAGTCGCCAGCCGAGGTCAGCGAGGACGTGCTGGGGCAGGCCAAGGAAAGCTCGATGATCCTGATCGAGAAGAAGACGCTGGGCGACGTGTGGCGGCGCTGGCCGCAGCTGCGCCAGGAGCCGGATGGCCTGATGCTGAGCGAAAACCACATCGCCACGCGCAGCATGAAGTTCTTTCACGAGCTGCAGGAACTGAACCTGGCGCGCGCCTGGCAGGAGTCGTCCGGCGCGGTGCTGGCGATCTACGGCGAGTACGACTGGGTCACCGCGCTGCAGGATCACCAGTTGATTGCCGACATCGTCAATGCGCGTACTCCGGGCGCCGGCTCGGTGCTCACCCTGCCGCAGGTCGATCACGGCTTCACCCGCCACGCCTCGCTGCAGGACAGCGTCCGCGCGATGGGCCAGGGGACTTGGGAAGCCGGGTTGCCGGACAAGATGCTGGCCTGGATCGACTCGGTCGAGGCGGCCGCGCCGGCGATCCCCGCCAAGGCCGCGGGTGCCGCGCCAGTGACCACGCCAGTGCCGTTCTCCGTGGTGGCCGCCTGGCAGCAACTGCCGACCGAGCCCTACCGCGGCAAGCAGGACGACATCTTCTTCGTCAACGAGCGGGTCGGCTGGTACGGCAACGGCGACGGCAAGGTGTTCCGCAGCACCGACGGCGGCGACTCCTGGACCAAGGTCTGGGAGCAGAAGGGCACGTTCGTGCGCGCGCTCGCGTTCGTCAACGAGAAGGTCGGCGTGCTCGGCAACATCGGCACCGGGTACTTTCCGGGCGTCACCGACGCGGTGCCGGTCTACCGGACCGAGGACGGCGGCAGCACCTGGGCGCCAGTGACCGCGATCGAGGGCGCGCCGGTGACCGGTCTGTGCGCGTTCGACATCGTGCAGGTGCCTTTCGTCAATGCCGGGCGGCTCGACCACCGGCCGCGCATCATCGGCGTCGGCCGGGTCGGCGGCCCGGCCGCCTTCATCTGGTCCGACGACCTCGGCAAGACCTGGAAGCAGGGCAAGCTGCCGGCCCTCGGCGCGGCGGCCTTCGATGTGAAGTTCCTCGACGACCGGCGCGGCTTCATCGCCGCGGCGACCCACGCCGACGTCTCGCAGTCCAACGCGCTGATCCTGGCCACCGACGACGGCGGCGCCACCTGGCGCGAGGTCTATCGGTCGGCGCGGCCGTACGAGCTGACCTGGAAGATGAGCTTTCCCACGCCGGAGGTCGGCTACACGACGGTGCAGTCGTACAACCCGGACCGCACCGCCTCGGCGCGTGTGGTGGCCAAGACCACCGACGGCGGCCGCACCTGGTCGGAGATGGCGCTGGTGGATGACCATGCGGTCCGGCAGTT
>JADCGX010000028.1 GCA_020248785.1 Burkholderiales bacterium | reverse complement strand
TCTTGATCTGGTGCACGCTGGCCTCGGCCGTATTGCGCGCCTGCACGAGTTCGAGCCGCTTGTGGTCCTCGGCCTTGTTGGCCTCGGCATCCTGCACCATGCGCTGGATCTCGGCCTCGGTCAGGCCGCTGTTGGCCTTGAGCCACTCACCACGCCCATGCCGGGCAAGCCCAAGACCTGGCAGCAGAAGATGCAGGCGCAACCGCCGCACACGGTACGCCTGGACAAGGACTTTGCGGGCGTGCCTGCCGGGTCGCAGTTGCCGATCTCCAGCCCACGGTAGATCGACGCCTACCTGCGCGAGCGCACACCCTCCGGCCGGTTTCTCTCTATGCAGGAGTTGCGCCGCGCGTTGGCGCAGGCGCACGGCGCCGAAACAACCTTTCCGGTGTCGACCGCGACCTTCCTGCGCACGGTCAGCGACGCCGCCTGGGAGCGGATCGAGGCGGGTGCGAGCGCGGCCGAGGTGACGCCGTTTTGGCGCGTGGCCTTTGGCGCGTGGTCGAGCCGGGCTCGCCGCTGGCCGACAAGCTCGCCGGCGGATCGACGTGAATCGAGCAGCAGTGCGGCGCCGCGGCCGCGCGCCGCAGCGTCCGCACGGGCGGCTGGTGAACCGAGACCTGCGCGCGCTCGGCCGCGGTGCGCCAGACTGGGTCGTTGCCTATGGCTCAACACGTCGCCGACGTTCACCACCGCCGCGTCGATGGTCCACGCAACAAGGCAAATTCAGGCCAAAACCTCCGCTCGACCGAGGACCGCGTCAGGCGCCCAGCGACAGGTTGCCGATGCTGCGCACCTTGGTCGAAGCGGGGATCTCCTGAAACGACAGCACGCTCAGGCCCGGCCGCAGGTCCTCAAGAAGGTCGCGCAGCGCACGACGTACATCGGCGGTCACCACCGCCGCGGGCGCTCGCGCGCCACCCTCCGGCACGAGCTGAGTCAGCGAGTCCCGCAGCGCTTGCATTGCCTCCGCGGTCATCGGCAGCGGCCCGCCACCGGCGCGCTGCAACTGCATCTGCCGCAGCATCTCCTCGCCGCTCGGATCGAGCAGCATCACTTCGAGCACGCCCTCGTTCAAGCGCTCGGCCACGATGAACGGACCCAGCGTGCCGCGGATGATTTCCGTCAGCGCCACGGGATCTTTCTCGCGCGGGCCGTAGGCGATCAGGCCTTCGAGGATGTGGCGCAGTTGACGAATCGAAATACCCTCTTCCGCCAGACGCCGCATCACATCGGCGATCCGCTGCAAGGGCAGTGCCTTTTGCGCTTCGGATACGAGGTCGGGCAGCACCTGCTGCGCGGCAGCCAGCATGGTCTGTACCTCCTGCATCCCGACGAAGGCACCGGTACGCCTGAACAAGACGTCGCGCACCGCCTGCGCGATCTGCCTGACCAACGGTGCGGCGTCGGGTCCGCCGTCCAGCGTGCCGCGGGCGGTAGCCAGCTCATGCACGGCGATCACGTAACTGTCGCCGCTGAGCTCTTGATCGAAGGTGAACATCAGACCCGGGAAAGGTACTCCCGTGCGCAGACGCAGATCTCGCCGCAACTGCGCGAGTTCCGTATCGAGGGCCTGGGGATCGACACGGCCGTGCAGGTCGGCGCCAAGCCGAACCAGCAGCGGCAGGGCCACCGGTGAGTCCTGCGGTTGCGCGACGAACGATGGCACGGGCGCCGCGCCGTCGCGCTTGGCCGACGGCATCGGCGTCTTGTCGTAGCCGCTGGCGCGTCGATGCTGGCGCCACAGGTGGATGCCGACGCCACCGGTCAGACCGGCCAGAGTCGCGAAAATGACGGTCGGAAAGCCGGGCACGACGGCGAAACCCGCCAGCACGGCAGCAGAGATCAGGACCGCATTCGGGTGCGCGGTGATCTGGCGAAAGATCTCGCCGCCCAGATGCGACTTGGGCGCATCGTCGTCGGCGACGCGCGTGATGAGAATGCCGGCCGCGATCGACACGAACAGCGAAGGAATCTGCGAAACCATGGCATCGCCGATCGACAGGATGGCATACCGCCCGAGCGCGTCGGCGAAGGCCATTTGCTTGACCGTGACGCCAATCAAGATACCGGCCAGGATGTTGACCGCCGATATCAGGATGCCGACGATGGCATCGCCCTTGACGAACTTCATCGCGCCGTCCATCGCGCCGTGCAGCTTGCTCTCCATCTCCAACATGGAGCGTCGCCGCTTGGCTTCGTCGGGTGTGATGATGTTGGAGCGCAGATCGGCGTCGATGCTCATTTGCTTGCCGGGCATCGCATCCAGCGTGAAGCGCGCGCCGACCTCGGCCACGCGCTCGGAACCCTTGGCGATCACGACGAACTGCACGATCGCGATGATCAGAAACACCACCAGGCCGACAATGACGCTGCCGCCGACGATGAGCTTGCCGAAGGTCTCGATGATGTCGCCGGCGTGCGCGTGCAACAGAATTTGCTTGGTCGAGGCGATGTTCAGCGATAGTCGAAACAGCGTCGTGAACAGCAGCAACGCCGGAAAGGTCGACAGCCCGAGGGCCGACGGTATGTACATCGACAGCATCAGCAGCAAGATACTCACGCCGATGTTCAGCGCGATCAGCAGGTCGAGGCCCGCCGCCGGGATCGGGAAGATCATCAGCGCGACGACCGCGACGACGATCAGCGCCAGCGCGACGTCGTTGTGCGCGACGAGCCATTGCAGCGGCGAACGCCGCTGCGTCGAAATTCTCACCGCGGACACTGTGGAACTCATGCCGCGACGGCGAGCCTGTGTTCGCCCGGCGCTCTGGCCGCTGCGGTCATGAACATGGCCGCGCGCTCTACGCCGCGCAGCAGGTCGGTCATGGCGGTACCGCCGAGAAGCAAGTCGATCCAGCCGCCGCGCTCCGGAGTCGGCCCGACGCTCAGGAGGCTGACCAGGCAGTGGCCGAGGGCGTCGCGATTCGGGCCGCCGTACGCGAGCGTCGTGGCGCTGGGCAGCCGACCGAAGGCGCCGCGTGCCAGCGCCAGCGTGCTGCGCTGCCAGTCGGCCCGCGTGACGATCTCATAACTGCGCGCCTCGCCCAGCCGCGCCCACAGTCGCAACGGCACGACTTCGATCTGCACACCGCGGCTCAGACCGCCGCGGTCGTCAAGACGCAACACCGCGCCACCCCAGCAATAGATGCGCGCTTGCAGTACGTTCGGCTCCGCCAGGCGGCGATGCAACAGCGCTTCTTGCGCGAACGGCAGTGGTCCCGCCCGGCGCGCATCGCCGCGCTGCGGGGCGTGGGCCACGCTCCCGTGCGGCTTTACTGAGAACGCGGCACGATGAGAGTCTTCATGGAAGGTGAGTGCGCTGGAATCGAACATCGATGGTCTCCGACGGGACGCCTTGACGGCATGGGCGGACCTTAGGACGTCCGTCTCACCGATTCCTTACCGCGCCGTTACGGCAATGTTGCGGCGACGGTGCCGCGCATGCGTCGTCGAGCCGGCAACGGCGGTGCCGATTCGAGTTTCGAAACACGCCCGCCCGTACTCGATGCCGCGTTTCGGCCACGCGCGTCGATCCGAAGACAGCGCGGCGATCAGGTCGCGGCGCGTTGTGCCGATCGGCTCGGCGGACAGGCCTGTGGCCGCTTGGTGGCTCCCGCCCGCAACGCCGACGCGCCGCGAAAGATCGCGGCAAGAGAACCGAAAGGAGCGCCGCTTAACGTCCTCGCTTGTCATGAGGCGGCACATCGCGCCGGCTCGATACGACAGCCGCCTTGCGAGCCTCCATGATTCCGGATCGCCCAACGCCACGACCGACCGACCCCGCTCCGGCCGACTCGACATCGCAGGTCCAGGTCGCCGTCGTCGGCCGCTCGCTCGATCGCTTCACGCAGAGGTACGCGCGCGAGCCCGGATCGGGGCGCGACGCAGAGGCCGACGGCGCACAGCCCTGGCGCGAGGAGCGCGACGACGACGACGCCGACGACGACGCCCTTGCCAGCGCGCAGGCGATGCCATCGACCGGCATGGCACAGCAGGCGATCCAGCTCGCGCAGACGCAGCAGGCCATGCTGATCGCACAGGCGGCGCCCGAGCGGGCCGCTCACGTACCCGTGCGGGCTGCGCGGGACGATGCGGGTGCAGCCGGGGCGCTGCGTCCGACGAGCACGATGGCGGCGGCACACGGCACGCAGCCGGCGCGCGCCGCGCGCTCGGGCGACGCGCGGCGGGAGGACGAACGTGCTTCGACCGCACGCAATGATGACTCCCGGAAGCGCGAGGATGAATCCTCGGCGCTGCCGGCAATGCCTGCCATCAGCGGTTCGCCACAGATCTTTCATGGTGTCGGCTCACCGCAGCGACAAGCGACCGACGACGATCGGCACAAGCGCAAGGGCGCCCTGGCGCAGTTGATCGAGGAGCTGGTCGACTGCTTGCAGATGTCGGAAGACGCTCTGCCGGGCGACTGGGACATTCGGCTACGCCTCAAGGAGAAGGTGTTTCCCCAGACCGACCTTCACATGCAGCGTCAGGGTGGCCGCATGACCCTGGCCTTTCGTTCTGGCGACGACGCCACGCTCGCGCTTCTTGCCGCCGATGCCGACGTGGTCCGCGAGCGCTTGTCCGCCCTGAGCGCGCATGGCGTCGAGGTTGTGGTGCTGTCGCGCTGACCGCAGGCCGATGAGAGAGCTCATGCGCCCCCCATCGCCTGGAGAACATGGCGGCGTGCGACTCGGCCCGCCGCAGTTGCCTCTCCGCCGACTCGGCGAGGCCGAAGCAGCCGCCAGGTCGCTGCGCCCATCCGGCGCCGACGGCGACGGACACCCGAGTCGTCTGCGGCTCAGACCGCGGCAGGTCGTGCAGCTAGACGGTTCGGCCGCGCATGGCCGGCTGTACTGCGCGGGACACAGCGCCACGCTGCAGCTCTTGTCGAGCGCTGCGCTAGACACCGACGCCATCGCACCGGCCGAACTGGCCGCGCTGGACGACACGCTGCGGGGATGCCTCTTGCAGGAACTGCTCGCGCCGATGACCCGAGCGATGACGCTGGCCCTGTCCGCGCCGGTACGGCTGGACACGCAGCACGAACAGCAGCACGAACAGCCCGCGCCATCGGTCGACGCCGAAGTGCTCGACATCGAACTGGCGGACGACATCGCCCTGACGGTTCGGCTGCGCTACGCGCCGCCCGCCGCCGCCGTCTGGCGGCGCTGCGGCGGCATCGTCGCGGATCGACGAGTACGACAGGCTATCGGGCGCCTTCCCGTCGCCTGCGTACTGCGCTTCGGACGCATCGCGCTCACTCGGGATGAGTGTCGGAGTTTGGTTCCGGGAGGCGCACTCATCATGCCAAGGGCGGCCGACAGCGACGACGCGCTGCTGTGCGACCGGCACGGTCGGCGCTGGGCGCACGTTCGCGTGGAAGGCCAGCTCATTCGCTTAATGGAGGTATTGCCCATGGATCAGCAAGCGACACAACTCGCCGGTGCCGCGCGCGCCGTGAATGCCGCCACCAACCCGACCGAAACACGCGTCGCGCCGGATCCGGCCGAGTCCGGCGCGACGGCGGTCGCCCAGGTCGAGGTTGTCGTCGAAGCGGCGGCCGAAACGCTATCGGTCGATCAACTCACGCAACTGGCGCCCGGACTACTGATCGGCCTGACTCCGGAAGCGGCACGTGGCATGGTCGTATTGCGCGCCAACGGCGTGCCTCTCGCGCGGGGCCGATTGGTCGCGGTCGGCGAATCGCTGGCCGTTTTCGTCGACGACCTGCTTGTCGGCGAAGCTGCCTGAGGCGACCGGCCGATGGACCTGCGGCTACCCGATACGCTCAGCCTGCTGACGCTGCTGGTCGTCGTCGGGCTTGCGCCCTTCGCGGCGGTTCTTGTGACGAGCTTCGCCAAGATCGTCATCGTGCTGTCGCTGCTGCGCGCCGCCCTTGGCGTGCAGCAAACGCCCCCCAACATGGTGCTCAATGCGCTGGCCTTGATCGTCAGCGCCTACATCATGGCGCCGGTTGGCATGGACATCGCCGACAATCTGCGCCAGAAGCCCGCGACCGGAATCGGCAATCGTCCGCAAGAACTTGGGCACGTGCTGGACGCCGCGCGCAAACCCCTGGCCGAGTTTCTCGGCAAGCACAGCTCGCCGCGCGAGCGCCGCTTTTTCCTGGAAACGTCCCGGACGCTGTGGCCGAAGGACAAGGCGGATCGGCTCACCGAGAACGACCTCATCATCCTGATTCCGAGCTTTACCCTGACCGAGCTAACCGAGGCGTTTCAGGTCGGCTTCCTGCTGTATCTGCTGTTCGTCGTCGTCGACTTGATCGTCGCCAACATCCTGCTCGCCTGGGGCATGGCGATGCTGTCGCCGACGCTCATCTCGGTGCCATTCAAGCTGCTGCTGTTCGTCATGCTCGACGGCTGGTCGGCACTGCTGCACGGACTGGTCCTCAGTTACCGCTGAGCGGCACCATGAACGACCTCGCATTCTTCCTCAAGCTCGCGGACAACCTGACGCCGCTGTGGCTGACGCTGGTGAGGCTGCTGAGCTTCTCGCTGGTGTTCCCCTTGCTGTCGGGCCGGCTGATCACGGCCCTGGCGCGCAATGCCTTTATGTTCAGCATGGCCATCGTCGTCTATCCGCTGGTCGCCGCGCAGCACCCAGAAGGGCTCATGCCCGTCTCCACGCTGTTGCTCGTCGTGGTCAAGGAGATCTTCGTCGGCGCGCTGTTGGGCTACCTTCTCGGCCTCATTTTCTGGGCGATCGAGGGCATGGGTCACATGATCGACTTCCAAACAGGCATGTCGATGAACACGCTGCTCAATCCGCTGTCCGGCGCGCAGAGCGGCGCGATGTCGCAGTTTCTCGGACAGCTTGCCCTCGCCCTGTTCGTGGCATCGGGGGGCCTTGTCGCGTTGATGGGCGTTCTGTTCGAGTCGTATCGCATCTGGCCGGTGCATGCGACTTTGCCCATCGGCGGCGCCGCTTTGCAGGCTACCGTGCTGGGGCATCTGGACGGACTCATGGCGCTGACCGTAAAAATCGCGTTCCCCATCGTGCTGATCCTGATCGCCGTCGAGCTGTCCCTGGGTCTGATCGGGCGCTTCGCGCCGCAGTTGAACGTCTACATCTTGTCGCAGCCCATCAAGGCCGCAGTTTCCGTCCTGGTGCTGGCGCTGTTTCTGGCCTTCTTGTATGACGGTGCGCGGACCTGGCTGGTTCCCACCATCGAAGTGCTTGCCCCGCTGCGCTCCTGAGCGCGGCGGCGCAACTGGCAGCCCGACGCCATGTCGAGCGAGAAGACCGAAGAGCCCACTCCCCAGAAGCTCAACGCCGCGCGCAAGCGGGGCGAGATTGCTCGCAGCAACGACGTACTGTCGGCGGCCGGCTTCCTTGTGCAGTTGGGAATCTTCTCGGCGTTGGGTGGGTACTTCTACGAGCGGCTACGCGAGATGATCGTCGTGACGCTGCAATTGGCGGCAGCGCCGTGGAACGCGAATACCCTGCCCCGTATCGTGGAGTACTACTTCGTGCAGTTGCTGCTGTTGAGCGGCCCGCCGCTGATCCTCGGTGCGCTGGCCGCCGCGCTGGCCGGCGCATTCGTGAGTGGCTGGCTCATCAGCTTTCACCCGCTGACGCCCAAGTTCGACAAGCTCGACCCGGTCGCCGGATTCAAGCGCATGTTCGCGCTGCGCAACGTGATCGATCTTCTGAAGATGCTCGTCAAGGCGTCGCTCGTGGCGGTTGTCCTGGTCATGGTTCTGCGCGACGCGCTGCGACCGGTCGTCTACGCGCCGCGGCTGGAGCTCGATGCGCTGGTCGTGATCGGTCGCGATGTATTGACGACGATTGGCGCCTGGTCGGCCGGGATTTTCGTCGTTCTCGCCGCCGTGGACTACGTGCATCAGCGCTATGAGTTCATGAAGCAGAACCGCATGAGCAAGGATGAGGTCAAGCGCGAGTACAAGGACAACGAAGGCGATCCGCTGCTCAAGGGCAAACGCGAGGAGCTGTTTCGCGAGATGGCGTTCAACAACACCCTGGATAACGTCAGGCAGTCGTCGGTCGTCGTGGTCAACCCGACCCATGTGGCCGTGGCGCTTCGTTATGAAGAAGGCGTCACGCCGCTGCCGCTAGTTGTCGCCAAGGGCGTGGACGACCAGGCCCTGCGGATCCGGGAGGTCGCCGAGAAAGCGAATATTCCGATCCTGCGCAACGTGCCGCTGGCGCGCGAGCTCAACGAACTGTGCAAGACCAACACCTACGTTGTGGACGAGCTGCTGGAGCCGGTGGCCGAAGTGCTGCGTTGGGTCAAGCGACTTCACGACCAGAAAAAACGGGAAGGCTGAGAGGGTGTAAACGAAATGATCTACGCCGCCAGTCTGGTTGCGAGGATACGTGCTTCGGCCAGCCAGACCCAAGCCAGTGGAGCCCAAGCGGATCGATCATGGTGTGCCATGAGTCGACGGGCGCGCTCGTTCCAGGCATGAGTGCGTTCCACGACCCAGCGCTTGGCCTGCACGACGACGCCCTTGGCGACGACCGCGGGCCACATGAGA
>JADCGX010000027.1 GCA_020248785.1 Burkholderiales bacterium | reverse complement strand
GCTAACCCGCGGGCAGTACGCACCATTGCTACATCGGTCTTCCGCGGCACCGAATCCGACAGTGCCACAACCCGATGGCCCAGTGTTTCTTCGGCGCGATTTGCGGGCTCGGGCCGATTACTTCGCTAACCCGGATGTTTCATCAGAGACGTGGGAGTTGCGCGGATGCGTGCGCGAGCCAGATTGGGCGACAGGGGCGCAGCCGATGCCCGCAGGCATCGGCGAGCACATGAGCCGCAAGCTCGCCACGCAGAGCCTGCCCCTGCGAAGGCGGGGGTGTCGCGCAAGCCCGCGTCGCCCCGCGGGACCAAACTGGTTCTGGCCAAACGTCACTTCGCCACGCCGATTACAGAGGGAGAACTACCGCTTGCGGGGGCGACCTGGTGAAACATCCGGGCTAAGGCAGTCGATGCGTCGCCGGCCACCGATTGCTGGCGGCGGCAAAGCCAAGCACTTCCGCGTACGCATCGGCGGCGGTCGGACGTCCAATCCACGGCGTGATGCCGGCACCGCGCCCATTGACGCCATGCCGCCAGCAGCTTGCGACATGCGGCGCTTTGGCTGACACTGCGCCGCCGCGCCGCTAGCACTGCGTACAGCGTCGTTGAGCCTTGGTCCCTTCGGACACCACGAACCGACCGACTCCATGAACGATGTTGCCAAGCGTCTGAAAGTCATCCTCGACGCCAACGGCAACGCGCTGATCGAAGACACCGACAGTTTGCGACGCCTGCTTTTGCGCGGTCAGCCAGATGGTCCGCCTGAAGTGCGGACGCTCGTGTTGATGGCTGAACGGGGTGCCGTCCAGCATCTGTTCAGATGGGCCAAGACGCCCACGGAACAACGTCCGGCCTACGTTCAAATGCGCAACCACATCGCACAAAAGTTCGCGACGGCGGGCGTGCTGCCGGCCAGTGAGGTGCGCTGGGCGGTGGATACGTGGGTGGACGCCTTGCCAGCGTTGGCACAGCACGCCCGGCAGGCGCCGCCGGGGGGCGCCCTCTCCCGCGCCAACTCCGCCAACGCCGGCCGGCACGCTGCCCGAGCCATCGCTCCTGCCAGCGGCAACGTCCTTGCCCGCGGCGACACGAGCCTCCGCGGGCGCTGAGTCGCCTGCGTCAGCGCGAGCCACGCCCGGCATCCCGGAGCTCGTGCCACTCGCCCCGCCGCCGCCGTCGGCAGCGCCCAACGGGGCAGCCCGCTCCGACTCGACCGCGGCGGTCGGCAAAGCCGCACCGCGAAACGCGTGCGCGCCAGCTCTGCCGAGCCACACGTCTACCGCAATCGGCTGCTGCCGCCGATGGGGACGCCCGACGATGAACTCGAGGTCGCCGATGACGCAGCGCCTGTGGCGCCAGCGCCGACACCGACCGGTGCCCGTGTGGTGTCGCCCTTGCGCGGCTTTGGCTGGTACGTTGATACGTGGCGTCTGTTCGTTGCCCACCCGTTCCCGTGGTGGGGCTACCTGCTGGTCTTCCCGATCCTCAGCGTCGTGCCAGCCATCTTGCCTGTCGTCGGCGAAGTGACTGCCTTGCTGCTGAGCCCGATTTTGCTCGCCGGGGCTTTGCTTGGCGCCCACGCAGTGGACCAGGGGGAGCCACTAAGGATTGGCCATGTCTTCGCCGGCTTCCGCAAGAATCCGCTTGGACTGATCCTCACCGTGAACCTGCAGGTGGGCATGATCGGTGCTCTCGCCGTCGCCATGGCGTTTTGGCTGGGCGGCTCAGCGCTGCCGGGCTTGATGCAGACCACCCCAAGCGACGATCCAGCAGAAGCGCTGGCATGGCTCTATGGCTTGGGGCCGCTCATGATCTTGCAGTTCGTGGTGCTGTTCTTGGTGTTGGTGGCAGCGTCGATGTCCATGTATTTCACCGCGCCGCTCGTGGCAATCCGTAACGAAAATCCGGTTCGCGCCGTTTGGCTCAGCATGACCGGTTTGCTCAAGAACGTCCTGGCGGGACTCGCCCACACACTGGCCTCGTTGGTGCTCGCCCTATTGGCGACCATCCCGTTGGGCCTGGGCTGGCCGGTGTCGCCACCAATCATGATGCTCACACTGTGCGCGGCGTTCCGGGACGTCTACCTGGAGCCGTAGCAGGCGGCGGCACAGCCTCGCACCGGGATCAGGGTGCGCGCTAGGAGTGCAGCGCGTTGTCGATGGCCCGCGCGCAATCCGTCGATCATTTCGCCAAATGCAAGCAAGCGCAGGCTTGCTCGCTCTCGCTTATCGCTAGACTTGCCCCCCTCGGCCGAGGCCCTGCCATCCCTGTCGGTCGCGATTGATCCGGAGGTTCTTATGCCCGATTCCATCGTTATTGTTTCCGCCGCGCGCACGCCCATCGGCGGCATGCTCGGCGACTTTGCGTCGCTGCAGGCGCCACAACTTGGCGCTGTTGCCATCAAGGCCGCGATGGAACGCGCCAACGTCAACGGCGACGCCGTCGATGAAGTGCTGTACGGCTGCTGCCTGATGGCCGGCCAGGGCCAGGCCCCCGCCCGGCAGGCCGCGCTCGCCGCGGGGCTTCCACAGTCGGCCGGCGCCGTGACCCTGTCGAAGATGTGTGGCTCGGGCATGCGCGCGATGATGTTCGGCCACGACATGCTGGTGGCCGGCTCGGCCAACGTGATCGTCGCCGGCGGCATGGAAAGCATGACCAACGCGCCGCACCTGCTGGTCGGTTCGCGCAAGGGTTATCGCTACGGTGCCTTCACCACCTTCGACCACATGGCGCTCGATGGGCTGGAAGACGCCTACGAGCGCGGCAAGGCGATGGGCGTCTTTGCCGAGCAGTGCGTGGGCAAGTACGGATTCACGCGCGAGGCGCAAGATGAGTTTGCGATCGCGTCGCTGGAGCGCAGCGTCAAGGCCAACACCGACGGCAGCTTTGCCTGGGAGATCGCGCCGGTGACACTGGCGGGCAAGGCGGGCGAGACCAAGATCGACAAGGACGAGCAACCGTTCAAGGGCAAGCCCGACAAGATTCCGGGACTGAAGCCTGCATTCAAGAAGGACGGCACCATCACGGCAGCCAATGCGTCGTCGATCTCCGACGGCGCGGCAGCGCTCATGATGATGCGTGACTCCACCGCCGAGAAGCTCGGCGTGCTGCCGATCGCGCGCATCCTGGCGCACAGCGTCCACGCCCAGGCGCCAGACTGGTTCACCACCGCGCCCGTGGGCGCCATCAGCAAGGTGCTCGCCAAGACCGGCTGGAAATCTGGTGACGTCGATCTGTGGGAGATCAACGAGGCCTTTGCCGCCGTGACCATGGCCGCGATGGTCGAGCACAATTTGCCGCACGAGAAGGTCAACATCCACGGTGGCGCCTGCGCCCTCGGCCACCCGATCGGCGCCTCGGGCGCGCGCATCGTCGTCACGTTGCTCGGCGCGCTCAAGAAGACCGGCGGCAAGCGCGGTGTCGCCGCGCTGTGCATCGGCGGGGGCGAGGCAACGGCGCTGGCGCTGGAGTTGATGTAGGCGCGGCCACGGGCGGCATGTTCGGCACGCAGGATCTGCCGCTATTCATCGCGAGCGCGCTGGTGCTCAACGCCACGCCGGGCGTCGATCTGCTCTACACCGCCAGCCGGACCTTGCAGTCCGGCTGGCGCTCCGGTGTGGCGGCCGCGCTTGGCATTGGCGCCGGCTGCGTGGCGCACGCGCTGACGGCCGCACTTGGCTTGGCGGCCCTGCTGGTGGCGTCGAGCACGGCCTTTACCGTGATCAAGCTCCCGGGTGCGTTGTATCTCACGTGGCTGGCGTTCGGCCTGCTACGCGCCGCCTGGCGTGACGAACGCGCCACCGCCGGCAAGCAGGCAGGGCGCGGCGCCGCCAGCCTGCAACAGGTCTTCGTGCAGGGGTTCCTGACCAACGTGCTGAACCCCAAAGTGGCGTTGTTCTTCCTCGCGCTGCTGCCGCAGTTCATCGCGGCCGACGCGCCACATAAAGCGCTCGCCTTTCTATTTCTTGGATTCGTGTTCGTGGTCAACGGCACCCTGCTTTTGTTTGCCATCGTGGCGCTCGTCAGCCAGGCGCGCAGAGTCGGCATACCGACGTGTTGGGCGCGGCTGGCGCAGGCCACCGGTGGCCTGCTCTTTGCATTGCTGGCCTTGCGTCTGGCGCTGTCGAAGCCGCAGGCCGTCTAGCCCGGATGTTTCACCAGGTCGCCCCCGCAAGCGGAAGTTCTTACTCTGTAATCAGCGTGACGAAGTGATGTCTGGACAAAACCACTTTGGTCCGTCAGGGCGGCGCGCGCTTGCGCGGCGCCCGCGCCTTCGCGGGGGCAGGCTCTGCGTGGCGAGCTTGCGGCTCAAGTGCTCGCCGATGCCCGCTGGCATCGGCTGCGCCCCTGTCGCCCAATCTGGATCGCGCACGCATCCGCGCAACTCCCGCGTCCCTGATGAAACGTCCGGGCCGGGGCGGCTCCCAGGGGGTTCTCCATGAGCAATGTCTTGATCGTTGGGGCCACACGCGGCATCGGGCTGGAACTGTCCCGCCAGTACGCGGCAGATGGCGCGCGCGTCTATGCGACCTACCGCAATGCGCAGGACGCGCCGCGCCTGCGTGAACTGGGGTGCCGCCCGCTGGCGCTGGACGTGCGCGACGCCACCGCAATCGCCGGCTTCGGCAGGCACTTCGATGGCGAGCGGCTCGATCTGGCAATCATCAATGCCGGTGTGGCCGGCCCACGCACGAGCGGGATTGCTTCCATCACGCAGGCCGATTTCGACACGGTCATGCACACCAACGTGCTGGCCGCCATGCAACTACTGCCCGTTCTCGCGCCAGCGCTCGTCAAAGCGCAGGGCAAGCTGGCCGTCATCTCCAGTCGCATGGGCTCCTCGACGCTGATGATGAGTCCATCGTCATGGTTGTATCGGGCGAGCAAGGCAGCGCTCAACTCGGTGGTGAAGGCCGCGAGCCTGGACCTGGGGCCCAAGGGCGTGGTGTGCATGGCGTTCCACCCAGGCTGGGTCAAGACGGACATGGGTGGGATGAACGCCGACCTCGACGTCGTCACGAGCGTGACTGGGCTGCGCCGCGTGATCGACAGTGCCAACGCTTCACACAACGGCAAGTTTCTGAATTACACCGGCGAGCAATTCGAGTGGTAGGACAAGCTGCCCGCTGGACGTCGCACGGGACGACGACGACGCGATAAGCAGGCAGCATGCGAAGCTTTGGGACAGTGCAGCAGGTGCAGGCAGTGAGCGAACGGCGTCTGATCAGTTCCGGCTCGCGTTTCGAAGCCGTGGCGGGCTACAGCCGTGCGGTGGACGACGGCCAGTACGTGCACGTGGCCGGCACCACCGGCTTCGACTATGCCCAGATGACGATCGCGCCAGACGCGCTGACGCAGTGCCACCAATGCTTCGCCAACATCGGCACGGCGCTGAAGGAGGCCGGCTGCACGCTCGATCATGTGGTGCGCGTGCGCTATTACCTGGCCGACGTGCAACTGTTCGAGCAACTGGCACCGGTTTTCGGACAGTACTTTGCCAAGGTGCGCCCGGCGGCCACCGCGGTCGTGTGCGGTCTGGTCGATCCACGCATGCTGCTGGAGATCGAGGTTACCGCCCGGCTGCCGGAGCAATCGCAATGAGTCCCGCGGGCAAGCGTGAGGCGACTGTAAGCGGGGGGGCGCCTGCTGCGCCGATGCAGGCAGACCGTGCCAATGCCTTGGAGGTCATCGCCCCGACCATCGTCGAGAGCAAGGCGGCGGCCAGCGCGTCGGCGCAGCCGACGGGCGCGCGCCGTTTTTCGGCGGCTGCCGCCCCCGCCGTGGGTGCCGACACCCTGGGGCATCTGCCGGCGCGGGAGAAAGTCACCGCGCCGCGACGCTTCAGCCTCACGCCGCAGCTGTCGCCTCCGGTCGTCGCCGGATTAGCCTTTGGGCTGTGTGGCATGCTGGCCGCGGCCACGTTGCAGCACACGCTCGCCGGTTTTGCGAAGGAAGGCGGCGCAAGCCCGCTGGTCTTCCTTGCCGTGCCGGGCTTGTTTGCGGCGCTGTTCGCCATTTTGGTCTATCAAGGTGCCCTCCAGAATGTCACGTCCATGGCGCAGTCGTTCTCGCGCGCGCTGCTGGTGGCGCTGTTGACCTGGGCATCGTTTTCCGCCCTGGCAACCAGCGTGTGGTGCAGACCCGAGCATTACAGCCAGTGCTACAGCAGCTTCCTGATCGTCTCGGGTCTCATCGGCGGCGGGCCCATGCTGCTGGCCGCCGGAACGGCCGGCGCGATTGTCGGCTGGTGGGTCTTGAAGCGGCGCCGCTAGCCCTCGGCCGACGCAAGATGACGCGCCGCGGCCGCCCGCATCAGCGCCCTGTTGCGGCCCGGGCCACAATAGGGGCTCAATTTGTGAGCCCCCTATGCTGCGCGAAGAACATCTGCTCCTGCAATCGGCCCTGCGCGAATTCGCCGCTGCGCGCCTGGCACCGCACTCGGCCCAATGGGACCGCGACCATGTCTTTCCCAAGGATGCGCTGCGCGAACTTGCCGCGCTGGGCACCTTTGGCATCGCGGTGCCCGAGTTCTATGGCGGCGCAGGAATGGACTACACCGCGGTGGCAGTGGCGTTGGAGGAGATCGCCGCCGGCGATGGCGGCGTCTCCACGATCATCAGTGTCAACAACTGCCCTGTGTGCGCGATCCTGCTCAACTTCGGAACCGAGGCACAGAAGCAGCAGTTCCTGGTGCCGCTGGCCAAGGGGCAGGCCTTGGGTGCGTTCTGCCTCACCGAGCCGCATGTGGGCAGCAACGCGGCGGCGCTGAAGACCACTGCAGTTCGCGACGGCGAGAACTACGTCCTCAATGGCGTAAAGCAGTTCATCACGAGCGGCAAGCACGCGGACTACGCCATCGTGATCGCGGTTAGCGACAAGGACGCCGGCAAGCGCGGCATGAGCGCCTTCATCGTGCCGACCGCCACGCCCGGCTATATGGTCGCGCGGCTGGAGGACAAGACCGGCCAGCACTCGTCCGACACCGCGCAGATCGTGTTCGAGAACTGTCGCGTGCCGGCAGCCAATCGCATCGGCGCGGAGGGCGAGGGCTACAAGATCGCGCTGTCCTCGCTCGAAGGCGGGCGCATCGGCATCGCCGCGCAAAGCGTGGGCATGGCGCGCGCCGCCTTCGAAGCGGCGCTGAAGTACGCCAAGGAGCGCGAGAGCTTTGGGCAACGCATCTTCGAGCACCAGGCCGTGAACTTCCGGCTCGCGGACATGGCCACCCAACTCGAGGCCGCACGCCAGCTCGTGCTGCATGCGGCAGCGCTGCGCGACGCCGGGCAGGCCTGCCTGAAGGAGGCGGCCATGGCCAAGCTCTTCGCCAGCGAGATGGCCGAGCGCGTCTGCTCGGATGCGATCCAGATCCACGGCGGCTACGGCTACGTCGCCGACTTTCCGGTCGAGCGCATCTGGCGCGACGTGCGCGTGTGCCAGATCTACGAGGGCACGAGCGACATTCAGCGCATGCTGATCGGGCGGGCGCTCGCATGACCCTGGCTCGCCCGGCTTGTGTCCTGCTGCTCTACCCGGACTTCGCGGAGTACCAGATCGCGCCGGCACTCGAAGCGCTGCGCGACCGCGTGGCCCTGACGGTTCTGGCGGCCGACCTTGGCGCCGTGCGCGGCGAGGCCGGTTTGCGCGTGCTCGCCGATGCGCGCTGGTCCGAGTCCGTCGCGGCGCCGCAGCTTGTGCTCATGCCTGGCGCGCTCGACATGCGCGCGCCCGCCACCGACGGGCGCTTGCTCGGCTGCCTGCGGGCCTGGGCCTCGAGCGGCACTCGCTTTGCGGCCATCTGCGCAGGACCGGTCGTGCTGCACGCCGCGGGGCTCCTTGGCGGCCGTCGCTATGTGGTGGGCATGACGCAAGCGCAGCGGCGGCGGCTCGGCATGGATGAGACCGGGTTCGCGGACCAGCCGGTCGTGCGCGATGGCCCCCTGATCACAGCGCGCGGCACGGCCGTCGATGACTTCGCCCGCGCCTGCGTTAGGGCCTTGACCGGCTGACGCATGCAACCGGTGCTGGCATAACATCGCGCTGCCGATGCCCGTGCGCCACAGCTCATGACCCTTGCCGTCGTCCGCTCCCGCGGCCTGTCGGGCATGTTCGCGCCCGAGGTGACGGTCGAGGTGCATCTGGCCAATGGTCTGCCGTCGTTCACGCTGGTGGGCCTGCCCGACACCGAAGTGAAAGAGTCACGCGAGCGCGTGCGCGCGGCGCTGCAGAACTCGAAGTTCGAGTTTCCGATGCGGCGGATCACCGTCAACCTCGCGCCCGCCGAGCTGCCCAAGGAGTCCGGCCGCTTCGACCTGCCGATCGCGCTCGGCATATTGGCGGCCAGCGGGCAGATCCCGGCGCGCACGCTCGACAAGTACGAGTTCGCCGGCGAGCTGTCGCTCTCGGGCGAGTTGCGTCCGGTGCGCGGCACGCTGGCGATGACCTTCGCGGTGTCCAAGGCTGCTGGCGACAAGAGCCCGCCGCGCGGCTTCGTGCTGCCCGCCGAAAACGGCGATGAAGCGGCGCTGGTCGCCGGCATCTCGATCTTCCCCGCCAAGAGCCTGTTGCAGGTTGTCGAGCATCTGGCGCACGACGCGGGCGACATCCAGGCCAAGCGCATTCCGCCGCAGCACGCCACCGTTCGGCTCACGCCGCCGACCTACCCCGACTACTTCGACGTCAAGGGGCAGACAGCGGCCAAGCGTGCGCTGGAGATCGCGGCCGCCGGCGGGCACAGCGTGCTGCTGGTCGGCCCGCCCGGCACCGGCAAGACGATGCTGGCGCAGCGCTTTGCAGGCATTCTGCCGGCCATGTCGACCGACGAGGCGCTCGAGTCGGCCGCCGTCCTCTCGCTGGTCGGCCAGTTCGCGCCGCAGCGTTGGGCCACGCGCATGTTCCGCGCGCCGCACCACACCGCCAGCGCGGTGGCGCTGGTCGGCGGCGGCAGCAACCCCATGCCCGGCGAGATTTCGCTGGCACACCACGGCGTGCTGTTTCTCGACGAGCTGCCGGAGTTCGATCGCCGCGTGCTCGAGGTGATGCGCGAGCCGCTGGAGTCCGGCCGCATCACCATCTCGCGCGCGGCACGGCAGGTGGACTTTCCGGCCAAGTTCCAGTTGATCGCGGCCATGAATCCCTGCCCCTGCGGCTACTTCGGTCATCGAACCGTGGCGTGCCGCTGCACGCCGGACCAGGTGGCGCGCTATCAGGACCGCATCAGCGGCCCGCTGTTGGACCGCATCGACATGCGCGTGGAAGTGGGTTCGCTCACCGAGGATGAGCTGCTGGAGATGCCCGACGGCGAACCATCGCGCTGCATGCACGATCGCGTGCTGGCCGCGCATGATCGCGCGCTGGCACGCCAGGGCAAGTACAACGATGCCCTGCAGGCAGGCGAGGTCGAGCGCGTGTGCAAGCCGGACGGCGCGGTCAAGCAACTGCTGCATGCCGCAAGCGTGCGGCTGCGCTGGTCGGCCCGCGCGTACCACCGCGTGCTCAAGGTCTCGCGCACCGTGGCCGATCTGGCTGGAGACGAAGGTCTGAAGACAGAGCATGTCGCCGAAGCGATCCAGTACCGGCGCGCGCTGCGGGAGATCTGAGAGGGTGTAGTCGAAATGATCTACGTCGCCAGTCTAGTTGCGAGGATACGTGCTTCGGCCAGCCAGACCCAGGCCAGTGGAGCCCAATCGGATCGATCATGGTGTGCCATGAGTCGGCGTGCGCGCTCGTTCCAG
>JADCGX010000026.1 GCA_020248785.1 Burkholderiales bacterium | reverse complement strand
TTCAGAACAACTCGCCCGAGCCCTGTCGCGCAGCCGGGGCGGCGACCCCGCGGTGTTCATAAGCAAGCAGCGAGGCGATGCGCCCGCGCGGCGTCCGCTGCAGCAGTCCTTGCTGGATGAGAAAGGGCTCGACCACGTCTTGCAGGGTCTCGCGATGCACGCGCGTGGTCGCGCCGACGAGCGTGAGGGGCGGCAGATCGCGCTGGTCGACCCGTTTAGGCGCGTGACGAGCTTGCACTTGCACGCGAGTCGCAGTTGGTCGATGGTCATCTTGCCGATGCCCGAAGTGCGTGCGACGCAACAACGCGCCGACGGATAGCCCGCGGGATCACAGCCAGTTGGCCGGTTCTCCATCGCCGCCGGTTCAACGCGGCGCGACGCCATGGACGAGAACGTCGATTGACTGTGTCCTTTCAGTCAGCGGCGACGTCACGGTGGGACGTGCGACTCGGCGTGACCGCGTCCTGATCAGTCCAGACCGCCGATCGGATGCGTCTTGGCCCAGACCCACACCGCAGATCTGTCTTGCGCTGCGGCGGCTGCCACCGGCGCCGTTACGCCACGCATACCTCTTCGGAGATAGGTCGTTTCTGGCCTTGATGGCAGTCAAGCGGATGCGGTGGTGCGCACGCGACAGTCGCCCAGCAGAACAACAACCGACTGCGAGAGGAATCCATGAGGTCTCGAACCTGGCACTGCGCGCTGCATCTGGCAGCAGCTGCACTGATGGCGCTCGGCGCAAGTGTGGCCCTGGCACAAGCGCCGGCGACCAAGGTCGCGGCGGCGCCGGCCAAGAAGCAGGCGGCGTTCGACGCCGCTCCCTGCCTGGCCTGCCACCAGCCGATCAAGGCGTTTCACGACGAGGGCAAGCACAAGGGCCTAGCGTGCAGCACCTGCCACACCGGGCTGGACAAGCACCTGGCTGACCGCAAGGCACGCCCGGTCACCCTGATGGACCCGGCCGTGTGCGGCACCTGCCACCAAGACCAGTTCAAGAGCCAGTTCACCACCAACTACGAGAAGCCGGCGCGCAAGGAAAAGTCGCTCGCCACCGGCCCGTCACCCAACCCGGCGTGGGAAAAGCTGATGGCGCCGCACGGCTTCACGCGCGAGCACAGCGAGGCGCGTTCGCACCAGTTCATGGTGCTTGATCAGTTTGTTGTGGACCGCGCCTTTGGCGGCCGCTTCGAGCCCAAGGACGGCTGGCAGTACCTCGCGCGCGACGGCAACTTCAAGGTGTGGGACGCCATCGAGGACAAGTACCCCGACAACACCGACCAGAAGGTGTTCAAGCCCGGCACGGCCGCCGCGGCCAATCCGGTGTGCTGGTCGTGCAAGTCGGCGGATCTGATCCTCGACTGGGCCTACATGGGCGACCCGGCACCGACCGCCAAGTGGAGCCGCACGTCCAAGGTGGTGGAGCTAGTGAAAGACGTCAACCACGCGATGAACTGCTTTTTCTGCCACGACCCGCACTCGGCCAAGCCGCGCGTGGTGCGCGACGGCCTGATCGACGCGATGACGCGGCCCGAGAAGGACACGCTGTTCCACACCGACCCGCGTGCCGCCAACGTGGAGGTCGTCGACCTGGGCCTGCGCGGTCACACGCGCAAGATCGCCAAGCTCAGCCGCTACGACAGCAAGCTGCAGTGCGCGCAGTGTCACGTGGAATACAACTGCAACCCGGGCATCGATCCGACCACGGGCAAGCCGATCGGCATGGATGACCGCCGTACCAATCTATTCCCTTACAAGGACGCGCAGGGCACGCTGGACTTCTACACCAAGGTCAACTTTCGCGACTTCCGCCATGCCATCACCGGCGCGCTGCTGATCAAGAGCCAGCACCCCGACACCGAGAACTACTACGGTTCCAAGCATGAGAAAGCCGGTGTCGAGTGCCATCAGTGCCACATGCCCAAGGTCAAGAACCCCAAGACGGGCAAGACCTACACGTCGCATTGGCAGACCAGTCCCAAGCACTACATCAAGGAGACCTGCCTCACCTGCCACAGCGACTGGACCGAGAAGAAGGCCAAGTACGTCATGGAGTCGCTGCACGCCCGCGTGCAGGGCAAGACGCGCAAGGCCGAGTTCTGGCTGGTGCGGCTGATCGACAAGTTCGAGGAGGCCAAGAACCTCGGGCTCGATGAGGCCACCCTCAACCTGGCGCGCGACAAGCACACCACCGCGCATCAGCACTGGGAGTGGTGGACGGCCTCCAACGGCCATGCCTTCCACAATCCCGATGCGGCGACGAGCTCGCTGAACAAGTCGATCGCCACCTCGCAGGAGGGCATCAAGATCCTCGACGACGCCATGGCCGCCAAGCGTAAGGGCGGGGCGATGCCTGTGGCGGCGGCGCCTGCGGCCACACCGGCTGCCGTGCCCGCCACAGGAGCCGCGCCCGCGGCGCAACCGGTGTCCGCCACGGTGCCGCGCAAGTAGCAACGACAGCCGCGCCGGCCGCATTCCGCATGGCCGGCGCGGCACCGCGATGAGTACCTACCTCAGCTTCCTTGCCGCGGCCGGCGCGATGACGCTGGCCGCGGCCCTGTTCGTCCTGGCCGCGCTGCGCGCCGGCCGTCCGTCGGCCGCGCGCTGGTCGCGCGCGCAGATGAACGTCGCCGTGCTGCGCCAGCAGCAGGCGGAGCTGGCGCGCGAGCGCGCCGAGGGGCGCCTGAGCGACGCAGACTTCCTGCTGGCCCAGGAGGATCTGCAACGCCGCCTGCTGGCCGATGTGCAGCCAGCCGCGACGCCGAGCGCCCTGCCGCGACGTCGGCCCGTGCTGCTTGCCGCGCTGGCGCTGCCGATTGCCGCGGCGGGCGTGTACGCAATCGTTGGCAATGCGGAGGTGTTGAGGCACGCCGACGTGCCGGCTGCACGCATGGCGGCATCAGGTGCCACCACGTTGGCGCAACTGCAGGCGCATGTGGCCTCGCAGCCCGAGGACGCGCGCGCCTGGGTTCTGCTGGGTCGTGCGCAGATGCAGGCCGATCGGTTCGGCCCCGCGGCCACGGCCTACGAACGCGGGGTGACGCTGTCGAAGAAGGTAGCCCTGGATCCGCAAGTGTGGTGCGAGTGGGCCGACGCGCTGGCGCTCGCGCAGGGCAGCCTGGCGGGCAAGCCGCGCGAGCTGATCGAGCATGCGCTGTCGCTCAATCCGCAACACCCGCTGGCGCTCGAGATGGCGGGCAGCGCCGCGGTCGAAGCGCGCGACTTCCGGGCCGCCCGCCAGCACTGGCGCACGCTGCTGGCGCAACTCGATCCGGCCACCGCGGACCACGCCAAGCTCGGTATGGCCCTCGCGCAGATCGAGCGGCTGGCACAGACGTCCCTGTCGCGCTAGCCAGCGCTGGTTCAGCGGGACTTGACCGGGCGCATGCTCGCGGCCGCGTGTCGGGCGTGCAATGGGCCGTGGAATCTGCCAGAGTCCGGCCATGGCGCCCCTCACTTCAGACGTCATCGTCGTCGGCGCCGGCCTGTCGGGGCTGACGGCCGCCTTCGAGCTTGCCGAGCACGGCCATGAGGTCGAGGTGCTCGAAGCCGCGTTGCATCCCGGCGGCGTGATCGGCTCGCACCGGCGCGATGTCGGCAGTGAAGACGGCGACAACGGCGAGGCGCTGTACGAGCACGGCCCCAACTCGGGGATGGACACCTCGCCCAAGGTCAACGAACTGCTGCACGCGCTCGGCATCCACGACGAGCGGATCGATGCCGAGGCCGCGGCGGCGCGGCGCTACATCCTGCGTGGCGGCCGGCTGGTCGCGGTGCCTTCGGGCCCGCTGCAGGCCATCACCACACCGCTGCTGTCGGCCCGCGCCAAGGTCGGCCTGCTGCGCGAGCCCTTCGTGCGTCGCGCGCCGGCAGACGTCGAGGAGGACATGGCGCATTTTGTCGAGCGGCGTCTGGGGCGCGAGGTGCTGGACTACGCGGTCGAGCCGCTCCTGGGCGGCATCTATGCCGGCAACCCGCAGGAGATCTCGGTCGCGGCGGCCTTCCCGCAGTTGCATGCCCTGGAGCAGCGTTACGGCAGCCTCGTGCGTGGTTCGATCCTCGGCGCGGGCGAGCGCAAGCGAGCGGCCACCGCGCGCGGTGAGGTGGCCAAGCATCGCGCCAAGAGCTTCAGCTTCCGCGGCGGCATGCAGACGCTCACCAATGCGCTGGCGCTGCGCGTGAGCCGCGTGATCTGCGCCGCCAAGGTCGACCGCGTACAGCAGCAGTTGGACGGAACCTTCCTCATCGGCCTGGAACGACGGGGCGAGCGCATGGAAAGGCGCGCGCGGGCCGTGGTGCTCGCCGTGCCGGCCTTCGAGGCCGCCAAGCTGGTCTTGCCGCTTGCCGTCGATGCCGCGCATGCGCTCGAAGGCATCGTCTATCCGCCACTGGCCACCGTGTCGGCCGCCTACCGGCGCTCCGACGTGCAGCATCCGCTCGATGGTTTTGGCTTCCTCGCGCCGCGGGTGGAGCACCCGCCGGTACTGGGAACGCTGTTCGCGAGCTCCATGTTTCGCTACCGCGCACCGGAGGGTTTCGCGCTGCTCACGAGCTTTGTCGGTGGGCGGCGCAACCCCGAGCTTGCGCAGATAAGCGAGCAGCTGATCGCCGAGAACGTGATGCGCTCGAACGAGCGGTTTCTTGGCGCCCGCAAACCGCGCTTCGTGGTCGTCAAGAAGTGGCCGCGCGCGATTCCGCAGTACACCCTTGGACATGCCGAGCGAGTGGCGGCGGCCGCGCGACTCGAGGCGCGCTTTCCTGGCCTGGTGTTCTGCGGTAACTGGCGCGGCGGTGTCTCGATCTCGGACTGCATCACGACGGGCATGCAGACGGGCGATCGCCTGAACGCTTGGCTCAAGGCGCCGGCAAGTCGTGCAAGTGCGGCCGCAGCACTCTCGGCGGCGGTGTGACAGGCTCGCCGTGGCCGCTTTGCCGCTGAAGCGTGCGCTGCTGCGTTGGGGCATGGTCCTCGCAAGCACGCCCGGTCGGCAGTCGCCGCCGCTCGCAAGCATGCGAACGTTGCTAGCTCGCGCAAAATACGGGCTCGGTGAACTCGGGTCTGCTGTCCGACTTCTCGACCTTGCAGCATCCACCTGGAGAGAGCATGACAGTCTGGATGAACTGGCCCGTGTAGAAGGCTTGAAGGCGCTCGCTGGGGCGGGTGATCCTGGTGACACCGTGCTTCTTGCACGAAGATCATCGCATCGACTGGCAAGCTCTAGGCGGCCGACAGATCAACAGCTTGTCAAGGAACTCGCTGCCCCACAGCGTACCGGTGCGCCGATATCCGCGGTTGATGTACTGCACATAACGCCGGCCCAGGCTGATGACAAGCCGCGGCACGCGCTCGGCGCTCTTGGGCGTGACCACCAGATGCACGTGGTTGGTCATCAGGACAAAGGCATGCAGCGCCACGTCGTGTTCGCTCAAGGCTTCGCCCAGCCAGTGCAGATACGTGTGGAAGTCTTCTTCGACGAAGAAGCAGGGCTCGCGGTTGTGGCCGCGCCGCACGATGTGCAGCGGAACCGCGTCGAGCAGGATGCGGCGGCGGCGGGGCATGCCTGAGGCCACCTCCGCGCAAGAGATAAATCGAGCCCCTTTAACCTAGAAACCGCAGTTGTCATTGCTGCCAAACAGCGCGGATCGAGTGTTGGCGCGGCTTTCCGGGCAATTCTCGCGACTGCGGAGCAGTTCCAAACCGGTGATCGACCGCCGCTCGAATTGTTCAGTCGCGACAGCGACTTGGTGCGTCTCGCGGCCGTCAACTGCGGTTTTTAGGTTTAATCCGAGCGTGCTGCCGGTGAGCGCCGCATCGATGGCGCGGACGGTCAAGTCGCGTAGCGCGACGTCGTGTGCGAGTTGGGTGGCGTCGGCGCCGGCCAGGGTGGCGTCCATGCGCACCAGCACCTGGCCCTGCTGCACGACGTCGCCGTCGCGCACCAGGATCTCGCGCACGATGCCGGGCTCAGCCGCTCCCATCGTGTGCGGACGGTCAATCTGCAGCGTGTCGTGGAGCCGCTGCCAAGGGCCAGGATCCGTTGTCCGCGCTGCCTGCATGGGACGATGCCTAGAACACCAGCGTTCGCGTGTTGGGCTCGAAGGTGGCGCCGATCACGGTGGCGGCGCCGCCCTGGCCGTTCACTTCTGCGCGCAGTCCCTCACCGGGGCGGCGGTGTTCGGCGAGCGCCATCGCGCAGGGCACCAGCCGCACTCCGGCGTCGCTCACCTCGCTGATGAACTGCGCGACGGTCTTGCTGCGCCGGGCATCGGTATGCGCCCGCTCGGCCACGTCGTCCAGCAGCCAACGCACGGTGTTCGAGGTGAAGTGCATCTCGACCTCGATCTCCATCGCGCGGGCGGCAAGCGCGTAGACGAACGGCGCGGCCGCCAGCCTGGCGCCGCCAGGCTGATCCGGCCCACAGGACCAGAGCACGAGAACGAGCCGCTGCGACTGCACTGTCATCAGTAACCGCGATTCGGATCGACGGTCAGGTCCTCGGCAAACTCGTCGAACTCGACCGGCTTGGCAAGCTTCTCTTCCAGGCGCGGCGTGACCCATTCGACGTACTGCGCTGTCGGCAACAAGGTCGCCTGCGCCGCCTCCCAGTCCGCCGGCTGCATCCGCATGAGCCAGCCTTCGCCATAGGGATCGCGCTCGACCAGGGAAACATCGTCCACCACCGCCTGGTTGACGGCCACGATGCGGCCGGACAGCGGCGCGTGCACGGCCACCGCCGTCTTGGCGGTTTCCATCACGCCGAGCGATCGGTCGAACTCCACCTCAGTATCCAGCGGCCGTGGCGTGAACAGCATGAACTGGCCATGCTGCGCGATCAGATGCGTCGCACCAACGGTCACGTGGCCATCGGCCTCGCGCCGCACCCACATGTCCTGCGCGGGCGCATAGAGAACGTCGGGGGCGAGTCGGTCGAGCTGTTCTTGCATAGCCGGTCCTAGTCGGGATGGGTTTCGTTGCAGTTCCCCGTGGCTGGGGGGAGCACGAGGGGGCATGCCCAGCCCCCTCGTTCCTCATGAAGCGGGCGGCGCGAACGCGCCGCACCCGCCAGACCAAAGTCGCCTGCGGCGACTTTGGTCTGGCGGAAGAGTATGGGAGTCGAACCCACCAGGGACTGCTGGCAGCCCCCACCAGATTTGAAGTCTGGCCGGCCCACCGGGACGCGACACTCTTCCTCGTCGTTCACGTTCTTGCTGCTACCTCTGCTCAGGCTGCGGCGCGCTCCTGCGGCGGAGCCGCCGCCTGTGCGCGCCAGGGATTGGCCCGCCGCGGCAGGTGATCGTCACGCACGCGTCGCGTATAGCCCACCTTGTCGAAGAACTCGAGGATCTGGATGGCCAGCTTGCGGCCGGTGCCGATGCGGTCGCGGAACTCGGCCGCACGCGCGGCGCCATGTGTGCGCGCCAGCTCTCCGGCCACTTCCGCCATCTCGGCCACCGCGTCGGTGATGAAGAAGTGATCGTGCGCCACCAGCGTGATCTCGCCCACCCGTGCGACGCGCCGCAGCAGCGCGCGCACGTCCGTCTCGGCGATGCCCGTGTCGCGCGCGATGTCGCGCACCCGGGGCGGCTCGAAGCGCTTGTCCATAAAGAGCGGCTTGATCTTCTCCCAGCGCACGCGCTCGTCGCGCGCCAGCTCGACCTTGTGCGATGGCAGCGCGACGAAGGCACCGCGGCGCACAAGCGTGCCGACATCGATCAGCTCGTCGAGCAGCGTGGTGATCGCCTCCTGCGGCAGTGCCGGCGCCACCATGCGGCGCAGCCGGTGCTGCTCCAGGCCAGGCATCTCCGGCTCGCGCTCGTGGGTCGCGGCAGTCGCCTGCCGCGCCTGCTCCGCCAGGCGGGTCCAGTGCGCGCCGTCGAACAAGAGATCGGCGGCGCACCGCGCGCCGCTGGCCGCGAGCAGCAGGTCGAACTCGTCGTCGCGCAGGTTCCAACCGCTTTTCAGCGCACTCGTGGCACAGGGGCCGTGCAGCAACCGGGCCTGCAACGCGGCGCCTCGATCGCTTGCCTGCAACGCCGCGAGCTGGCGCAACAGAGCGAGTCGCTCCGGGCGGCGCCGACCACGCGCGGGCACGGCGGTGTCCACGACCGTACCTCCGGCCAGCGTGTGGCGCGCCTGTGCGTCGCGCAGCACGATCCGGTCGCCCGCGCTGGCGGCCACCGGCTCGACGATGGTCAGCGACACCAGCACGGCGGCGGGGTCGGTGTTGTCCAGCACGGCCACGCGGGCCAGGACGTCGAGCGTGCCGTGATGCAGATGAACCATCGTGTCACTGCGCAACTCGGTCGCGCGCGTGCGCTCCATGATGGCATCCAGGCGCTGCGTGAGATTGCCGAGCATGGCGCTTTGCACCCACTCGCCGCGCTCGACCTCGTCGCGCCCGATGGCGGCAAGGTTCAGCGCGCAGCGCTGGCCCGCCACGCCGCGCTCGGCCGGCCGGTCCTGCGCGCGCAGCGAGCGCACGCGCGCTCGGCGGCCCGAGGGCTGCACCAGCACTTCGTCGCCCACCGCAACGCTGCCCGCATGCACGGTGCCGGTCACGATCGTGCCCACGCCCGCGAGCGAGAACACGCGATCGACCGCCATGCGGAACTGGCCGGCAGCGCGGCGCTGCGGCCAGCGCGCCGCCTGCGCCTGCAGCCAGTCCCGCAACGCCTGCACGCCCTCGCCTGTCAGCGAGGACAGGGCAAAGACGCGCCAGTCACAGGCAACGGTGGGCGCCAGCCACTGCGCCAGTTGCTCCCCCACCTCGTCCACGCGCGCCGGCGCCACGGCGTCCACCTTGGTGAGCGCGATGGCGCCCGCGCGCACACCGAGCAGCTTGAGGATCTCGAAGTGCTCCTCGGTCTGCGGCATCACGCCATCGTCGGCCGCCACCACCAGCAGGGCGAGATCGATGCCGGTGGCGCCGGCCAGCATCGTGTGCACGAAGCGCTCATGGCCCGGCACGTCGATGAACCCAAGCGGCTCGACCTGCGCGTCGGCCGCGGGGATATAGGCGTAGCCCAGCTCGATCGAAATGCCGCGCTTGATCTCTTCGGGCAGGCGGTCGGTGTTGCGGCCGGTGAGCCGCTTGACCAGCGAGGTCTTGCCGTGGTCGATATGGCCGGCGGTGCCGATCAGCATGGCGCCTGCTCCAACTGGCGCGCCAGCTGCGCCTCGTCGATCAGGCAGCGCAGGTCGAGCCAGAGCGCGCCGTCGTGCACACGGCCGATCACCGGCACCGGGAGACTGCGTAGGCGGCGGCTCAGCGCATCGAGTGCGCGCCCTGCCTCCTTGGCATTGACGGGCGCGAGCACGATCGCGCTGGAGGCCAGGCGCTCGACCGGCAGGCTGCCGGAGCCGATCTGGCTGGCGCAGGGCGCCACGCGGGCCGTGAAGGGCGCGCCGGCGAACGATGCAAGTGCCGGCAGCAGCCGCTCGCACGCGGCGCGCACCTCGGCCGCGCTGCGCGTGAGCAGTCGCAAGCTGGGCAGGCGCTCGGGCACCCGGTGCGCGGAGACATAGATGCGCAGCGTCGCCTCAAGCGCAGCGAGCGTGAGTTTTGACAGGCGCAATGCGCGCTTGAGCGGATGCTTCTTGATGCGCGCGATCGCAGCCTTGGCGCCGACCAGGATGCCCGCCTGCGGTCCGCCGAGCAGCTTGTCGCCGGAAAAGGTGACGACGTCCGCGCCAGCGGCCAATGACTCCTGCGGCATCGGCTCGCGCGGCAAGCCGAGCCTGGACAGGTCGATCAGCGCGCCCGCGCCAAGATCGACCATGTACGGCACGCCATGGCGGTGCGCGATGGCCGCCAGCGTGGCGTCATCCACGCTCGCTGTGAACCCGGTGATCGCGTAGTTCGACCAGTGCGCCTTGACGATCAGCCCGCTCTTCGGCCCCAGCGCGGCCTCGAAGTCCTTGGCGTGCGTCCGGTTCGTGGTGCCCACCTCGACCAGCTTGCAGCCAGCCGTGGTCATGATGTCGGGCATGCGGAAGCTGCCGCCAATCTCGATCAGCTCGCCGCGCGAGATCAGCACTTGCTTGCGCGCCGCGAGCGCGGCCAGGCCCAGGACCACCGCCGCCGCGTTGTTGTTGACCACTGTGGCCGCTTCGGCGCCGGTCAGCTCGCACAACAGGCCCTCGACGATCGTGTCGCGGTCGCCGCGCTCGCCACCCGCGAGGTCGTACTCCAGCGCGGCGTAGCTGCGCATCGCCTGCGCCACGGCCTCGATGGCCTCGTCGGCCAGCAGCGAGCGACCGAGGTTGGTATGGATCACGGTGCCGGAGAGATTGATGACCGGCTTGAGGTTCGGCGTGCGCAGCGCCTGCACGCGCGCGATGACCGCGGCGTCGAGCGCGGTGCTGGCCGGAAACGGCTGGCCCGCCTTCAGCAGCCCGCGCTGCGCGGCGAGTTCGTCCTGCGCGGCATGCTTGACCAGCGCCTGGCCCCACTGCTGCACCAGGTCCGCCAGTGCCGGCCGCGCCAGCAGCTTGTCGATCGCCGGCAGACGGGCGAGTGCGGTAGCCGGATTGCCGTCACCGCTTGCCTCGCCCGCACCGGGCAGAGTCAAGTCGTTGGCCATCGCTAACCGGATCCTGGATGAATCAGCAGGTTGGGCCCGGAGCGGCCGAAGCCGCGCTCGTCGACCAAGAGATCGAGCGACAGCGAGGCGAGATCATCGGCCTGCACATCAACGTAGGCGTCCTTTTCCTGATAGAAGATCTTCAGGTACGACCTGCACTCGTCGCAGGCCTCGGCCTTGCGTGCCGCCTCGGCGCCGGCGGTGTTGATGGCGGCGGCGTCATCGGTCTGCACGCTGTCGACACCGGTGAGCGAAAGATAGTGCACGCCCCTGTCGTCCTCACAGGCCGAGCACTTGATACGCGCGACGTTCCACTCGGTGTTGCACAGCGCACAGGCGAGATAGCGCAGGTTGTTGCGGTCGCCACCGACACGCACGATGCTGGCCACCGGCCGCGTGGCGCACACGGGGCACACGGTGGGCACGTCGAAGTTCTTCACGGTGTTCACATCGAGCGCCGCCGCGGCGCGCGTGAAGTAGACCTGCAGCGCGGCGCCGATGAACGGCACCTGCGCGGCGTCTGCATCCAGGGTCTGCCCGGCGAGCACGCGGTCGGCCTGCGCCTCCAGCGCTCCCGCATCGAGGCCGCGCAGGCGCGCGCAGGCAGCGGCGGCGCGCGGATCGGCTGCCAGCGCGTCCACCAGGTCGGCCAGGTCGCTGCGCCACTGCGCGTCGCGCGGATGGCTGAGTGCGGACAGCGGAGGCATGCCGTAGTCGCGGCTTTGGTCCAGCGCGGCCGCGGGCACCGGCAGCGCCGTGCGGCGCCAGATCACCGCATGCTGCGCGTGCACGACGGCGGCCATCAACTGCAGATACTCGGCCATCGGATGGCCCTGCGCCAGCTGCGCGAAGCGGCTCGCGCGCTCGGCAAACAGGGCGCTCGGGTCCGGCAGCACGACGCGCGGTGCCGCGACCACGCGCTCCATGGTGCCGTCGGTGATGATCGGAGTGGGCATCGTCTGCCTGCGCTCTCACAACAAACAAAAAGGCGGCACGGAAACCTCCGAGCCGCCATTGTCACTCGCGCAGCGCCGCCTACTCGGCCGCGCTGCCCTTGCTGGCGATCTGCCCGCTGGCCTGTCCAGTCACGCGGCGGTACCACAGCGGATGATGGTGCCTGGCCCAGCCGTGCGACACCGTGCCGCGCGTCATCGCCCGCATGCTGCCCTTGACCCAGAAGATCGCCGAGTAGAAGTGGACGACGATGCCGAGGATCAGCACGAACGCCGCCAGCGCATGCACCACGGCGGAGACCCGCACCATGGTCACGGGGAAGGCGAACACGGTGTCGCGCCACAGCACCAGGCCCGAGAGCAGCAGCAGGACCATGGTGATCACCATGGTCCAGAACAGCTGCTTCTGCCCGATGTTGTACTTGTCGATCTCGGGCAGGTTGTGATCGCGGTTGTTGATCACGTCCGAAAGGCGCTTCTGCCATTCGCGGTCGTAGGACCGGATGACGTTGTCCTTCCAGTACTTGATCGCCATCCACGCGAACGCGACGAACATCACCAGCCCGATGAACGGGTGCAGGATCCGCGTCCAGGTGCCGCCGCCCAGCAGGCCGGTCAAGAACCAGAACGCCGGATGGAACAGCGCCAGTCCGCTGGCGGCCAGCAGGATGAACGTGATGGCCACGGTCCAGTGGACCACCCGCTCGGTCGACGAGTAGCGCGGGACCTCGCCGCTCTTCAGGACGACGTGTTGCGAGCCGGCGCTCATGCTTTGCCTCCTTCTTTGCTGTCCGCGTGCTCCTCCTTCGGACCGCGCGTGATGTAGTGGAAGAAGGCACCGAGCACCGCGAGTCCAAGACCGATGGACAGCAATGGCTTGGTGATGCCTTTCCACAGGCTGACCCAGGGACTGATCGTCGGATCCTGCGGCAGGCCGCTGTACAAACTGGCCTTGTCGCCGTGCTGCAGGACGTACATCACGTGCGTCCCGCCGACGCCCGCCGGGTCGTACAGTGCCGCCTGCTGGTAGCCGCGCTCCTTCAGGTCACCGACCCGCTTGTTGGCGCGCGCGACCATGTCGGTCTTGGCGCCGAACTGGATCGCGCCCGTCGGGCAGGTCTTCACGCAGGCCGGCTCGAGGCCGACCGACACCCGGTCCGAGCACAGCGAGCACTTGTAGGCCTTGTTGTCCTTCTCGCTGATGCGCGGGATGTTGAACGGGCAGCCGGCCACGCAGTACCCGCAGCCGATGCAGTTCGACGAGATGAAGTCGACGATGCCGTTGGCGTACTTGACGATCGCACCCGGGGCCGGGCAGGCTTTAAGGCAGCCCGGATCCTCGCAGTGCATGCAGCCGTCCTTGCGGATCAGCCACTCGAGCTTGCCCTCCGGGCTCTTGTACTCCGCAAAGCGCATGACGGTCCACGACTGATCGGTGAGATCGATCGGGTTGTCGTACACGCCCACGGTGGTGCCGACGTCGTCGCGCAGGTCGTTCCACTGCATGCACGCGACCTGGCAGGCCTTGCAGCCGATGCACTTGGAAATGTCGATCAGCTTGGCGACCGGCTCGGCCGCCACGCGCACCGACGGCGATGGCGTAGTGGTCGAGGAGCGCCGCTCGACCGACAGCGATTGCATGGTCATTGCGGTTCTCCTCAGGCTTTCTCGATGTTGACCAGGAACGCCTTGTATTCCGGCGTCTGCGAGTTCGCATCACCGACGTAGGGCGTCAGGTTGTTGGCGAGGTAGCCGTCCTTGGCCACGCCGACGAAGCCCCAGTGGATCGGAATGCCCACCGTGTGCACCGTCTTGCCGTCGCAGTTCAGGACCGACATGCGCTTGGTGACGACACACTTGGCCTTCAGTTCGCCGCGGTTGCTGCGCACCTTGACCAGATCGCCGTTGCGAATGCCCTTCTCCTTCGCCAGGTCTTCGCTGATCTCAACGAACGGCGAGGGCTGCACGATGGCGCTCGAGTAGGCGTTCTTGGTCCAGAAGTGGAAGTGCTCCGTCAGGCGATAAGTGGTCGCCGCATAGGGGAACTCGTCCTTCTTGCCGAAGGCGGCCATGTCGCCCTTGAACACGCGGGCCGCCGGATTGGACGTGGCCTTCGGGTTCTTCGGGTGCATGGGGTTGTAGCCCAGCGGCGACTCGAAGGGCTCGTAGTGCTCGGGGAACGGCCCCTCGGCCATGCCGCCCAGCGAGAACAGCCGGCCCACGCCTTCGGCGGTCATGATGAACGGACCGGCACCGCTGTCGGGACCGAGGTCAGGACGAATGTCGGGAATATCGATGCCCGCCCAGGCCGTGCCGGTCCAGCGGATCGCGCCGCGTCGCGCGTCCCAGGGCGCACCGGTTTTCGGATCGGTGTTGGCGCGGTTGTAGAGCACGCGACGGTTGGCCGGCCAGGCAAAGCCCCAGGTGAGGTTGTTGCCCATGCCGCCGGGATCCGCGGTGTCGCGCCGTTGCGAGAGATTGCCGGCCTGCGACCACACGCCCGAGTAGATCCAGTTGCCGCAGGCCGTAGAGCCATCGTCCTGCAACTGGCCAAAGCCGGCTAGTTGCTGGCCCGCGGCCGCCAGCACCCTGGTCTTGTCCTTCGGATCCACCACGTCAGTGATGGCGCGCCCGGAAATTTCGCGCAGCACTTCCTCGGGCGACGGATTGGTCGCGATCGCGTAGGCCCAGGTGAGGCTCAGGACCGGCTCGGGCAGCTTGCCGCCGTCCTTGCGGTACATGTCGCGGATCCCGGTGAACAGCGTGCCGATGATCTCGCGGTCGGTCTTGGCATCACCCGGAGGATCCTGGCCCGCCCAGTGCCACTGGATGACACGGCCCGAGCTGGTGAACGTGCCCGCATCCTCGGCGAACGACGACGCCGGCAGCCGGAACACCTCGGTCTGGATCTCCTCGGGCTTGACGTTGTTCAGCTCGCCGTAGTGCTTCCAGAACTCGCTGGTCTCCGTGCGCAGCGGGTCGATCACGACCATGTACTTGAGCTTCGACATCGCCGCGCTGACCTTCTTCTTGTTCGGCAGCGCCGCCAGGGGGTTGAAGCCCTGGAAGATGAAGCCGTTCATGCGGCCCTGGTGCATGCGCTCGAACATCGCCAGCACGTCATAGGCACCGTCGCGCTTGGGCAGCCAGTCGTAGGCGAAGTTGTTGTCCTTGGTCGCCGCGTTGCCGTAGAACGCCTTTTGCTGGCTGACGTGCCATTTTGCGAAGTTCTGGCCGAAGTTCATCTGGTTCGGCCGCAGCGACTTGGGCGTGCGTGCCGTGATGTACTTCTCCTGGGTGTCGTCGGCGTCGGTCGGCGCCGACAGATACCCGGGCAGCACCTCGGAGTAGGCGCACTGGTCGGTGATGCCCTGCACGTTGGCATGACCACGCAGCGCGTTCACACCGCCGCCCGGCCGGCCGATGTTGCCCAGCAGCAGCTGGATCATCGCCATGGTGCGGATGTTCTGCGAGCCGTGCGAGTGCTGCGTCCAGCCGAGCGCGTAGCAGATCGTCATCACCCGGTCGGGCGTTGCCGTGCTGCCGATCATCTCGGCCACCTTCAGGAACTGGTCCTTTGGCGTGCCGCAGACCTTCTCGACCATCTCCGGCGTGTAGCGGCTGAAGTGGGTCTTCATCAGCTGGTACACGCAGCGCGGATCCTCGAGCATCTCGTCGATCTTGGCGTAGCCGTCTTTGTCCAGCTCGTAGGCCCAGGTGGTGCGGTCGTAGCTGCGCTTGTCCTCGTTGTAGCCAGAGAACAGGCCATCGTCGAACTTGAAGTCCTCGCGGATGATGAAGGGCGCGTTGGTGTACGCCTTCACGTAGTCCAGGTGGACCTTGTTGTTCTGCACGAGGTAGTTGATGACACCGCCAAGGAAGGCGATATCACTGCCCACGCGGATCGGCGCGTAGTAATCGGCGATGGCGGCCGAGCGAGTGAAGCGTGGGTCCACCACGACGAGCTTCGCCTTGCGATGCTCGATCGCCTCGGTGACCCACTTGAAGCCACAGGGATGCGCCTCGGCGGCATTGCCGCCCATGATGAGAACGAGATCGGCGTTCTTGATGTCAACCCAGTGGTTGGTCATCGCACCGCGCCCAAACGTCGGGGCCAGACTGGCCACCGTCGGGGCGTGTCAGATGCGCGCCTGGGTGTCGAGCGCCACCATCCCCAAGCCACGCGCCATCTTCACGGTGAGATAGCCGGACTCGTTGGAGCTGGCGCTGGAGACAAGAAGGCCCGTCGTGTTCCAGCGGTTGACCGTGACACCCTTGTCGTTGGTCTCGACGAAGTTGGCGTCGCGATCGGCCTTCATATGCTTGGCGATGCGGGTCATCGCCTCGTCCCAGGAGATCTTCTTCCACTCCTTGGAGCCTGGCTCGCGCACCTCGGGATGCGTCAGGCGATTGGGCGAGTGGACGAAGTCCAGCAGGCCGGCGCCCTTCGGGCACAGCGTGCCCCGGTTGACCGGATGATCCGGATCGCCCTCGATATGGATGATCCTGCTCTTGACGTTCTTGGCCTTGTCGCCCAGCGTGTACATGATCACGCCGCAGCTGACGGAGCAGTACGGGCAGGTGCTACGAGTCTCGGTGGTGCGCGACAGCTTGAAGGCGCGCACTTCCGCCATGGCCGCTCCGGGCGAAACGCCCAGCGCAACGACGGAAGAGCTGCCCATGCCTGCCGCACAGATCCGGAAAAACTGCCTCCGGTTCATCGGTGCGTTCATGGTCCATCCCCAGTCAGTGTTCAGCGCCGCGGGCGCGGCGCCGGCTCGGAGCGTGGCTGAACTTGTTGTCTTTCAAGCCACTAAGGCCCGATGCTACGTCCGTTACAGCGCCACGACCAACCCGCAGTGCAGCAAACCGACGGCGGTGGTCCCTGCGGCGCGACATGGGGACGAGCGATGGCCCCCTTGGTGGGCCTCGCATGCTGCGGGAGCGACGCAGGTCCGGCGCGCGGACAATTGGACTACTCGAACGACGCGCTGCGCAGTTGGTTCTCGACGATCAAGCCCCGATCATCGGTGAAGCGCATCTTCACCGGCAGCCAACAGTTGGCGGGGGCAAGCCACAGCTCGAGCGCTTCATCGCGCTTGGTGTCGCGCCTGACTAAGCGCACGGTATCGAAGCTGCCGGCGGGCACCGATACGCGTTCGGTCCCGTGGCGCTCGAAGCGGTAGGAAGCGATGCTGCGAACACCGGCCACCGGCAGCACCACGTCGCCATCGCGCTGGTGCTGCGCACGCTCACTCAGCTGCAGCAGCACGCTGAGCCGGTCCTGCATCAGAGGCGCGATGGTGCCCGGTGCATCTGCTGCTGCGCTGAAGCGCACGGTGCCCGCGGACCAGTCGAGGGTCGTCGTGGTCGACGCGCGGCCCTGTCTTTGCTCGGTGTACTCGCTTGGCCGCAGCGCGCGGCCCTGCACGGTACCGCGCGAATCCTGGCGCATGCCGTACAGGAGCGAGCGCGTCGAAGAACTCAGCGCGTAGTCAGCGCCATCGCTACGAAACTGCAATGTGGTTTCGCCGTCCAGCGTCAGGCCGCTGCGGCTGGCGACCACGGTGTACTCCAGCGTAATCCTTGGCGGCCACGGCTGCTGAGCCGGGCACGCACCCTTGGCCACCGCTTGATCCGCTGGCTGCGCGACGGCCATGGCGCAGGCGAGCAGCAGCGGCACCGCACCAAGCAAGCGCCCGCCTCGGCGAGGCTCCTCACTGCTCAATCACGACCTCCTTCAGCACAGTTTCGATCGTCTGCTCGTTGCTCAAAATGGTGCGCGTACGCGCCGGCAGCCAGTGCAAAGTTGGCGCCAGCCACAGCTCGATGCGCGGGTCCTTCGCGCCCTCTGGCAGTGCGCGTTCCAGCTTGAGCGTATCCACCAGACCGAGCTGCGTGCGGGTCACCTCCCAGCCAACGACGCGCAGGTCGTACACGCGCACGTCGCGCGCGCTCGCCACTTCCAGAGCGACCGACATGCCCGGTTGGAGTCGATCCGGAAACGCCTGGGCGATCAACGCCAGCTGCGCCAGGAACGACAGCTGGTCCTGCACGCCGGGTCGCAATGCGACTTCCCTGTTGTTGCCGCTGAAGGTGACCTTCCCGGCATCCCACTGAAAGTTGGTCGCGACCGGCGCCCGCGTGATGCGCTTTTCCACGTAGCGTTCCGGCGCGATGCCGAAGGCGGGTTCGACCCGGCCTTCGCTGGTGAGCCGCAGGAACACATTGCCGGCGTCATCGGCCGTGACCGAACTGGCGGTATAGCGTTCGGTGTCGACCCGCCACTCGATCACGGTGGTGCCAAGCAGGCGCGCCAGGCCCGAGCCGGCGCCCGTGTCGCTGACAAAGCGGCCAAAGCGCGGAAAGGTCACGATCGTTGCTTCGAGCGCGGACTCGCCGCGCGCGGTCTCGGGCACCACAGGCACCGCCGGCGCGGGCGCCGCAGCGTCGTCTTGCGGCGTCGCGGGGACCGGCAGCGGCTCGGGCGGCGCGGTTTCGATCACAGGAGGCGACGCAGGCGGCGTATCCACACTCACCGGCGGCGGCGTGCTGATCGCGCGCGGCGGCGGCGCTGGCGGTCGCTGTTGGGGCGTGCGGCCAACGGCGACGGGGGCGGGCAGCGTGAAGAGCTCGACGGTGACGCTGGTCGGCGGTGGCGGCAGATCGAAGTCCAGCCCGCGTTGCGCCCAGTGCAGCAGCGCCAGGTGCAGGAACACGGAGGCGAGCAGTACCGCCAGCACCCGGCCGCGCAGGCGCGGCAGGCGAAAGGCGAACAGGGCGGCGGTGCTCATGAGCAGAAAAGACGTCGATAAAGGGCGGTCTTGCGCCCTCGCGTTGGTCGGTACGAACGTGACGCATGTGACGCGCGGCAACGCGTCACCGTTGACCGGCATGCTGCCTGCGCTGCGTTGGCGCCTCGCCGCGATCAAAACCGCGCCTGCAGGACTAACATCCCGGACGATGCACGGCCCCGGCCGGAGCATGAAGCAACGCGACACTCGAACTCCGACAATATACGAATGAAACTTGCCTCACTGCGCGACGGGTCCCGCGACGGTCAGCTGATCGTCGTTTCGCGCGACCTCTCGCTCGCCCACCACGCCAGCCATATCGCCAGCCGCATGCAACAGGCGCTGGATGACTGGAACTTCATCGGCCCGCAGTTGAACGACCTGTACCAGACGCTCACCGAGGGTCGGGCGCGGCATGCCTTCCCGTTCGACCCCGGGCAGTGCATGGCGCCGCTGCCGCGGGCGTACCAATGGGCCGACGGCTCGGCCTACGTCAACCACGTCGAACTGGTGCGCAAGGCGCGCGGCGCCGACATGCCCGAGACTTTTTGGACCGATCCGCTGATGTACCAGGGCGGCTCGGACGATCTGCTCGGGCCGCACGACGACATCACGTGCGCCGACGAGGCATGGGGCATCGACTTCGAGGGCGAGGTCGCGGTCGTGACTGACGACGTGCCCATGGGCACGACCGCAGCGTCCGCTGGCCAGCACATCCGCCTGCTGATGCTGGTGAACGACGTGAGCCTGCGCAATCTGATCCCGGCCGAGCTCGCCAAGGGCTTTGGATTCTTTCAGAGCAAGCCGGCCACTGCCTTTTCGCCGGTGGCGGTGACGCCGGATGAACTCGGCAGCGCCTGGGACGGCCACAAGGTGCAACTGCCGCTGATCGTGCACTGGAACGGCAAGCGCGTGGGACACGCCCATGCGGGCACCGACATGGTGTTCGACTTCCCGCGGCTTATCGCCCACGTGGCGAAGACGCGCAACCTGAAAGCGGGCAGCATCATCGGCTCGGGCACCGTGAGCAACAAGGACGCGAGCCGCGGCTACTCGTGCATCGCCGAGCAGCGCGCATTGGAGATGATCGCCGAGGGCAAGCCCGCCACGCCGTTCATGAAGTACGGCGACCGCGTGAAGATCGAGATGTTCGACGCCACCGGCCAGTCCGTGTTCGGTGCGATCGACCAGACTGTGGCCGCGCCACCAGAAGCATCCAGGAGGAGCAAATGAGCGCGAAGCAAGGCGACAAGAAGGCCAATCCACTGGCGGGCATGGCGAGCACCATGACCGACGGCATGGAGATGATGCGCAAAGTGTGGGGCATGACCGGCTTGCCGCAGATTCCGACCACCAGCGGCATCGCACAGTTTGCGCAGGGCCTGCCGCAGGCGCTGCCCTCGATGATCACGCCCACGCTCGACATCGGCGAGATGGACAAGCGCATCACCGACCTGCGCGCCGTGGAGCAGTGGCTCAACCTGAACGCCACCATGCTGCGCACGACGATCCAGACGCTGGAAGTCCAGCGCAACACGATCGCCACGCTCAAGACCTTCAGCGGCAACGTGCTGGCAACGATGAACACACGCGGCGGCAGCGGCGAGCCGAAGGCCCCTGTGCCCTACGCCGCCTTCGCGGACGCGATGGCCGGCGGCGACACGAGTTGGCCGCCACACCGCGAGCGCACGGTAATGCCGCAAGTGCCAACACCCGAGCCGGAGCCCAAGCGAGCGCGCAGGTCCGCCACTGCGCGCCAGGGCAAGCTCGCCAAATCCGCGGCGGACAAGGCCCCCACGCTGGGCGCGATGCCGATCAACGCGGCCGCCTGGTGGGGCGCGTTGCAGGATCAGTTCGCCCGCGTGGCCGCGGCGGCTGTCCCGCCAACGAGCAATCCGGCCAAGCCCGCGACCCGCAAGGCGCCGGTCAACACAGCCAAGAGGGCGCGGCGCAAGGCCGCGTCGTCCACCGACTGACGTGATGCGATTTCGCAGCGCGCACGCAAGCCACACGGACTGGTCCACTGCCACAGAAGAGTGCCTGCTGCTGCTGTCGCGCTTTGCCGGGGACGAGCGCTACGGCCGCCAGCCCAACCTGGGCTTCGTGTACCTGACCGAGCCGCTGGCGCCGCACACCGAGCAGATCCTCACACTGCTGAAGTCGCGTACCGGGATCCCGAACTGGGTCGGCACGACCGGCGTGGGCATTGCCGCCGCCGCGACCGAGTACACGGACGAACCGGCGCTCGCCGTGATGCTCGGTCAATTTGCCGCCGGCAGCTTCAACGTGTTCTCGGGCACCCAGCGCCCGCCCACGCGCGGCATGCGCACCGACAGCGGCGCCGAGGCGGCCTTCGCGGCGCTGGTGCACGCCGATCCACAGACGCCGGACCTGTCCGAACTGATCGTCGACATGGCCGACAAGGTGACGAGCGGCTATCTGTTCGGCGGCCTGTCCAGCGGACGCGGCACCACGCATCAGGTTGCCGATCGCGTGCTCACGGGCGGGCTGTCCGGCGTGGTCTTCGCCAGCGACGTGCCGCTCGTGTCGCGCGTCACGCAGGGCGTGCATCCGCTGGTGCACGCGACGCGCCACACGATCACGCGCAGCACGGCCAACTTCATCCTTGAACTTGATGGCCGCCCAGCCTTCGACGTGCTGCTGGAGGACACAGGCATCCGGCCGCGCGTGCCGGCGGGACCGCCCGCCAACGAGGACTTCGTCAAGGTGCGCGAGCAGTTGCGGTCGCTCGGCCTGCGCGGGCTGTTCGTCGGGCTCGAGCCGGCGGCCGCGGGCGCGTACCACGAACGGCGTCGCGCCGACCGCCTGCGTCCCGACTACATGGTGCGTCCGGTGGTGGCGATCGATCCGGGCAAGGGGGTGGTCGCCGTTGGCGCTCCGGTCGAAGACGGCCAGGGCGTGTCGTTCTGCACGCGCGACGAGTCCGCCGCGCGCAAGGACCTCATTCGCATCTGCGCCGAGATCCGCGACCACTTGCACGAGGCACAGGAGTCCAGCGGTGCGCCCGTGGAGGCCAAGGGCGCCGTGTACGTCTCCTGCGTGGGCCGTGGCAGCCACCTCTTCGGCGAGCAGCACGAGGAACTGCGGATCATCCAGCAGCAGCTCGGTGACGTGCCCCTGGTGGGGTTCTATGCGAGTGGCGAGATCGGAGCACAGAACCTGTACGGGTTCACCGGTGTGCTCACCGTCTTTTATTGACGCTCTTCGGCGTCCTTGCGGACGCCGGCGCTGTGCAGTGGCTTGTGGAGCGACCCGCAGGCGGCGCGCGTCGGATGCAGGGCTCGGCGGAACAGCTACATGGTGTAGTTCAAGCCGAGCCGGCCCCCGTCGGGATACACGGTGGTTCCCGTCAGGTACGACGCATCGTCGCTCGCCAGGAACACCGCGATCTTCGCGACCTCCTCGGGCTCGCCCAGGCGACCGAGCGGCGTGCGCGACAGGATGCGCTGCTTGGCCGCCTCGTTGGTCAGGACCGCGGTCTTGAGCAGTTCGGTGGCGATCGAGCCCGGACCGATGCCCATCACGCGGATGCCTTTCGGCGCCAGGCCGATCGCCATCACCTTGGTGAGCTGGTTGAGCCCGCCCTTGCTGACCGTGTAAGGCACCTGATTGGCGATGGCGAGCACGCCATTGACGCTCGACATGTTGATGATCACGCCGCGCGCGCCGCTGGGCTGCGGTTCCTGCGCGAGCATCTGCCGGGCGGCGGCCTGGCCGCACAGGAACGGCCCCTTGAGGTTGACACGCAGGACGCGGTCGAAGTCGTCTTCAGCGAGGTCGACAAACTCGGCTGCGTGCACGATGCCGGCGTTGCTGATACAGATGTCGAGACGGCCAAAGCGCTCGAAGGCAAAGCGCATCAGCGCATCGACCTCGGCGCGGTCGGTCACGTTGACCTTGCAGAACAGCGCCATACCGCCGCGCGCGGCGATCTGCCGCGTCACTGCCGTGCCGCCGATCTCGTTGGTATCCGCTAACACGACGTGCGCGCCTTCGTCGGCCAGGGCCTTGGCGCAGGCGGCGCCAATGCCTTGCGCGGCCCCGGTCACCACCGCGACGCGTCTTGCGAGTTTCATCCGTGCCTCTGTGCTCACAGCGAATCGAGGTTGTCGATCATGGCCTGCGCCTGCGCGCGAATGGCGGCGCGCTCCTCGGCCGACAGCCGTCCGACGTTCTTGGCCATCATGATCGTGCGCGGATTGGCCGACAACGCGCGCTCGTGCTTGTCAAGAAAACGCCAGAAGAGCACCGTCATCGGACAGGCCTGCGGTCCGGTGCGCAGTTCCGGCCGATAGGCGCAGCCCGTACAGTAGTTGCTCATGCGCTTGATGTACTGCCCGCTGGCCACGTACGGCTTGCTGGTGAAGCGGCCGCCGTCGGCATGCAGCGCCATGCCGGCGACGTTGGGCAGCTCGACCCACTCTACCGCGTCCACGTACACGGCGAGATACCAGTCGCTCACCTGCTGCGGCTCGATCTCGGCGAGCAGCGCGAACTGGCCTGTAATCATGAGTCGCTGAATATGGTGCGCATAGCCGTGCGCCAGCGTCTGGCCCACGCACTGGCGCATGCAGTGCATGCGCGTTTTGCCCGTCCAATACCACGCGGGGAGCGGGCGCCTGTGCTGGTAGTGATTGGCCCGGCCCATGGTCGGCATGAACTGCCAGTAGACACCGCGGATGAACTCGCGCCAGCCAAGCACCTGGCGGATGAAGCCTTCCACGCTCGCCAGAGGCAGCTTGCGCCGGAGGTACGCAGCCTGCGCCGCGGCGATCACCTCCCGTGGATCGAGCAGCTTCAGATTCATGCTCGACGACAGCAGCGCGTGCCAGCCGAACGGCGTGTCGGTCCACATCGCGTCTTGAAAGCGGCCGAAGTGCTCCAGCCGCGCGTCGACAAAGCGTTGCAGGGCCTCGAGCGCCTGCGCCCGCGTCACGGGCCAGGCGAAGTGCGTCAACTCGCCGGGATGGCGGGCAAAGTGTCCCTCGACAAGCTCGATCACCTCGCGCGTCACCGCATCAGGGGCAAAACGCGCGGCTGCGGCGATCTCACCCGGACCGCCCTTGGGGAAGCCCCGGCGGTTCTCCATGTCGTAGTTCCAGGCGCCGCCTTCGGGCTCGCCCGCGCCGTCGAGCAGGACGCGATGCGTCTTGCGCATCTGGCGGTAGAAGAACTCCATGCGCAACTCGCGCTTGCCGCCCGCCCAGCGCGCGAAGTCCTCGCGCGAGCACATGAAGTGGCGATCGGGCAGCACCGTGAGTCGCACGTCCAGCTGTGCCGGCAGCGCCAACAGCGCCTGCTCCAGCCGCCAGTCGCCAGGCTCGACAATCACCAGTTCCTCGGCCCGCTCGCGCGCGATCACGCGCTTCAGTCGATCCACCAGGCCCGGGATGTCGGCGAACGCCGGGTCGTCCAGCGTCACGTAGACAAAAGGCAGGCCGCGCGCGGCCAACGCGTTGGCGAAGTGCCGCATCGCGGCCAGGAAGATGACGATGCGCGCCTTGTGGCTCCACACGTGGGTCGCTTCCCCCGGCGCCTCGATCAGCACAATGCGATCGCGCGCAGGGTCAAGCGCGTCAAACTGCGGCGAGTCGTGCTGCAGTTGGTCGCCGAGCACGAGACGCAGGCGGCGCACGGTCACCGCGGCGCCTTCGTTGCCTGGCGCCGGCACCGCTCCGAGCAGTAGCGCACGCTTTCCCAGGAGCGCGCCCAGGCCTTGCGCCAGACCATCGGGTGGCCACAGCCCGCACAGGGCTTCGACGGCAGGAACGACTTGTTTCCCTTGAAGGTCAAGGCGACACGCGGGATCAGGGGGAGGAAGCGTTCGATACGCAGCGCGGCACCGTGAGTTGCAACAGATGCGCGCGAGGCCGGCGCCACCGCGGTCGGCCCTGCGTTGACCGGGCCGTGAAGCTACAGCGGATGCGCAACGCGCCACTCTTCGAGCGCGGCGGCGATCGCGTCCAGCGAGCGCAGCGTGCGGATGTCCTTGGGTGGACGACGGTGCAGGACCGGGCAACCGCCGCCGGCCCACACCTCGGTGGCGCGCGGCAGCTTGGCGCGCAGCTCGGTCAGGCCATCAAGGACGTGATTCGGGTTCAGCGCGGCCGAGAACGAGAGCGCGACGATGTCCGCATCTTGCGTGGTGGAGGCCAGGACGATGTCCCAAATGGGCGTCTGCACGCCCAGCGAAATGCAGTGCCCGCCTTCGAGCGAGAACAGCGCCTCGGCCATGAGGATGCCGAGCCCGTGCGGCTCCTGCGGGAATGTGGTCAGCAAAATGCGCGGCCGGCCGCGATGGTGCGTGGCCGGATGCGGGATCGTGTTGATGGCGTTGCGCAGGATCACCTGCACGCTTTCGGTGTACAGGTGCTCCTCGAAGATCTCGAAGTAGCCGCGAGTCCAGGCGTCGCCCACCATTTCGTTCAGCGGCGCAATGATCTCGACCACGAAGCGCGACAGTCCCACGCGCAGCACCGACTGCGACAGTTGCCGCCGCAGCTCCTCAATGCGGTGCTGCTTGACGAGCTCGAGCAGATTTTGCAGGTCTTCGTGCTGCTCGGCAGCTTCCAGCGCGCGGCTCGGGCCGCTGGTGGACGATTCAGCGATCTTTTGCAGTTGCTCGGCGGTGTAGCCCATGATCTTGCCGGGGCGGTGTCCCTGGTCCATCAGCCGCTTGATCACCCGCAGCTTGTCGACCTGGTCCAGCGGATAGATGCGCTCGCCAAAGGCATCGCGGCCCGGCCGCGGGAAGCCGTAGCGCCGCTCCCACACGCGCAGCGTGTCTTTCGACAGGCCAATATCGCGCTCGACTGCGGCGATGGAGACAGTGACTTCCTGGGTACTGCGATCGTTCATGATTGCTCAGGACGCGAGGCAAACGCTGGGCCGCGGCTTTCGTCGTCTGCGATCCCCGGGGTCAGCACGACGCACATCTGTCAGGCAAGCCAACTGAATTTGTCCAAGACAGAGCATTGACTTAACGCCATCTGGTTCCTAGTATAGGACTTCGCCCCAGGTTTGCCTAGGACAACGACCGTTTTGCTCGGCGGGTTCGACCGTCGAGCAGACTGGCCCAACCCGTACGACTCATGACGCACGCGCTCTTCCGGCGCCAGTTCCTTGGCGCTGCCGCCCTTCTCCTTGCCGGTGGGCCTGCCTTGACCCAGGCGCGGGCCGCCTGCCCGCGCCTGCTCAACCACAAGGCAGCGCGGTTGCAGGACGAGGCGGTTCAAGACCTTTGCCAGTACGCCGGGCAGGTGCTGCTGGTGGTCAACACGGCCAGCTACTGCGGCTTCACCCCGCAGTACGAGGCCATGGAGAAGCTCTACGCCCTCTACGCCGGCAAGGGCTTTCAAGTTCTCGGCTTCCCGTCGAACGACTTCGCTCAGGAAGACAACGACACGAAGAAGATCGCCGAGCTGTGCTTCAACACCTATGGCGTCAAGTTCCCGATGTTCACGCCGGTGCGCGTGCGCGGTGCCGACGCCCACCCGTTGTATGCCGAGCTGACCAAGGCAAGCGGTGAACCTCCGCGCTGGAACTTCCACAAGTATCTGGTGGACCGCAAGGGCCGCGTCGTTGCGAGCTACCCCAGCCGCGTCGGTCCGCTGGACGACCGCGTGACGGCGCGGATCGATCAGCTGCTGGCAGAGAAATAGCACGTAGTCAGGCTAGGCTGGCCGTGGCCGGCAGGGCGACTCAAGCAAAGGCGGCGGCTGCGCGGACGCCGCTCGCAGTACAAAGCGCAACACGATGGCGCCCTCGCCGGCGCCTGTAACGCGGCGGAAGAACGATGCACATCGCAGTCATTGGCGCCGGCATTGCCGGCCTCGGGTGCGCGCAAGCGCTGGCAAGCGACCACACGGTCACCTTGTATGAAGCGGCGCCGCGCCTGGGCGGACACACCAACACGGTGGACGTCACGGTCGACGGCATCACGTCCCCGGTGGACACCGGGTTCCTGGTCTTCAACGAGCGCACTTATCCGCAGCTGATCTCGCTGCTGGTGCGCCTGGGCGTCCCGACGGCCAAGAGCGACATGTCGTTCTCGGTGAGCCTGCCGCTTTCCTCCGGGCGGCAGCTCGAGTGGTCCGGCACCTCGCTCGACAGCGTGTTCGCGCAACGACGCAACCTGGCCTCGCCGGCGTTCCTGTCGATGCTGCGCGATCTCCTGCGATTCAACCGGGAGGCCACGCGCATCGCGCTGGGCCAGCAGCAGGCGGGCGACCTGTCGCTGGGCGCGTTTCTCGACCAGCAGCGCTACGGACAGCCGTTTCGCCAGTGGTACCTGCTGCCCATGGCCGGCGCGATCTGGTCGTGCCCACTCGAAACGATGCTCGCCTACCCCGCCGCGACCTTCATCCGCTTTTGTCACAACCACGGGCTCTTGCAGGTCAACGACCGGCCGCAGTGGTTCACGGTGGCCGGTGGCGCACGCCAGTACGTACAGGCGATCGCGCGCCAGTTGAGCGACGTGCGTGTGGACGACCCGGTCATTGAGGTCACGCGCAACCGTGCGCTCGGCAAGGTGGTGGTCAAGAGCCGGCACGGCACCGCCGGCTACGATCAAGTTGTGCTCGCCAGCCACAGCGACCAGTCGCTGCGCATGTTGACCGATGCCAACCGCGAGGAGCGCAGCATCCTTGGGGCCGTGGCCTACCAACCCAACCGCGCGATCCTGCACACCGACACGCGACTGTTGCCGCGCTCTCAGAAGGTGTGGGCCGCCTGGAACTACCAGAGCGACGGCGGGCGCTCGATGAGCACGGGACCGAATCTGGCCGTCACCTACCTGCTGAACAAGCTGCAGCCGCTGCCGTTCACCTCGCCGGTGCTGGTGAGCCTGAATCCGTTCATCGAGCCGGCGGCCGAGCATGTGATTGCCGAGTTCGACTATGCGCACCCCATCTTCGAAACTGCCGCCATCGACGCCCAACGGCGCCTGCCGCAAGTGCAGGGGCGCGATCAGGTCTGGTTCGCCGGCGCCTGGACCGGCTACGGGTTTCACGAGGACGGCCTGAAGTCGGGCCTGGCTGTGGCCGAAGGCATCCGGGCACGCAGCGGCCGACGCCTGCCGCTGGCCGCTTGAGCCCCTGCCAAAGATCGAACTTGCGAGTTGATACTTTTCAGTGCAAAATGTGACCAATCAGTCACGCCCATGAACTCGCTTCCTCTCATCGGTTTCGGCTCCGTGCGCCACGCGCGGTCGCGGCCGCGCACGCACCGGTTTGCGTATCGCGGCTTCTTCCTGCGCCTGCCAGTACGCGCGCTCACCCAGCAGACGCCTTGGGGCCTGCGCTGGCTGGCGCACAACCGCGCGGCGCCATTCTCGGTGCGCGATGCCGACCATGGCGACGGCGGCAATCCCTTGGCGTGGATCGAACGCGTGCTGCGCGAAGGTGGCGTGCACGATGCCGACGGCGCCATCTGGCTGCACACCATGCCGCGTGTACTGGGCTATGTGTTCAACCCTGTGAGCTTCTGGCTTTGCCACCGCGCCGACGGCGCGCTGCGCGCCGTGGTCTGCGAGGTCAACAACACGTTCTCTGAGCGGCACTGCTATCTGCTCGCGCATGCCGATGGGCGTGCGCTCGCCTGGGGCGGGGAGCTGCAGGCGAGCAAGGCCTTTCATGTGTCGCCCTTTTGCGAGGTCAAGGGCCACTATCGCTTTCGCTTCATGCTCAGCGACGCCAAAGACGCGCAGCGATTCATCGCACGCATTGACTACTTCGACAGCGACTCGGCCGCCACGCCACTGTTGGCGACCTCGGTGGAAGGCCGCCTTGAGCCCGCCACCGACCGCGCGCTGATGCGCGCGTTCCTTGGCTATCCGCTGTTCACCATTGGCGTCGTTGCACGCATCCACTGGCACGCGCTGCGACTGTGGTTCAAGCGCGTGCCGTTCTTCAGCAAGCCAGCGCCGCCGGCGCTGCATGTGACACCTTCCTTACCCGACCCGCGATGAACTCCCTGACCCTCGAACTGAACGCCGGCCTGGAAGCGATCCCGGGGCCGGAGAGGCTGAAGACGGCGAAGTTTCCGGCAAGCGCACGATGGGTGCTCAAGCTGCTCGAGCGCTTCGACCACGGCACGCTGCTGATCACCTTCCCCGACGGGCAGCGCGCGCGCATCGGCCATGGCCGGCCGCAGGCCGACGTCACGCTCGCCAACTGGAACGTGTTCGGCGCGGCGATGAAAAGCGGCGACATCGGCTTTGCCGAGACCTATGCGGCCGGCGACTGGACGACCAGCGACCCGGCCCGGGTGCTCCAGTATTTCGTGCGCAACCGCAGCGCCGCCGAGGCGGTGATCTACGGCAGCTTCTGGGGTTCGCTCGCCTATCGCATCAAGCACCTGTTCAACCGCAACACCAAGGGCCAGGCGAAGAAGAACATCACGGCGCACTACGACCTGGGCAACGCGTTCTATGCCCTTTGGCTCGACAGCTCGATGACCTACTCGGCGGCGCTGTTTCCGCCGGCGCTCGCGCAAGGCATGCGCGACCTGTCCGCGCCGGTGGACACCAAGACGCTGGAAGCCGCGCAACGTGCCAAGTACGCGCGCGTGCTCGAGGAGCTGCAGCTGTCGACCAAGGCACGCGTGCTCGAGGTGGGCTGCGGCTGGGGCGGCTTTGCCGAGAGCGCGGCGCGCGCCGGCCACCGCGTGCGCGGCCTCACGCTGTCGCCCGCGCAACTGGATTACGCGAAGCTGCGGCTGCGCCGCCAGAAACTCGTCGCCGACCTCGTGCTGCAGGACTATCGTGAGGAGCGCGGCCAGTTCGACGGCATCGCCTCGATCGAGATGTTCGAGGCCGTGGGCGAGGCCTACTGGCCTTCGTACTTCGAAACGTTGGCGCGCTGCCTGAAGCCCGGTGGCCGCGCCTGCGTGCAGACGATCACGATCGCTGATGAACTCTTCGACCGCTATCGCAAGAGCACCGACTTCATTCAGCAGTACATCTTTCCGGGCGGCATGCTGCCCTCGCCGGGCGTGTTCCGGGCGCAGGCCGACCGCGCCGGCCTCATTGTTGTCAACGAGCACGCCTTCGCCATGGACTACGCGCGCACACTGTCTACCTGGCGCGCCCGGTTCATGCAGCAGCTGGCGGCCGTGCGTTCTCTCGGATTCGATGATCGCTTCATCCGGATCTGGGAGTTCTATCTCGCCTACTGTGAAGCGGCCTTTGCCGAGGGAAACACCGATGTCGTCCAGTTCACGCTCGCCAAAGCTCACCCAGCAGCCTAATCGTGCGACCAAGCGCGGCACGCTCGCCGCAGCCGCTGCCTTGCTGGCCAGTGCGCTCATGAGCGACGTTCATGCCAGCCAGGCCAGCGCGGCCGGAACCGCGCCGGCGCACGTGCGCAAATACGTCGAGCCGGTGCGCCTGGCAGGCCAGGGCAAGCTCACCTGGTTCGGCTTCCACGTCTACGACGCGCAGCTGTACGCGAGCCAGGGCTTCGATCCGCGCAACTGGGCCAACCAGCCCTTCGTGCTCGAGCTGACCTACGCGCGCAAGCTCGAGGGCAAGGCGATCGCCGATGCGAGCCGCGACGAGATGCAGCGTATGAACTTGGGAAGTGCCGCGGACCAGGCGCGCTGGCTGGAGGCCATGCAGCGCATTTTTCCCAACGTCGACAAGGGCCGCCGCATCGCCGGCGTGAACGTGCCCGGCAAGGGTGCACGCTTCTATGTCGACGGCGTGTTTGCCGGCAGCGTCGACGAGCCCGCATTCGCGCAGGCGTTTTTCGCGATCTGGCTGGACGAGCGCACGCGCGCGCCCAAGCTGCGGGAAAGCCTGCTGCTCGCCTCGGGCGGCGCGGTCTGAAGCGATGGCGGATCGGCCCAACATGTCCGGCCTTGGCGTGACGAGCGGCGCAGCCGCGCGCGTGCTCGCGCCCGTCCCGGCGGCGAGCCTGGCCGCGTATGCGCTGCTCGCGCTGCCGCTCACGCTGACGGCGTTGCCGCTGAACATCCTGCTGCCGGAGTTCTACGCGGAGCAGACCGGCCTGGCGCTGACCACCATCGGCCTGGTGCTGCTGGCCACGCGACTGGTCGACGCGGTGGCCGATCCGCTGCTGGGCGCCTGGGTCGACGCGCAGAAATCGACCGGCTCGTACCTACGCCCCATCCTGCTCGCCGCCCCGCTGCTCGCGGCCGGCTTCTTCCTGCTATTCAACCCGTCGCCGGGACTCGATACGCCGGCGCGGACCACGACCTGGCTGTTCGTCACGCTGGTGGCCGCCTATATCGGCTACTCGCTCGCAACCGTGGCCTACCAGGCCTGGGGTGCGGAGCTGGCGCACGACGACGCCGGGCGCACGCGCGTCACCGGCGCGCGCGAAGGAGCGGGTCTCATCGGGGTGCTCATCGGCGGCGTGCTGCCGACCGTGCTTGGCGTCGGCGCCCTGGCGTGGCTCTTCCTGCCGCTGTTGGCGGCGGCACTGGCGCTGCTCGTGGCCAAGGCGCCACGCCCCGCACGGCCATCCGCCCCGCCGACGGATCGCGGCAATCCCTTTGCTGCCTTCGTGGTGCCCCTGCGCACCTCGCGCTTTCGCTGGCTGCTGGCGGTGTTCGCGCTCAACGCCATTGCACCGTCGATCACGGCCACCGTATTCCAGTTTTTCGTGGCGGACCGGCTCGGGCTGCCCGATCACGTGGGCCTGTTCCTCGCGCTGTACTTCATCGCAGGCGCGGCGAGCATGCCGTTGTGGATCAAGCTGGCGCAGAAGGCGAGCCTGCATGTGGTGTGGCTGGGCGGCATGGTGGCGGCAGTGGCCGCCTTCGTGTGGGCCTATGGCCTGGGCGCCGGGGCACTGTGGCCGTTTGCGGCGATCTGCGTGCTCTCCGGCATTGCTTTTGGCGCCGATCTCGCGCTGCCGCCGGCGCTGCTGGCGCGCGTGATCGATGCCAATGGTCACCAGGGCCGCGAGGGGAGCTATTTTGGGCTGTGGAACTTCGTCAACAAGCTGTGCCTGGCGATTGCCGGCGGCATCGCCCTGCCGCTGCTCGAAGGCCTGGGCTACAGCCGCGGCGTGCAGCACGAGACAGCCCTGGCCGCGCTCGCCTTCACCTACGCGGTCGTGCCCTGCGCGCTGAAGCTGGTCGCGGCCGGCCTGCTCTGGCTGGCTTGGCGCGGCCAGCGTTTTTGATCATTGCACCGTCGCTCTGAACGGTCTTGCTGCATCGCCTTACTGCACCGAAACTCGAGGACATCATGCTTCGCTCCGTCGTTCGCTCGCTGCTGCTGCTCGCGGCCCTGGTCGGTGTGGTCAGCCTGGCCGGCTGCGCCAGCGTCGACCCCAAGGTCTACGCCAATGAGAAGCCGGCGCTGGACCTGAAGCAGTATTTCAACGGCACACTGGAGGGCCATGGAGCGGTGATGGACCGCTCGGGTCAGGTGACGCGCCGCTTTGTCGTGACGATCAAGGCCAGCTGGCAGGGTGAGGCTGGGCAAACGATCGGCACACTGGACGAGGACTTCGTATGGTCCGATGGCGTGAAGGAAAAGCGCATCTGGACGCTGAAGCCCGGCGCCAATGCGGGCGAGTGGATCGGCACCGCCGCCGACGTGCTGGGTCAGGCCAACGGGCGCGTGAGCGGCAATGCGCTGAACTGGAGCTACACGCTGGCGTACAAGACCGCCGAGGGCAAGACCTACAACATCGGCTTCGATGACTGGATGTTCCTGATCGACGAGCGCGTGATGCTCAACCGCGCCGTGATGTCGTTCTGGGGCTTCAAGGTCGGCGAAGTGCTGATCTCGTTCACCCGCAAATGACGCAAGCAACTCCGGCCACCGACACCGCGGCCGCCCCGGCCACCGCCCTGTGCAGTGCGCCGGTGGCTGCGCGAGCGCCCGCGCCGAGCCTGCTCGGCCCGATGAACCCGCCGATTGCAACGTACGCCGGCCAGCGCATGTGGGTGATCGGCGCGAGCTACGGCATTGGCGCTGCGATCGCGCGCGAGCTGCTGGCGCGCGGCGCCAAGGTGGCCCTGTCGGCGCGCAAGCGCGAGCTGCTGGCGCAGGTGGCAGGCGACAGCCCAGCCGCGCTGATCGCGCCGCTGGATGTGACCGATCACGCGAGCGTGCTGGCGGCGCGCAACGCGGTCGTGCGGACCTGGGGAGGCATCGATCTCGCGCTGATCGTCGCCGGCACGCACATCGAAATGCGCGGTGACGAGTTCGACCTTGCCAAGGCGCGACAGCTGCTCGACGTCAATCTGAACGGCGTCCTGCACTGCGTCGATGCGATCGTGCCCACGTTGCTGGCGCAGCGGGCGGGCGGCATCGCCGTGGTGGCCTCGGTGGCGGGCTACATCGGCCTGCCCAAGGCGTTGGTCTATGGCGCGAGCAAGGCGGCGCTGATCAACTTCACCGAGTCGCTCTACAACGACTTGCGGCCCAAGGGCCTGGGTGTGTACCTCGTCAACCCGGGCTTCGTCGACACGCCGCTCACGCAAAAAAACGACTTCGAGATGCCCGCGCTGATGAAGGCCGAGGACGCCGCCCGCGTCACGCTCGACGAGATCTCGGCCGGCCGTTTCGAGATCCACTATCCCAAGCGTTTCACCCGCATGCTCAAGCTGCTGCGCGTGCTGCCCTACAGGCTGCAACTGTGGCTAGTGCGACGCTCCACCGGCCTGTGAGTCCCGTGAGTACGCCCACGCCGATCGACCCGGCGCTGTTACAGGTCGCCCTGGCGCGCCTGAAGACCTTCTTCGAGACGCTGGATGCCACCAGCGTCGGGCGCCTGCGCGAGGTGTACGCCATGGACGCCTTCTTCAAGGACCCGTTCAGTGAAGTACGTGGTCTTGCGCAGATCGAGCGGATCTTCACGCATATGTTCGTCCAGGTGAAGGAACCCCGCTTTATCGTGCACGAGATGGTCGCCCAGGGCGGTCAAGCCTTCATCACCTGGGACTTCGTGTTCGAGATGCATCGGTTCTCCCGCGGTAAGCAGGTCGTGCGGGGGGCATCGCACTTGCACTTCAACGCCAACGGACAGGTTTCCTACCACCGGGACTACTGGGACGTGGCCGAGGAGCTGTATGAGAAACTGCCGGTCCTGGGAGGGCTGATGCGGTGGCTGAAGCGCCGCGCGGCCCACTGATCGCAAGGCTGAGAGGGTGAGAGGCAATCCGACATGCCCGCTGTGACTGCCCAAAGCGCCCCACTCGTCGTTGCAAATGCTCGCAGTAGCCTGAGCTACTGCTGCGCTTTGTGCCTAGATTGGAGCGCCTTGGGTAGCCCCCTCGGGCACGCCGGATTGCCTCTCACCCTCTGAGCGCAACCACACGAGCACGCGATGTCAACGACCGCAATCGATGCCAAGACGGCCGGCACTGATGATGCCGGCAACATGCTGTATCCCGATCTGTTCCGCTCGCTCGAGGCCGTGCGGTGGAACATGGAGAAGGACGTGCCCTGGGGCGAGTTCGACGCCAGCAAGCTGTCGGACGAGCAGGCGCAGACCATCAAGATGAACGCCATCACCGAGTGGTCGGCGCTGCCGGCCACCGAAATGTTCCTGCGCGACAACCGGCACGACTCGGATTTTTCCGCCTTCATGAGCGTGTGGTTCTTCGAGGAGCAGAAGCACGCGCTGGTGCTGATGGAGTACCTGCGCCGTTTCCGCCCCGAACTCGTGCCCACGCACGAGGAGCTGCACCAGGTGCGCTTCGAGTTCGATCCCGCGCCCGCGTTGGAAACATTGACGCTGCATTTTTGCGGCGAGATCCGCCTGAATCACTGGTACCGCCGCGCCAGCGAGTGGCACACCGAGCCCGTGATCAAGCACATCTACCGCCTGCTGAGCCAGGACGAGGCGCGCCATGGCGGCGCCTACCTGCGCTACATGAAAAAGTACATGGCGGATCTGGGCGACAACGCACGCGCGGCCTTCGCCAAGATCGCCGTGCTCATGGCCAGCGCCAAGCGCACCGCCAAGGCGCTGCATCCGACCAACCTGCACGTTAATCAGAAGCTGTTCCCGCGTGACACCGTGCAGTCGCGCCTGCCGGATCCCGAGTGGCTGGAGCGCTGGCTCGACCAGCAGATCAAGTTCGACGAAGCCTGGGAGACCAAGGTGATCGAACGCATCCTGCACAACATGAGCCTGCTGTTCGAGCACACCTTCAGCTCGGTGCAGGAGCTGAATCGCTATCGCAAGGAAGTGACGACGCGGCTGTCGGCAGCGACCTCTGGCGTTCGACCGCAGACGGCCTGAGCGCAGGCGCTCGAGCTGGCCACGCGCCCTGCGATAATCCGCGCTCATTGGTCTGTAGACGCCCGGCCCTGCCGGGCGTTGTTCTTCATGAGCAACGCTTTTCAGTCGCTGCGCCTGCCGCGCCACGTGCCTCTCATCGTCGCCACGCGCGGTGGCACGCCCGAGCTGGTGCACTATGGCTCGATCGCGGTGGTCGACGCGCGCGGCACCCGCATCGCGAGCATCGGCGACGCCACGGGGCTGAATTTCACGCGTAGCGCTTTGAAGCCGCTGCAGGCGCTGCCGTTCATCGAGGACGATGGCGCGGCGCGCTTCGGCTTTGACTCCGCCGCTGTCGCGCTGATGTGCGCCAGCCACAACGGCGAAGCCGTGCATGTGCGCACAGCGCAGGCGATGCTCGATGCGATCGATGCCAGCGAGATCAACCTGCAATGCGGCTGCCACGTGCCCTACTACTTCTCCTACACCGGCCGCGAGGCGCCAGCCGGTACGCGCTGGAACCAGCTCTTTCACAACTGCTCGGGCAAGCACGCGGGCTTTCTCGCCTACTGCCGGCTGCACGGCAAGCCGTTCAAGACCTACCTCGATGCCGACAGCCCACTGCAGGCGCGGATCCGCGCCACCGTGCAGGGCTTCGCCGGACACCGCACGCTGCCCATGGGAATCGACGGCTGCGGCGCGCCCAACTTCGCCATGCCGCTGGATGCACTGGCGCATGCGTTCTGCCGGCTCGCCCTGGGCGAGACGGCAGCGCTCGACGCGCTGCGCTATGCCATGACGCGCCACCCTGACCTCGTATCTGGCACCGGCCGCAGCGACCTCGCGCTCATGCAGACCGCGGCGGACGACTGGGTGACGAAGATTGGCGCCGACGGCGTACAGGCGATCGGCGTCCGCAGCAAGGGCATCGGCATCGCCATTCGCATCGCTGACGGCGACCGCCGCGCGCTGATGGCCGCCACCGTCGAAGTGTTGCAGCAGCTGGGCCTGCTGGACAACGTTGCTGCGACCCCGCTGGCGGACTATTCGCGTCCGACGTTGCGCAACAACCGAGGCGCCGCAGTAGGCGCCGTGGTGCCCGCATTCCGCCTGCCGCCCGTGATGCTGTAGAGGCGATGGCGGCGTTGTTGCCTTGCCGCGCACGGTCGCTGGCTCGCATCACGCAAGCGCGGCATCGATGGCACCGGATCAGTTGCGCCGCAGCTCAAGTGCCGCAACGCGACGCGGGAGGTTGACCGCGCGATCTCGATCACGCAGGCCACGTACGCATGCTGCCGATGCCGGATCGGCATCAGCCTCATCGTCAGCAGTGCGCGAGCGACACACTGACCGCACCTTATGCACACCAGGCCGTGCTATGCAAAAAATGCATTTGTCGCTGCGCACTCGAACGCGCAAGCTGCGGCGCCATGGATTCGCAGTTCTCCACCGTCTTTCCCGCAACTCTGCCGCGCCTTGGGGTCCTGGGCGGCATGGGGCCCATGGCCACGATCGACTTTCTGCGCAAGCTGGTCCTCGCCACGCCTGCGCAACGCGACCAGGACCATATCCCGCTGGTCGTGCGTTTCTGCGCCGAGGTGCCCGACCGCACGGAAGCCCTGACCGGCCGCGGCGCGTCCCCCCGGGACGCTCTGATCGCAGCCGCGCGTGAGTTGGCGGCGGCGGGCGCCAGGGCACTCGCAATGCCTTGCAACACCGCCCATGTCTGGCATGACGCGATCGCAGAGGCGCTGCCGTCGCTGCCGTTTCTGCATATCGTCGATGGGGTCGTAGACGAACTGGCGGCCCACCAGAGTGCCGGCCCAATTGGACTGCTTGCGACCAGTGGCACGCTGCGCGCGCAGATCTACCAAAGCCGCGCGCGCAACCTGAGCTGGCTCGAGCCAACGACGGACGAGCTTGAGCGGCTGGTCATGCCCGGCATCCGGGCGGTCAAGGCCAGTCGCCAGACAGAGGCGCATGCACTGCTGAACGAAGCGGCGCGGACCCTGGTGGCGCGCGGGGCGCGGGCGGTCGTGATGGGTTGCACCGAAGTGCCATTGGCGCTGGAGCCGCTGGCACAGAGCGAGAGGCAGATCGGCGTGCCTCTCATCGACAGCAATGCCGCCCTGGCCCGCGGTTGTGTGGCCTGGGCCCAAGCTGCCGCCCGCAACACCGCGACGGCCTGCGCCTGAGCCGCGGCGGACCACGCGTCTTTTGCGATCCGCATGGACACCAAGTGGCTCGAAGACTTCGTGGTGCTGGCCGAAACCCGCAGCTTCTCGCGCGCGGCGCAGTTGCGGCACATCACGCAGCCGGCGTTCTCGCGCCGCATCCAGGCGCTTGAGGCATGGCTGGGCATGGAGCTGCTCGAACGCACCTCGTACCCGCCCAGCTTGACCGCCGCCGGCGAGTCGTTCTACAAGCATGCGCAGGATCTGATCAACCGTATCGGATCGCTGCGCGCGGATCTGGCCGAACAGCCTTCCGCGGACCGCGAGGTGATCGGCTTCGCGCTGCCACATACGCTGTCACTGAGCTTCTTTCCACGCTGGCTGACGGACGTGCAGACCAGTTTGGCGGGTGCCGGACACGCGGCACCGTTGCTCACCCGCGCGCGCGTGGGCAATGTGCTGGACGTGGTGCTGTCGCTGGTCGAAGGCGCCTGCGATCTGTTGATCTGCTATCACCATCCTCAGCAGCCGGTGCAACTGGACGCGGAGCGTTACGACATGCTGACGCTCGACGTCGAACGGCTGGCGCCGTATTCGGCCCGCGACGCCAAACGGCGTCCGCTGTTCGATCTGCCGGGCAAGAGCCAGCGGCCGGTGCCGTATCTCGCCTACACGGCCAGCGCCTACCTGGGCCGCATGGCGGACCTCGCGCTAGCCGCAGGCCGCAGCCGCCCGCATTTACGCCGCGTGTTCGACAGCGACATGGCCGAGGGGCTCAAGCAGATGGCGCTCGCCGGGCACGGCGTGGCCTTCCTGCCTGACAGCATCGCCGCGGCCGACCTGGCTGGCGGCCGGCTGGTCCGGCTTGCAGGAGGCTGGGAAATCGAGATGCAAATTCGCGCGTACCGCGAACGGCCGACACTGGCGCGGCCGAGTTCCCGGCGGGCCGAGCTGTTGTGGCAGCTGCTGGAGCGGCGCGCCTTGCCTGCCGTGGCGTCCTCGCCGGCGGGCAGCACACGAAGTCATGCAGGCCCAGCGCGCGGCGGTCGGGCGCGCGCGCGGACTGGTCACAGCACCCGGCCACCCACTTCCACGCCGCGCGCCGGCGCGGTGAACCGAAAGGAACGACGATGAAACGAATTGCACTCGGATTGGCGGCCACGCTGCTGGCCGCGGGCCTGCACAACGCGGCGCTCGCGCAGCAGGGCACGCTCGACAAGATCAAGGCCAGCGGCACCATCACGGTCGGCCATCGCGACGCCTCGATCCCGTTTTCCTACCTCGACGACAAACAGCAGCCGATCGGCTTTGCCATGGACCTCTGCGCGCGCGTCGTCGACGCCGTCAAGGCGCATCTGACAATGCCAAACCTGAAGGTTGCGTTCCAGCCGGTGACGTCGGCCACCCGCATTCCGCTCTTGGCCAACGGCACCATCGACATCGAGTGCGGCTCGACCACCAACAATGCCGACCGGCAAAAGCAGGTCGCGTTCACGATGTCGCACTTTCTCACCGCCAGCCGCTTCATTTCCAAGAAGCCCGACAACCTCACCCGCATCGGCGACCTGAAAGGCAAGCCCGTCGCCTCGACCTCGGGCACCACCAACATCCGTCAGCTGGTCGAAGCCAACACCGCGCAAAATCTGGGCATCAACGTCATGCCGGCCAAGGATCATGCCGAGGCTTTCCTCATGGTGGACACCGGCCGCGCGGTGGCCTTCGTGATGGACGACGTACTGCTGGCTGGTCTGGCTGCCAACCATGCCAATCCGGGCCAGTGGCAGATCTCCAGCGATGCCTTCTCGCTGCCCGAGCCCTACGGCATCATGCTGCGGCGTGACGACCCGGCGTTCAAGAAGGTGGTCGATGACGCGATGATCGCCACTTTCAAGAGCGGCGAAGGCGCCAAGCTGTACACAAAATGGTTCCAGAGCCCGATCCCGCCCAAGGGCATCAACCTAAACCTGCCGATGAGCCCGGCGCTACGTAACCAGTTCGCCAACCCGATCGACTCGGCGGATCCAGCGGCGTACAAGTAAGCCGCGACACCGAAAGACCGCGACGCCGGCACCGCGCTGACACCGCCGAGTTCAGCGCAAGCGCCCGGAGATTCCGGCACTCCCGCCGGCGCGCCGCACCCCGCGGCGCGCCGGCGCCACCTGCGAAGACGATGAACTACAACTGGAACTGGGGCATCTTCTGGCAGCCCTCGCCCGACGGCGCTGGCACGTATCTCGATACGCTGCTTGCGGGGCTGAACTGGACTCTTGCCACGGCACTCACCGCATGGGTGCTGGCGCTGGTGTTGGGCGCCATTGTCGGCACGCTGCGCACCGCGCCAATCAAGTGGCTGGCGGGCCTGGCAACCGCCTATGTCGAACTGTTCCGCAACATTCCGTTGCTGGTGCAGATGTTCCTGTGGTTCTTCGTGGTGCCGGAGCTGCTGCCCACCGAGGCCGGCAAGTGGATCAAGACGCTGCCCAACGCCTCGTTCTGGACGGCCGTCGTGTCGCTGGCGTTCTTCACCTCGGCGCGCGTGGCCGAGCAGGTGCGTGCCGGCATCCAGTCGCTGCCGCGCGGACAGGCGCAGGCGGCCACCGCTCTCGGGCTGACCGTGCCGCAGACCTATCGCTACGTGCTGCTGCCCATGGCGTTTCGCATCATCCTGCCGCCGCTGACCTCGGAGTTTCTCAACATCATCAAGAACAGCGCCGTGGCGCTGACGATCGGCCTGATGGAACTGACCGCGAGCACCCGGGCGATGCAGGAATTCAGCTTCCAGGTGTTCGAGGCGTTCACCGCCGCCACCATCATCTACCTCGCGATCAACGCGGTGGTGGTGCTCGGCATGCGCGGCGTCGAGCGCTGGGTGGCGGTGCCCGGGTACATCGGCGGCCGGACGAGATAGGAAGCGAGGTCAGCGATGTTCGGCAACTTCGACTTCGAGGTGATCGCCCGCACTTGGCACATTCTCATCTTTCAGGGCCTGGCGTTCACGCTGCAGATCACGGTGCTGGCGATGGTCGGCGGCATCGTGCTGGGCACGTTGCTGGCGATGATGCGGTTGTCGTCGTTCGCGCCGGTCGCCTGGCTGGCCGGCGGCTACGTCAACCTGCTGCGCTCGATCCCGCTGGTGCTGGTGATCTTCTGGTTCTACTTCCTGGTGCCCTACATCGGCGCCTGGATCATCGGTTCACCGACACCGATCAAGGTGGGCGCCTTCGCCTCGGCCCTGATCACCTTCATCCTGTTCGAGGCCTGCTACTACTGCGAGATCATGCGGGCTGGCATCCAGAGCATTCCAAAGGGCCAGGTCAACGCCGGCTACGCGCTCGGGATGAACTACTGGCAGGTCATGGGCCACATTGTTCTGCCGCAGGCGTTTCGCAACATGACGCCGGTGCTGCTGACGCAGACCATCATCCTGTTCCAGGACGTCTCGCTGGTCTACATCATCTCGCTGCCCGACTTCGTCACGCTGGCAAGCAAGATCGCGCAGCGCGACGGCAGGCTCATCGAGATGTACATCTTCGTGGCCGTCGTCTACTTCGTGCTGTGCCTGGGCCTGTCGTACCTCGTCAAACGGCTGCAGCAGCGCATGGCCATCGTGCGCTGAGCCGAAAGGAAAATTCATGGCGATGATCGAGATTCAGGGTGTGAGCAAGTGGTACGGCGAGTTCCAGGTGCTCAAGGACTGCAGCACCAAGGTCGACAAGGGTGAGGTCGTGGTGGTCTGCGGCCCGTCGGGCTCGGGCAAGAGCACGCTGATCAAGACCGTCAACGCGCTCGAGCCGTTTCAAAAGGGCAGCATCACTGTCGACGGCACGCGGGTGAACGACCCCAAGACCAATCTGCCCATGCTGCGCTCGCACATCGGCATGGTATTCCAGAACTTCGAGCTCTTTCCGCATCTGTCGATCACGCGCAATCTGGCGCTGGCGCAAGTCAAGGTGCTGGGGCGCGGCGAAGACGAGGCGATCGCACGCGGCCTGAAGCTGCTCGACCGCGTCGGCCTGTCGGCGCAAAAGGACAAGTACCCGGGGCAGTTGTCGGGCGGCCAGCAGCAGCGCGTGGCCATTGCGCGGGCGCTGAGCATGGACCCGATCGCCATGCTGTTCGACGAGCCCACGTCCGCGCTCGACCCTGAGATGATCAACGAGGTGCTTGATGTGATGGTCGGCCTGGCGCAAGAGGGCATGACCATGATGGTGGTCACGCACGAGATGGGTTTCGCGCGCAAGGTGGCCGACCGCGTGATCTTCATGGACGCTGGCGAAATCGTCGAAGACGCCAGCAAGGCGGACTTCTTCGGCAAGCCCCATTCGGAGCGTGCGCAGCAGTTCCTGTCGAAGATCCTGTCGCACTAACGCAATCACACTAATGCGATTGCGCTAAGTCAACCTAGTCTTACTGTGTCACAAACGTAGTCTTTCGCTTCGTTGACCGCAGTGCGGGCAATGGCCGAGGCGATGGATGAGCTGGACGCCGAGCAGGTGGCGGATCGTCGCGATCGAGTTGGGCGCGTGCCGCTGAGCGCGCCGGGCTGCCGCGCGGGATGTAATCGGCGGGAAGGGCAGGCAC
>JADCGX010000252.1 GCA_020248785.1 Burkholderiales bacterium | reverse complement strand
TCACTGCGTGCAGCAGCGCCTCCATCGTGTTCTCGGGTGCTGCCGCTCGCTCGGCGCGGTGTCCCACCACATGCGTATTGGCTAACCAGAAGCCGCCATAGCAGTAGTTTCCGCTCATGCTGTCGCAAAGCTGCCGATGTTGCTTCCAGGCCATGGCGCGCGGCGACACCCAGCCATGCTCGTACATGAGATTGGATCCCTGGCCGATGTTCATGCCCCCGCCCAGCCACGTTGCGTTGGTGCACCAAGGAACAAGCCCTACCACCACCGACACGGCACCGCCTGGGCAGAAGTCCTGGCGAGCTCCGGGGTCAGCGGCAGACGGGTTCCCGGGAAGGAGCGGCGGCGCAGCAAAGCCGTGGTCGGCCGAGGACGAGAGCGTGAACGAGGAAGTGGCCCCTACGTGCTCGGGAGCCGCCGTCGATCGCTGTGCTGTGCTCGCATGTGGAGCAGGAGCAGGAGCAGGAGGCGGAGCGGCCACGTAACCGTTCGCCAGGGCCCCGCCGGTTGGCAGCAACAGCGCGGCCGCACAGGTCGACAGCGCGACGACTGCCGATGCGCACGCGCGGTGAAAAGGGCGGAAAGAGAGTTTTTTCATCGACGACTCCGTCAGTTGCAGTTGCCGGTGGTCACCGTGACGCCGAGTCTCGACCCTGACGGAACGGCGCCCACGAAATTCAGTTGAACCTCGCCATCGACACGCAGGCTCGTCGCCGATGCGGGATAAGACAGTGCGAGCGACGCGTCGTTGAAGACGGTCGAGTTCGGGGCCGTGTTGACAGCCTGGCTCAAACCGCTGTGGTCATTGATGCGAGCCACTCGCACCGCGACCGACGACGGCGGTGTCGTGCCGGATGCCTTTACGTAGACGCGCACTGCGTTGCCGAGGCCGATCGGCCCGGCTCTTGTGGCTGCGTACTGGAGCGACGTTCCGCCGTAGGTCAGAGCGGCATTACCCTGCGCGTCGATGGTCAGCGAGAAGGGCAGCCATGCGCCGCTTTGCCAACTGTGCTCGCCCTTGACGAACTTCGCGGCGTTTTGCGTGTCCGCGCCCAGGCCGATCTCCCAGTCCGCCGCGCCCGGCCTGCCGCCGCGCACTTCCACCACGGCCTTGCCGAGAGCAGCAAACGGGGCGACACAAGTCTTGACGCCGGCTGGTGTGTCGTCGCGCGTGACGTTGGCAACCGAGACCAGTTCGAGCAGCGGCATGGCCGCGGAGGCTCGTTCCACCTTGAGCGCGTTGAGGACAAGGCCGCGACGGTCGGCGGACGGGGCGCTGGAGATCACGCGCCGCTGGTCCAGCACAGGATCTGAGAGGAGTTTGTAGCCGGAGGGCCCCAGCGTAATGTCGGGCTGGCCGGAGCTCAGGACCGCTGCCAGCAGCGGACGGTTCTGGCCGGCCTCGGTCGCATTGCCGACGAGTGCGACACTGCCGGTCGGCGGGATCACGGTTCCCAGGGCCTCCAGAACCACGGCCTGCGTTGTGATGACCGCATAGCCGTTGGTGCCGAAGGAGGTGTCGAGCGACCCGGAGCTTCCGAGACGGGCGAAAAAGACCCGGCGGGTCGCGGTGGTTCCGGCTGCGGCGGAGATGGCCGAGCCGGCCACGATCAGTCCACCGTCGCTCCGCGCACCGAGGCCGAACGGCACCGAGGCGGCGTTGGTCAGGCGCAGCCTTGCGACGCCACCCGTCCCGAAGCTCGCGTCCAGCGCACCGCCCGGCAGGATCCGAAGGACGTCCGCCGTGGCACCCTCCGACCCGGAAACGGCCGCAACCAACACGAGTAACCGACCCGAGGCGTCGCGATCCATGTCGACGGCGCGTCCGGACGGATTCAAGCCCCCGAGCGACCAGGTCCCGTCGGAGCCAAAGGAGGTGTCCCTCGATCCATTGCTGTTGAACGCGGCGAGGAAAGGCGAGCGAGAAAAGCCGGGAGATGCCGCGAGGCGATCGCCGAAGAGGAGGATCTGACCGCTGTCGAGCACGCGGATCCGCGCGATGCGCGCTGCGCGAGCGCCTCCGCCGACTTCGGCCACGCCGCTGGTCCCAAAGCTGCCGTCGAGCTGACCCGCTGGCGTCAGTCGCAGCAGCCGGACCACCGACGTTCGCGACTCGTTGAGGGCGGTGACAGCCAGCAGGGTGCGGCCGCTGGAGTCGACCGCGAGCGCCGTACCCTCGGCCTTGATGAACCCCTGGGGAAGGTAGACGAAGCCCCCGCCCGCGAAGCCGCTGTCGACGGTGCCGCCTGCCGTAATGCGACCGACCCAGGCCGCGTAGGTGGGTTGCTGTTCGTCCACTTCGGGCACCAGTCCCGTAGCCAAGGTGCCGACGACCATCCAGCCGCTCGTTAACGGTACGGAGGCCTGCGGCGCCATCATGGAGCGTGGATTGGCGCTGGTGCTCCGCGCCGCGGAAAGAACACGAGCGTCGGACGACGCCGACCCCTGACCGACTGACGTCGGAAACTGCACCGGGCGTGTTGCGCGCGACGAGATCGCAACCGGCCCGGTCGTCCGCAAGGACAGTTCGGAGCCCGACCCCGGCGTCGCCGCAGCGGCTTCAGGACGCGGCGCTTGATCGGCCACGACTCGGTCGTCGCTTCCGCCACAACCTCCGACAAGCGCGGCGGCGAGGCCAACGACCAGCATTCGTACGAGTGTATTCACGGGTTCTCCACAGGCAGGCTCGGGACACGGGAATTTCCTTGAAAACGATTACTCGGCGGTTACGCGTCGATGACAGCGCGATTGCGAGTCGGTTTCCGCGGCGCCGGCTGTCCTTGCTGTTTCGGTGATGCGTCAGGAGAGCGGCGCGCGGGGCAAGCGCGGCATGGCTCGCAAGGTGTGCTCGGCACCGGTTGCGCATCGCAGCGGTCGCGCCGGCGGCGCCGGCGGTGCACCGCGCAGCGACGTCGTGGCGCTGCGCTTCGGTTGCCTTCCTAATTGCTTGCGCAGCGGGGATGCGGGCTCCATCGTGTTGCCCTGCAAGCGCAGGTGCAGCATGTGCCCCGGTGTAGCATCCCCGCCGCTTTGTTCGCCATCGGCATGACCGCACACCGTCCACCCGCTGTCGTCTTCTGCTTTCGCAAAGGCGGCCGCGCCCGGCCGGGCGACAGCGCGGGCGATGCAGCCTTCGCGCCACGGCGAGCGCGGGTTGGCGCATCTGGCGCAACCTTCGCAGGTGCGACGCCCGGGCGGCACCAGCGGCCAGGCCAGCCACCGGGCGGCAGCGGCGGCGGTGATCGGTCGTGCCGCGCCGCCTCGATGATCGTGTTCCGCCGCCGCGCGGCTGCGCCGGACGCGGGGGGCGCGTGAAAAGGTTTGCCTTCGGTGCCGGTGAGTGGCGCGGTGGTCTGCAGGCCGCCGCGGCGATGCTGCCGTTCACGCTGAGCTACGGCTTCATCGCTTTCGGCATGCTCGGCGCGGCGGCGACGCAGGCTGGCCTCGCGGCGTCGGTGTTCAGCGTCGGTGTTCAGCGTCGTCGTCGGCGGCGTGCTGTTGGCGCTGCTGAGCCGGGCAGCCCTGTCGTCGGCCTCGCCGACCGCGCGCTGCTGCCAGGTCCTGGCCGCCGCGGTGGCGGCCTGGCTGCGCGATCCGACGCTGCAGCCGGGCAGCGCCGGCGGACTCATGCTGCTGTGGGCGCTCGTCGGGATCACGGTGCTGGCGGCGGGCGCTATGCAGACACTGATGGGGCTGCTGGGCGTGGGCAGCCTCGTGCGCTATGTGCCGTAGCCGGTGCTGGCCGGCTTCATGAACGGCGTGGCGGTGCTGATCGCGCTGTCGCAGTTGGCGCCGGCCCTGGGCCTGCCGGTCGCGCAACTGCAGCGCGACGGCGTGGCGGCCCTGGCCGCATGGCAGCCGGCCGCGCTGGCGGTGGTTGTCGGCACCGCGGCGCTGGTGGCCGTGGTGGGCGGGCTGGCGCCGCGCTGGCCGGCCTACCTGGTGGCGCTGGTGCTGGCGATGGCGGCCGTGTGGGCGATCGCCCTTGCAGTGGGCGCGCCGGCGCCGGGTGCGGGGCTCGGGGTGGCCATGGTCGGACCGCTGCAGGCAACGGTGCCGCTGCCGACCGCGCTGGCGCCGCTCCTCGGCGAGGCCGGCTTCGCGCTGCTGGAGCGCCACGCCGGGGTGGTGTTGTCGACGGCACTGCTGCTCGCCCTCCTGGGCTCGCTCGATACGGCGCTGAACCTGGCCACGGTCGACCAGCGCATGCGGACCCGCTCCGACCCCAACCGCACGCTGGCGGCGGTGGCCCTGGTCAACATGGCGCTCGGACTGTTTGGCGCCCTGCCGGTGGCCTACATGCGGCTGCGCGCCCTTGCGGCCCTGAACGATGGCGGGCGCACCGCGGGGGCCGTCGTCATCGGCAGCGTGCTGCTGGCGGCCGTTTTCTTGATCGGGCTGCCTTTGATCGAGCGTTGCCCGAAGCCGGTGGTGGCCGGCGTGCTCCTGATGCTGGCCTGGAGCCTGGTGGACCCGTGGTCGCTGGCCCTGCTGCGCGGGCGCGACGGCGCGGTCGAGGCCGGCAGCGTCACCGACCGTCGCCTGAGCCTGGTGGTGGTGGCAGTCGTGTGCGGTGTTACGGTGATCTGGGGCTTCGTCGCCGGGGTCGCGCTTGGCGTGCTGCTGTCGTTCGTGGTCCTGGTGCGTGCGCTGAACCGGTCGCTGGTGCGGCTGCATTACACGGCCGCCGCCATCCCGAGCCGGCGCGTCTACGGGCCGGTGCAGGAGCAGGCCCTGGCGGGCGCACGCGCCGGCATCCAGGTGCTCGAACTCGAAGGGGCTCTCTTCTTCGGCAACGTCGACCGCCTCGAACTCGAGGTCGAGACGCCGGTGCGCGCAAGCGCCGCCGGCCCGCCGCCGACTTCGCTGGTGCTCGACCTGCGCCGCGTCAGCACCGTCGATGCCTCGGGTGCGGTAATGCTCGGCCGGCTGCAAGACCTGCTCGCGCCGCGCGGTGTGACGCTGCGCCTGGCCGGCGTGACCGCCGACAACCGGCACGGCGCAGCGTTGCGAGCGCACGGCATGCTCGGCGTGGCGGGTACGCCGATACCGGCGCGCCCGCCTTGGTCGTTGCACGAGGACGCCGACCGCGCCATCGAGGCCAGCGAACGGGCGCTGCTGGCGGCCGCCGGACTGCCGCCCGTGGGTACGCCGGTGCCGCTGGCGCAGTGCCAACTGTTTGCCGGCCTCGACGCCGCCGACTTCGAGTTCGTGCGCTCGCGCATGCCCGAGCGCGAGCTTGGCACCGGCGAGCGCGTGTTCGCCCAGGGCGATGCCGGCGATGCGCTGTATGTGCTGAGTGCCGGCTCGGTCTCGATTCTCGATTCGTCGCGGCGGCAGCGGTTCTTCAGCTACTCGCCCGGCATGACCTTCGGCGAGCTGGTCGTGCTCGATGGCGGCGGTCGCTCGGCCGATGCGGTGGCCGATGAGCCGAGCCGCGTGTGCGTACGGTCGCGGTAGGGACGGGGATTGCTCCCCGCCCCCCGCACAGATCCGTACGTGCGGCACTACCGCATACGGCTCCTGCCTTGAGTCATGACGCGAAGCGTTGATGCGGATACGGATGGAGTACCCGTGCCCGCGGAAGGTAGCGATCGACCAGCACTGCGAACCGGGTCCAAGGCAGCCTTCCATGCTGACCCCGCCGCCGAAGCGCATGCAGCCATGCCCGGGACACGTCCTTGCGGAACGCGTCCAAGCGGTCAACATTGCCCGGTACGCCGTGGTAGTTGAAGTACCCCTGGACGACTCGCCGCAGCCAACGGCCGACCTCGGGGATCGGCTCGTGCATGCGGCGCGTCAGCGCCTGTCGAATCGCCTTGAGGCGGGCACGCATTCGCTTCGCCGAGGTCAGCCGCTTCAGTTGGAACCAACCGTTCGACCGGGATTTCCCACATATGTGGGTGAACCCAAGGAAGTCGAACGTCAGCGGCTTGGGTAGCCCTTGCCGAGCACGTGCCTGAGCCGCGAAGCGACCGAACTGCAGCACGCGCGTCTTGTCCTCGTTCAGCGTCAACCCGAACTGAGCGAACCGCGCCTTCAATTCCTCCAGGAATTGGTCGACATCAGCCTTGCTCTCGAAGCCGAGGACGCTGTCGTCGGCGTACCGAACGATCATCACGTCGCCTCGGGCATGTCGCCCACGCCACTGGTGCGTCCACAGGTCGAAGACATAGTGCAGGTAGATGTTGGCCAGCAGCGGCGAGATCACCGCACCTTGTGGCGTGCCCACCCGCACATCAGTCTTTTGCCCGTTTTCGACAACCCCGGCGGTGAGCCACTTGCGGATCAATCGCAATACTCTCGTGTCGCCGATCCGGTGCTCGAGGAATCGCATCATCCAGGCGTGATCGACGGTGTCGAAGAACGCCTTGATATCTGCATCGAGCACCCAGTTCACGCGCTTCGTCTGCATGCCCACCACCACGGCGTCCAGCGCTTGATGCTGGTTGCGCCCCGGCCGGAAGCCATACGAGAAGCCGAGGAAGATCGCCTTGTAGATCGGCGTGAGCACCGTCACCACGGCCTGCTGGACGATCTTGTCTTCCAACGCCGCGATGCCGAGGGGGCGCTGCTTGCCGTCCGCCTTGGGGATGTACACCCTGCGCGAGGGCAACGCCCGGTAGCGGCCAGACTGCACCGCGGCCCACAGCTTGCCGACCCGCTCGTCGAGTCCTTCCTCGTACTCGCGCCACCGCACCCCATCAACGCCGGCCGCCGCGTCGCGCTTCAATTGCATGAAGCTGTCTCGCAGCAGTTGGGGCGTGACGTGATGCAGCAGCGCCGTGAACCGTACTTCCTTGCCCGCGGCCTTGGCGGCTCGGGCTGCTTCACGTACACCGTCGAACCCCATCGACGCGCGGGTCCGGCGCTGAGTCCGGGGCGCGGGAGGCGCTTCAGTGTTGCTCTTGGCTGCTCGCCTTCCCTCCGGACCCTCCGCATGCGCCGGTTTGGAGGCGGCGCCATTGTTCGGGTCGTTCATCGGTACTACGCAAGCATCCGACTTCTCGCCGGCGTGAATGTCGGGCGTACGGCCACTGGCCTTCCCCGACCCGCCCGCCGCCAACTGCGCGGCGGGCACCGACGAGATCTCACAGTTCCTGTTCGGAGAGCTTCTGCGCATGCTCAGGGTCTTCGACCGCGTGGGGCTCGTCGAGGACTCGCGAGAAGCGCCCTCGCCGATGTGGCCTTCCGCTTCGCTTAACAGCGTCGGCGCCCCAGACTGCCTGATTTCGCGGCTCAATGGCTGGCCTGCGCTCTCCCCTGTCAACGCTTCAACGGCGACCTCGCGGCCGCCACCGCATGACTCGGGGCCAGGGTGGTTCGCTATTCCTTTCCTGTGTCGAACTTTCATCAACTACTCTCCGACAGTCTCCTGTCGCACTAACCGTCCGGCCAAGTCATCTTGAGCCCGGCATCTGAAGCGGCAACGATGGTGTCCACCAAACAGACAGGTGGACACCATGGAGCAAGGCAAGCGTCAGCGTCGGCGGCACGGGCCGCAATTGAAGCGGCTTGTTCTGCAGGCCTGCGCGCAGCCCGGTGCGTCGGTGGCCGCGGTGGCGCTGGCCCACGGCATCAACGCCAATCTCGTTCACAAGTGGCGGCGTGCCCTGGGTGCCGCGGCGCCGCAGGCGACCGCGCCGCGGCTGGATCCCCTCGCGCCCAGCTTCGTCGCGCTGCCGCTGCCTGCCGTTGCGCCTGCCGCGCTGCTCACCGCCCCGCCGATCGAGATCGAGCTGCGTCGCGGTACCGCGGTCGTGCAGATCCGCTGGCCCCAGTCGACAGCCGCCGAGTGCGCCACCTGGCTGCGGGCCTGGCTCACGTGATCCCCGCCGGCGGCCGCGATGGCCCTCGGCGGGCTGGCGCTGTTCCTGGCGCGCGCGCTGCCGCAGCGCTGCGGCGCGGCGCTCGCCACGCTGGTTCTGCTGGCGCTGCCGGTGATCGCCTCGCTGCAGTTCTACCTCGGCTACCCGCTGCGCGTAGCCACCGCACAGGCCGCCGCGCCGCTGCTGCGACTCATGGGACTGGAGGTCGTGCCGGCCGGTGCCGCCCTCGCGTGGCGCGAACTGACCGTGCTGATCGATGCGCCCTGTGCCGGTATCGGCATGCTGTGGGTGGGCAGCTACACGGCTGCGCTGCTGTCCTATCTCAACGCCGCCAGCACCGGACGCGCTGCACGCAACGCCCTGGCGGCGGCAGCCATCGTGTTCGGCGCCAACGTGCTGCGTAACGTGGCGCTGTTCTTCCCGGAAGCCGGCCTCGTGCCGCGTTGGCCAGTGCTGCACGACGGCGTCGGGCTCGCCGTCTTTGCGCTCGCCCTGCTGGCGATCTTCCGCGTCACGCTCGGCGCGGCCTTGGCGCCCGTGGCGGCCGCTGTACCGCCGCCTCCAATTGCTCCGGCGTCGCGTCCGACGCCGGCCCTGTATGTCGGCGCCTGCTTGGCGGCGGCGGTGGTGCCCCTGCTCATGGCGCAGCTTGCGCCAGCGGGCAGTGGCGCGGCCTCGGCGGCGCGCGCACCCGTGCGCGCGCCGATCGAGTGGCCCACCCACTTCCGCGGCCAGCCGCTGACCCAACTGGCGCTCACGCCGCTGGATGCGCGCTTTGCGCTGCGCTTTCCGGGCGTGATCGCCCGCTTTGCCGCCGGTAGCGACCAGGTGGTGCTGCGGCACGTGACGCAGCCCACGCGCCAGTTGCACCCGGCCGTGGACTGCTTTCGCGCCGCCGGCTACGCGGCCGAGCCGCCGCGCGCGCACCGCGCCGACGATGGCACGGCCTGGAGCTGCTTCGTCGCCGAGCGCGGCGGCGAGCGCGTGCGCGTCTGCGAGCGGCTGCACAGCGACAGCGGCGAGGCGCAGTGGACCGACGCGTCGGCCTGGTACTGGAGCGCACTGCGGCGCCAGGGCGGCAGCGGCCCCTGGTGGGCCGTGACCGTGATCAGCCCGCTGCCGCACTGACCGAGGAGCAACACCATGGCTTTGTCCCGAACCGGGCCGGTACGGCGCTGGCTCCTGCGCGGCGCGCTGGCGCTCGGCGTGGCCGCCACCGTGGCGGCCAGCGCAACCGCCGTGACGCTCGCCGCCAGCGGCGTGTTCGACTACCGCGCCGGTGCCTGGACCGTGGCGCTGCGACCGCTGCCCGGCGTGACTGTGCAGGCCAACGTCAGCGGACTGCTGCGGCTGGCCACCTCGCCGCTCGGCCTGCGGCTGCTCGATGGCCGTGTCCGCACCACGCAGCTCGGCACGCTGGCCTTCCAGCGCGACGGCGCTGCGCTCATCGTCCGCTGCGCGCCCTGCCGGCTGCACGATGCGCGCGTGGCGACCCAGCGCATCGCGCTGCCGCCGACCGAGCTGCGCGTGAGCCGCCGCCCCGGCGTGGAGAGCAACAACGTGCTGGACGTGGAGCTGCGCAATGCCCATCTGGCCGCCAGCGCCGCGGCCACCCTGTCACCGGAGGCGGTGCGGCTCGACTGGCAACTGCCCGCCACGCCGCTGGCCGCCGTGGTGCGCACGCTGGCCGACGCAATGCCCGAGGCGCGCAACGCCCAAGTGGGCGGCAGCGTGCAGGCAAGCGGCCGGATCGCGCTGCCCCTGGGCCGCGACCGCCGCCCCGTGCTGCGGCTGCATCTGGATCGTCTGCAAGTCGAAGGGCTGGGCACCGAGGCGCTTCGCCACGGTCGCTTTGCACTGAACTGCCCGCTGCCCGATGGCACGCCACGGCAGTTTCTGACCGGCGAGGGCGAGCGGACCTGGGCCAGCCTGGACGCGCTGGGCCCGCTGATGGCGCAGGCCGCGATTGCCGCCGAGGACCAGCGCTTCGAGGAACACGCCGGCTACGACCTCACGGAACTGGCGCGCGCCCTGGCGCCCGACGGCGACGACCGCCCGCGCGGCGCCAGCACGATCACCCAACAACTGGCACGCACGCTGTACACCGGGTACGAGCGCACCCTGGCGCGCAAGCTGCGCGAGCTGCTGTACGCGGTGGAGATGGAGCGCACGCTCGGCAAGCCGCGCATCCTGGAGTTGTATCTGAACACGGTCGACTGGGGCCCCGGCCTGTGTGGCGCGCGCGCCGCCTCGCGCGCCTACTTTGGCAAGCGGGTGCCGCAACTGTCGCCGCTGGAAGCGGCCTGGCTGGCCGGCCTCCTGCGCGCGCCGCATGCTGCGCACCGCGAGCAGTGGGCCACGCAGACCCCCAGGCTCGAGCGCGCGCGCTGGGTGGTGATGCAGATGCGCAGCCTGCCGCGCAGCGAGCGGGAGAAGTGGAGCCAGCGCGGGATCGAGTTTGCACCGGCGGGGGCGAAGGGTGGCGTAACAGTGCCGGCAGTGGCGGGGGTGCGATAAGTGGGTGGGGCAAGGGCGGGTTTCGACCCTGAGCCGACATTCGGACCCGCCGGAAGCAGTCGTCCAGATCAAACAACGTCAGCGCTGGCAGGCCCGGCGTGCAACCCAAGTTGGTCCGCCAATGCTTATTGGTGGAGCGCCTCCAAGGCCGCTTTGGGATCCGACGCCACGATCTTCAACAAGGCGCGGGCAGCGCCCGTGGGACGAGTCCTTTGTTGCTCCCAGTTCTGCAGAGTGCGCAGGTTTACGCCGATCAGCTTTGCGAACTGGGCCTGGCTGATTTTCGCCGCCTCCCGGATTGCCCGCACGTCTGGTTCACTTAGCGTGGTTACACGGACGCCGGCCACCGACTTGCCCGCCATGTGGCGCTTCATCTCGCGCACGCCGCGCACCAGTTGATCGAAGTGCTGCTTATCCATCATCAACTTCCTTCATCAGCGCAGCCAGAAGCTTCAACTGCTGCGACGTTAGGTTCTCCTGCTCGGCCTTCACGTAACCGTAGACCAAGTAAATCCGGTCTGCCGAGGCCTGCAAGTAATAGATCACTCGGGCTCCACCGCGTTTGCCACGCCCAGAAGCAGCCCAGCGCAGCTTGCGCAGCCCATGCGTTCCACGGATCACCTCTCCCGCGGCGGGCGTCACAAGCAAAAAGCGCTGGAGGGCGCGAAGTTCGTCGTCTGTCCAGTGCTGCTCGCGAAAGCGGACGAACGGCGTGAGTTCGACGAAGACCACTCCACCAAATATACGCGTCTAGCGTATACGCAGCAAGCGTACTTGAGCTACGTTAGGGATGTGCTCGGCCGTCAGCCAATGAGCAGACCCGGGGAGCAGACGGAAGAGACGGGTTGTGGCCGGAGACCGCTATCGATAAGACGACGCCGACACCACCGAGGTGCTGGTGCGCGAGGCCAACGCCGTGACCGACAACCCGCTCGTGTTCGACGACTGCATGGTCTCGGGTGGCAACTTCCATGCCGAGCCCGTGGCCCTGGCCGCCGACGGGCTGGCCCTGGCCATTGCCGAGGTGGGCGCCATCGCCGAGCGCCGCATCGCCATGCTGATCGACCCGGGCATCAGCCGCCTGCCGCCCTTCCTGACGGCCGACGCCGGCCTGCACAGCGGGTTCATGATCGCCCACGTCACCGCCGCCGCCCTGGCCAGCGAAAACAAGAGCCTGGCCCACCCCGCCAGCGTGGACAGCCTGCCCACCAGCGCCAACCAGGAGGACCACGTCAGCATGGCCACCTTCGCGGCCCGCCGCCTGCACGCCATGATCGACAACACGGCGCACATCGTGGCCATCGAGATGCTGGCCGCCGCGCAGGGCATCGACTTCCTGCGCCCGCTTCGCAGCTCTGCGCCCGTGGAGGCCTTGTACGACCGCCTGCGCCAAGACTGCGCCAGCCACCCGGCCGACCACTACCTGGCGCCCGACATCGAACGCGCCGCGGCCCTGGTGCAAGGCGGGGCGCTGCAGGCGCCCGGCGCACCCCACCTCGGTTGATCCATCGGCTGAGACAATCGCGCCCTTCCCCGTTCAGGACGTTCTGCCATGCCCTCCATCGCCATCGGCCCCGCCATTTCTGTCGACAACCGCAAGCCCTTCGCCTTGTTCGGCGGCATGAACGTGCTCGAGTCGCTGGACCTGGCGCTGCGCACCTGCGAGGCCTACCTGCAGGTCACGCAGAAGCTGGGCATCCCCTACGTCTTCAAGGCCAGCTTCGACAAGGCCAACCGCAGCAGCATCCACAGCTACCGCGGCCCCGGCCTGGAAGAAGGCCTGAAGATCTTTGAAGCCGTGAAGGCCCGTTTCGGCGTGCCCTGCATCACCGACGTGCACGAACCCTGGCAATGCCAGCCCGTGGCTGAAGTGGTGGACGTGCTGCAGTTGCCCGCCTTCCTGGCGCGCCAGACCGACCTCGTCGTGGCCCTGGCCAAGACGGGCCGTGTCATCAACATCAAGAAGCCGCAGTTCCTGAGCCCCTCGCAGGTCAAGAACATCTGCGAGAAGTTCCAAGAAGCCGGTAACAACCAGCTCATCCTGTGCGACCGCGGCACCTGCTTCGGCTACGACAACCTCGTGGTCGACATGCTGGGCTTCGGCGTGATGAAGAAGCATTGCGGCGACCTGCCCGTCATCTTCGACGTGACCCACGCGCTGCAGCAGCGCGAGTCGGGCGCCGCCGCCAGCGGCGGCCGCCGCGAGCAGGTGGCCGACCTGGCCCGCGCCGGCATGGCCGTGGGCCTGGCCGGCCTGTTCCTGGAAGCCCACCCCAACCCGGCCGAGGCCAAGTGCGACGGCCCCAGCGCCCTGCCCTTGGGCCAATTGGAGCCGTTCTTGGCGCAGGTCAAGGCGGTGGACGACTTGGTGAAGTCGTTCGCGCCCTTGGCCATCGGCTGAGACCGGTTCAGTAGCCCCCACCCCCCGCCATGCGCAGGTACAACTGCGCGGCGGACGCCACCAGACGCCGGCGCCACCAGCCGCTGAGGCCACGCCAGCCGGGCAAGAGGCTGGCAGCGTGCACTTCCTCGGCGCCTTGAAGCGCATCGTCAAAGGCCGCCCGAATCGCTTGGGCGATGCCTTCGTCCCACACCATCACGTTGGCTTCTAGGTTGAGCACCAATGAGGCCGGGTCGAGATTGCTGGACCCGATGGTGACCCAGCGGCCATCGACCTGGGCGACTTTGGCGTGCAAGAAGGCAGCGCGGTACTCGAACACGCGCATGCCGCGGCCCAAGAGCTCGTGACGTACCGCATCGCATTTGGCCCTCGCGCCGGGCAGAAGGTGCTGACCCTGCGCGGAGCGACGCCACGCGAGGACTGGGTGCGCCAGCCGCAGTGTGCCGACATCGACGGGTTCAGCCTGCACGCGGCGGTGCGGGTGCAAGCCCACGACCGCAAGCGGCTGGAGCAGTTGTGCCGCTACATCACCCGCCCCTCGCTGTCGGACGAACGGGTGCAGCTCAACGCCGCCGGCCAGGTCGAGCTCAAGCTCAAGACACCGTGGCGCGATGGCACGACGCACCTGGTGATGGCACCGCTGGAGTTCATGCAGCGGCTTGCGGCGCTGGTTCCGCGGCCGAGGCTGCACCTCATCAGGTTCCATGGGGTGCTGGCACCCAACGCCAAGCTGCGGCCGCTGGTGGTACCTCATTCCAATTCTACTTCATTAGGGTAATAATTATGGCCATCATTCTGGCGGGAGCAAGACGATGGCGAGGCCGGTGCGTGGGTCGGAGTTGGTCGAGATGGCGCGGGAGATGATCGCGCAGGCACAGACGGCGGAGCAGTTGCGAC
>JADCGX010000251.1 GCA_020248785.1 Burkholderiales bacterium | reverse complement strand
TGCAATGGCACGCCTCGGGTGCGTGTTCGAGTGGTCCTTCGATTCGCAGCGTCACGGCGCCGCACAGACAGCTTCCTGAGATCATCGTGCGCTCCATCGAATCCATGAGGCGAATCCATAAGGCCGGTGCGACGGGCCAGCGCCTCGCTGCCGTGCAGCGCCCGAAATTACCCTCGACGCAAAGCTGCACCGGGCGCAGACGGCCGTCAACAGCCTGCACGGCTGCGCCCGCGCGACGGCGGCCATTGCGATGAATGGCCCGCCTGGACGGCGCGGCGCGGGCGAATGGCGCGCCCGACGCGGCGTTGGTGCTTGCCGCCGGGAGGACGAGGAAAGCTTGGGGCTGCCGACGCGAAAGGGAAATCCCTGCCGACGGCTCGGGGTGGCGGGCGCATGGCGCAAGAACCGGCCTACCCGTGCGGGACGCGCCCTCCGGCTGGCGACCAGTTCTCCCAGGCGATGTCCTGGAACACCACCATCAAGTTCTCCGGGTCGAAGCCGGTCTGGCTCAGCGAGTGCGTCAGGTGGGCGAGGATGTCCTTCTTGACCTTCACACTTCTGCCGGCTCCGAGCTGGATCTCAACCAGGACGAAGTCCGAAGTCCGCATCGTCTTGACATCGGGAAAGCTCGCATCGAACCGGAAGTCGTCCGCGTCGAGCTCGAGGACCCGATGGAATCGATCCCGCGGGTCGACTCCGGCCGTGCACAGGGCGGCGTGAACGGCCATCAGGACCTGGGTCTTGAACTCACGCGACTTCGGCTTCGTGACGGTGATCGTGACGATCGGCATGTGGACCTCATCTTGCAGCGTGGGCAGGCCGCCGTGGGGCTCGTCCGCCCGCCGAGGCGCGGCGACGGGAGCATCCCGACCTGGATGACCCGGGGGCAAAGGCCGCCGCCGATGGCGATGCGCCGTAGCGGGCGATCGGCAGCGGCATGCTAGACCTCACCGCGCAGCAGACGCATTTGTACCGCGTTGAAGTACACGCCGTCGAACCGCATGGCGTTGGCCTTGAGAGCCTCGCGCTTGAAGCCAAGCTTGGCGTAAAGGGAAATCGCCGCCTCATTGTCTTCGCGTGCCTCAAGCTCGATGCGAGTGAGTCCCTTGCGCCAAGCCTTCTCGATGCAGGCCGAGAGCAGGCGTGTCCCGAGTCCATGGCCACGGTAGGCCGGGTGTACGCCCATGCCGAGCGAGCCGCAGTGCGAGATCGCATGCGCCCAGTTTGGAAAGATGTCGGCCCAGCCGACGACGCGCTCACCATCCAGGGCGAAGAACTGAATCGCATCGTTGGCGACGCTGTCCTTCACGAAACCTTCGATCCGCTCGAGCGCAAGCGCTTCGAACTGGGCGAGGTATCTGCGCTCTCGGGCGACGACGTCCAAACACTCGCGGTAGCTGGCAGCGTAGCGCTCCTGAACAGGCGTGATGAGAAGCATCGGCGATCGGTGAGGCGGGTCATTACTTCGGAAGCGTAGCTCCGAGCGGACAACCCGACCCGGCAACGGCAATCCGCATCCGGGCAGGCCGCGGGCAGCCGCATCTTGCCATGCGTTCACGCCAACGCCTGCATGAACGTGCCGCACGAGCCGCGACCGCCAGACCTGGCGCCCGTGCCGGGCTGCGCCGCGCCCGCTCGCCCGCCGGCGCGGCCAGCCGTTCACGGCCCGCGCGACGCGAGAGCGACGCGAGAGCGACTCGCGAGCGACGCGAGAGCGACTCGGGTGCGGCCGTTGGCGCACCCTCAGCGCACCACCAGCACCGGAAGGCGGCTGCGTGCGAGCACGTGCTGGGTCTGGCTGCCGAGCAGCACCGCGGCCACGCCGCGCCGGCCATGCGAGCCCATCACGATGCAGTCGCAGCCGCGGTCCTCGGCCATCTGGAGAATGCCCAGCCACGGCGGATCGACCTCGCGCGGCACGGTCTCGCAGTCCACGCCGGCGGCGCGTGCCGCGGTCTCCAGGGCGGCCAGCGCGTCGTTGGCAAGCGCCGCTGCGGCGGCCTGCACCTGCCCGACCTGCGCCGGCTCCAGTTGCCCGAAGCCGATGTACGGGTAAGGCTCGATCGCGCTGAAGCCGACCACGCCGGCCCCCAGGTCGCGCGCCAGCGCGACGGCCCGTTCGACCGCGCGGACCGACAGCGCGGAGCCGTCGGTGGCCACCAGCAGCTTGCGGAACATGGTTGTCGCCTCCTCGTCCGTCAGGGGCCGGTGCGGACCCACAGCCCGCGCTCGACGCAGTGCAGGCGCCCGGCGCCGCTCTGCACGCAGGTGCCAAGCGGAAACGCCGCGCCGTTGAACCTGCATACGCCGGTCTGCAGGTCAAGCTCCGGCGAGAACTGCTCACCCTCGCCCAGGATCGGCGCGGTGCGCTGCTCGGGGTCGGTCGCGCCGACCCGGGTTACATCGCTCGTCATGGTGCCCCCAGAAACAAGGCCGCGACGGCAACAGCATACGGAGCGCGCGGCTGCGGCGGAGTCGGATTCGAGGCTGCTGTCAGTGTGCCGTTGATGGCGGTCAAGCGCACGCCGGGCCAGGCTCCTAAGTTCGGACTGCTGCGGCGCCTGCCGCGGTGAGGGCAGTCTGCGATGCAACGGCGCAAGAAGGGCCATGCCAGCGCCACACCAGAGCAACACCCGCGCCAGACCATGAGCGAGGACACCATGAAAAAGACCCTGATCGTTTTCCACTCGCGCAGCGGCTATACCCGCCGCGCGGCACAGGCGCTGGCGCAGCGCCTGGACGCCGATCTCGACGAGATCCGCATCGTGCAGCCGCTGGCGGGCACGCTCGGCTACGCGTTCTGCGCGCTGGAGTCGCTGTTGCATCTGACCCCGGCGCTGCGGCCTTCGACCCGGGACGCGTCGGACTACCCGCTGGTGGTCGTGGGCACGCCGGTGTGGTTCTGGAATCTGTCGAGCCCGGTGCGTAGCTGGCTGGCGGGCAACCGGCTTGCCAAGGGCCGCTTTGCGTTCTTCTGCACGATGGGCGGCTCGGGCGCCGGGCGCGCGTTTGCCGCCATGCAGGAGCTGGCCGGCGGCGCGGCGCGGGCCACGCTGGCGCTGACCGACGGCCAGATCGACGCCGGCGCCGATGCCGCGATCGATGCGTTCGTGCGCGCGCTGCGGGCCGCACCGTCGGCCGCAACGGCTCCGGCGGCCGGCTGCGCAGCGGTGGCTTCCAGCGCCGGTGCAGCACGCGCCGGGACCGCACGCCGGGTGCTGGTCGCGGAGCACCGACACATCCTCTGACCCCTCGTCGCCGAGAAGGCGAGCTCCAATCGGGCGCACGCGCGCGGCTGGGCCCATGCGCTTACAGTTCGCGGCGGCAGCGCACGTGAGGTTCAGCCGTAGCCTGGCGGATGGCAGACTCCCGAATCCGGCGTGGCGATGGAGTTCGTCCAGGCGTCGCCGCATCGCGGCATTGCGTGTCGCGGTACAGCGGTCGCGGCCAGGCGCGGCACGCGCCGCACTTTGGCTCCCGACCCGCCGCAGCACCGGCGTCTGGGCCGCCTTGCGGCGCCTTATCTGGCGATTCAGCGGCCCATGCCCGGCTAACATCACGCCGTCATGAACGCCGCCCGGCTCGCCCGCGTCGTCGCACGCGGGCCGCGTATCCCCCGGCCTGCCGACTGTCTGCCCGCCACTGGAGAGCGACCGGCGGCCGCACAGGCTTGTGGCGTCCGACGACCGGCCGCGCCGGCCCGCGTGGCGGCTTCAACGCGAATGCCGCACCGCTGGGCCCACCCACCGCGCTGGACGCAATCGCCGTCGACGCCATGAGTCAACCTGCCAGCGCTGCCACAAGATCCCGCCTGAGACCGCGGCGCGTTCCGGCTGCCCGGGCAGCCGGCGCCTCCGCAGTCGATTCCTCGTCGCGCTGGCTGCAACTGTTCGAGTTGACCACCGACTTCCGCTGGGAGCAGGACGCGGATCTGCGCTTCGTCGCCGTGTGGGGCGCGATCGACCGACTGAGCGGCTTGTGCGCCGACGACTTCATCGGCCGTACGCGCTGGGACGTCGATGTCGAGCCCATCAGCCACGGCGGCTCCTGGGAGCCGCACAAGGAGGCGCTGCAGGCGCGGCGGCGCTTCTTCGACTTTCGCTACCGCCGCCGCAACGCCAGCGGACAGTGGCGCTGCTTCAGTACCAGCGGCATGCCGTCGTTCGACGAACACGGCTGCTTCAGCGGCTACGTGGGCGTGTCGCGCGACATCACCGAATCGCTGGCCACCGAACAAACGCTGCGCCAGACCAACAGCGTGCTCGAGAGCGTGTTCGAGACGATGGACGCCGGCGTCAGCGTCTTCGACCGCGAACTGCGTCTGGTGGTCATCAACCGCCGCTTCCGCGAACTGTTCGACTGTCCGGATGCGCTGTGTGTGCCGGGCACGCCGTTCGATGTCCTGATCCGCCTCAACGCCGAGCGTGGCGACTACGGCCCCGGCGACCCCGAGGAGCAGGTCAAGGCGCGCGTGGCGCAGGCGCGCCGCTTCGAGGCCCACCACTTCATGCGCGAGCGATCGGACGGCACGATCCTCGAGATCACCGGCCGGCCGCTGCCGCATGGCGGCTTCGTCACGCTGTACGCCGACGTGACCCAACGGGTGCTCTCGGAGCGTGCGCTGCGCGACAGCAAGATCGTGCTCGAAAACACCCTCGAACACATGGATCAGGGCATCAGCATCGCCGACGAGAAGCTGCGCATCATCGGCATGAACCGGCGTTTCGGCGAGCTGCTGGATTTTCCGCCGGAGCTGTGCAAACCGGGCACGCCTTTCGCGTCCTTCATCCGCCATAACGCCGAGCGCGGCGACTACGGGCCCGGTAACGTGGAGCAACAGGTGAGCGAGCGCGTCGAACTGGCGGGGCGCTTCCTGCCGCACGTCTTCCAGCGCACCCGGCCCGACGGCACGGTGCTCGAGGTCCGCGGCCGGCCCTTGCCTTCGGGCGGCTTCGTCACGCTGTACTCGGATGTCACCGAGCGCGCGCGCGCCGAGAGCGCGCTGCGCGACAGCGAGGAGCGCTTCCGCAGCCTGACCGCGCTGTCGTCGGACTGGTTCTGGGAGCAGGACGCGCAGGGGCGCTTCACGCGCCTGGAAGGGCGCCACGTCTTCGGCGAGGAGGGCGCCTTCGCCGAAGAGTTGGGCCGGACCTGGAGCGAACTCGGATTCGAGGCCGACGAAGGCTGGGCGCAGGTGGCACGCTGCATAAGCGACGGGCTGGCCTTCCGCGAGCTGGTGATGCGGCGCCGCCTGCCTGACGGCTCGCTGCGCTACGTTCGGGTCAGCGGCGAGCCGCTGCGCCGCGCCGATGGCTCGCTCGCGGGCTACCGCGGCGTGGGCCGCGACGTGACTGCGCAGCGCGAGGCCGAGGAACGCGTCCAGTACCTGGCCACGCGCGACGCGCTCACCGGCCTTCCCAACCGCGTCTGGTTCCATCAGCTGCTCAGCGTGGAGCTCAAGGCCGCGCGCCGCTACGGGCGCCAGATGGCGGTCTTGTTCATCG
>JADCGX010000250.1 GCA_020248785.1 Burkholderiales bacterium | reverse complement strand
TTCGCCAACGTCAAGCACTTCTGTTCGTGGCTGGGCCTGTGCCCGGGCACGAAGATCAGCGGCGGCAAGGTGCTGTCGAGCAAGACCAAGCGCGCGGGCAACCGGGTGCGGCAGGCGCTGAAGATGGCGGCGATGAGCCTGTCGCACAGCGATTCCGCTCTGGGCGCGTTCTATCGCCGGCTGTCGGGCCGGATGGACAAGCCGCGGGCCAATACCGCCACCGCCCACAAGCTGGCCCGGATGGTGTACTCCATGCTCACGCGCGGTGAAGCCTACGTCGATCAGGGTCAGCAGCACGACGAAGAGCAGCAGCGCCAGCGCAGCATCGCAGCCCTCAAGCGCCGCGCCGCCGCGCTCGGCTTCGCAGTCACGCCGACGCCCGTGCCGGCATGAAAACGTCCCTCAACCCGTTTTGTTTCTCATGCGCCCGGTTGGCCGCGCCGGCGTCGCGCCAACCCGCGTCGCCTCGACCGACCGAAACGGCTTCGGCCCAGCGCGCGCTCTTGCGCTCGCCCGCAGAGCGAAAATGGCAATGCCCTGCGGCGACTCCATGAAGCATCCGGGCTAGAACTCCTTCCAGTCCTCGCCAGCCGATGCCCGGTCGCGCGCGGCCGGGGCGGTGGCCGGCGCCTGCGGCTGGGCGGGCATCGCCGTCCGCGGCGCCTTGCGCTCGACCGGCCGCTTCGGCGCAATGGCCTTGCTGCTGTGCTGGGCCGAGGCGATGGCGGCCGCTGCCTGATCCTGGCTCAGGCGGAACACCGCGATGGCACGCGCGAGCTTGTCGGCCTGCTCGCGCAAGGACGCGGCGGCGGCCGCGCCCTGTTCCACCAGCGCCGCGTTTTGCTGCGTGACCTGATCCAGTTGCGTCACCGCTTCGCTGACTTGCGTGATGCCGCTCGACTGCTCGGCGGTCGAGGCGGTGATCTCGCCAATCAGGCGCGAGACGCGATTGACCTGCTGCACCACATCGTCGATGGTCTGGCCGGCCACCTGAACCCGGGCGGAGCCATTGTCGATCTTCTGCACGCTGTCGGAGATCAGCGACTTGATCTCCTTGGCCGCCTGTGCACTGCGCTGCGCCAGGTTGCGCACTTCGCCGGCGACCACGGCAAACCCGCGGCCCTGCTCGCCGGCGCGCGCTGCTTCGACCGCCGCGTTGAGCGCGAGGATATTGGTCTGGAAGGCGATGCCGTCGATGACGCTGATGATTTCCTCGATCCGGCGGCTGGCAGCCTGAATCTCGCCCATCGTCGAGACCACTTCGCTGACGGCGGTGCCGCCGCGGCCGGCGACCTCGGAGGCGCCTCGTGCGAGGCCATCGGCCTGGCGGGCCGAATCGGCGTTGGTGCGCACCGCGGCGGTCATCTGTTCCATGCTGGCGGCGGTTTCTTGCAGGCTGCTGGCCTGCTGTTCGGTGCGGCTCGACAGATCCTGATTGCCGGCGGCGATCTGCGCCGAGGCCGTAGCCACCGAGTCGATCCCTGCCCGTACCTCGGTGACCAGACGCGTCAGCGCGCTGTGCATCGTCTGCATGGAGGCCATCACGCTGCCCGCGATCGCCGGGGGCGCGTCGAGCTTCGACAAGTCCCCCTGCGCGATGCGTTCGGCAACCGCGGCAAGATCCGCCGGTTCCGCGCCGAGCTTGCGCACCAGGCCGCGCGTCAGGAGCACGGCGATCGCCGTGGCGATGAGAGCCGCGGCAATCGCCAGTCCGACGATCACCAGATTCAGTCGGTGGCTGAGCGCCTCGCCCTGCGCGTTCGCCTCGGCGGCTACGCGCACCTGCAGTGCGACCAGTTGCTCCAGGGCTTCGGCGGCTGCGGGGGCGAGCGGGCTGACCTTGTCGCGATAGATGCTGCGCGCCTCGTCGATCCGGCCGGCCCGCATCGCCGCCACTGCCGGCGCCAGCCCCTGTCCGTTGTAGGCGTCGAACCCCTTGTCGAACTTGCCCGCGAGCGTGGTTTCCTCGGCCGTCATCGAAGTCGCGAGAAAGGCCTTCCATTGCTGTGCGCCCAGCGCAAAGTTCTTGTCGACCTCGGCGCTGCGCTTGGCGACGTTGTCGGCGGAGGGCTTTTCGAACATGTCCAGCAGCAGCACGCGGTTGCGCAACATGACTCGGGTGACCTCCGACAGCTGGCCCAGGGGCACGACGCGGTCGTCGTACACCGTCTTGGAGAGCGCACTCATACGCGCCAGACCCCAGGCGCTGGCCGCGCCGAGCGCGATCAGGAATGCGACGACGACCGCGAAACCGAGGCCCAACTGGGCAGCGGTGGACAACCTGGAGGTTCTGGCCTGCATTCTTCTTTCTCCCCAGCACCCCGCGATGGGGGCGCATTGAACGTTGCGTTGCACGGTGCCGAGTATTTCGCCTTCGGGAAACTCCTCATTCGGCGAATTGGAGGGCCGTGAGGCACCAATTCGGGTCGTGAGCTGCGCGGCGGGTACCGTGCGTCGCCGGGTGGGGCGGCGCGTAGGAAAGCGGGTCCGGCAAGGACGACCAGCGGGATGCGCGGAAACCCAGACACCCGAGGGTGGTTACCAGTGCGCGGTGAAATCCCGCGCAGGCCTAGCCCGGAAACTTCACGAGCATGAGGTCAGCGGCCTCGTGCTTACGCGCGTTGTCAGAGGAGAACGAAGCCTGCGGACAACCGAGGATCGCAGATGCCAAGGTGTACGCAAGACAAGATCGACTTCGGCCGCCTGGGTCGTCGCCGCATCGAGGCGGACTTCAGCGGCGCAGACTTGAGCAGCGACGGCGGCCTGCTGCTGTTGCGCCAGGTCGATGAGCATCTGGGTTTGAGCCGCGCGGCCGCTGC
>JADCGX010000025.1 GCA_020248785.1 Burkholderiales bacterium | reverse complement strand
CTAACCCCTCTGGAAGGACTTCCCCCTGAAGTCAACAGGCGGCGTCGTTTGTCTTTCCAACCTCACGCACCGGCACGGCGTCGAACGGGTCAAGGGCGCGCGCAGCGCGGCGGCGCGAAGTGCCGCGCACCCTTGACGCGCCTCGACCTAGAACACGCTCGTGCTGGCCGAGCCCGGCAGCATGACGGGATCGGCCTGCAGGCCGGCGGCGGTCGCTCTGTGGGTCGTCATCCGCTCATGCCGTACTCCTGAGCATCCCGCGAACGCCTTCGGCAACCAACGCGACAGACGGCACCTCTGGAACCGGCCTTGTGGCGTCCATTGCTCGGACGCGGGCCACGATACGAATCGCACGGAAGAGCCCAAATCGTTCGTCGAATGCGCCCCGCACGCCGTGATCGGCGGCCTGCGGTCGCGGCACACCCAAAGGGTTAGCCGGGTTCCTCTTCCGTTCGGTCTGACCTCGTTGATGCATCGATGCGCGTGCAGCGGGGTGAAGCAATCTGGTTTGTGTCGGTGCTGGTCGCGGTCAGTGTCAGGACATGCCGACCGCCGAGGGCATTGGCATCCCGGTTGCGTCCGATGGCTGCGTCCGCGCATGCCGCCTCCAGGCTTCGGGGTCATAGCGCTCGTCGCGCGCCAGCATCGCCCAGATCATCCGTGCATGCTTGTTGGCGATGGCCACCAGCGCCTTCTGGTAGCCGCAGCGACGCGCCAACCCGACCATCCACAGCTGCAGCCGGGTCGCCTTGTCAGGCGCGGCCCGCAGCGCCGCCTGCAGCGCCGAGCGCGCGCCGTTAACCAGCAGACCACGCAGGTAGGCATCCCCCCGCTTCGAGCTCGCCCCCAGCCGCGTCTTGCCGCCGGTGCTGTGCTGGCGCGGCGTCAGCCCCAGCCAGGCGCCGAACAGGCGGCCGTGACGGAACAGGGTGGCATCGGGCACCGTGGCCACCACCGCACTGGCGGTGATGGGCCCCACGCCCAGCAGCGCGCGCAGGCGCTCAGCCTGCGGCGAGCAGCGGGCATGGGCCTGGATCTGCATGTCGCAGGCCACCAGTCGCGCATCGAGCTGAGCGAGCTGCTCACGTGCCTGCTGCACGATGGCGCGCATGGGCTCAGGCGCGGCTGCTTCATCGACGATGCGCGCCATGGCCGCGATCAGCACCGCCGGACTGCGCCCCGGCACGAGCCCGAACTCGGCCAGCAGCCCGCGCACGCGGTTCAGCAGCGCGGTGCGCTCTTCGATCCAGCCCTGGCGCATGCGGTGCCAGGCGAGGATGGCCTGCTGCTCGACGGTCTTGACCGGGACGAAGCGCATGGTGGGCTGGCGCGCGGCGATGGCGATGGCCAGCGCATCGTTGCCGTCGTTCTTGCCGCCCTGGCGGAAGGGCACGACGAACTCGGCGGCCAGCAGCCGCGCGGTGTGGCCGCGGGTAGCAAAAAAGCGGCCCCAGTGATGCGCCGAGCCGCAGGCTTCCATGGCGACGGTGCAGGGCTCGGACAGCGACTCGGCCCAGCGTTCGAAGGCGGCGCGCCGCAGAACCTTGCGGTCGAGCACGGCGCCGTGGGCGTCGAGCACGCAGATGGCGAAAACATCCTTGGCCAGATCGATGCCGACGGTAGTACGCTTGTCCATGACTTCCCCTCCTGGTTCCGATTGATGACTCGAGATCTCAATCGTGGCACTTCGATGCCGTGCGACTTCGCAGTCGCTTCAGGACGGGGAAGTCCTTCGTATTCGTTCAACCGGACGTGCTTCGGCGTGGCCGCGCCGGGCATCATTTCATTCTTGCCCGGCTCCGCCACTCTGGCGCACGCCGGTTAACTCAAACGTTGAGCATCGCGATACGCTGCCTACGGCACACGACGTGACCATTGCGGTTAGTACGGCATTGCCGTATCATTTGAAGTGTGCGAACAGTCGCGGAAACTCCGATCTTTCAACGGTACGCCGCTGAGGTGTGGAGCGCGACCGAGCGCGAGCATTTCGTTTCTTACATTGCCTCCAATCCCGAGGCAGGCGCATTGATTCGCGGCAGCGGCGGATGTCGAAAAGTGCGTTGGGCCGCTTCTGGCCGCGGAAAGAGCGGTGGGGCCCGAGTTATCTATTTCAACGCGGACGACTCAACGATCTGGTTGCTCATCGTCTATACGAAGGCGAAGTTCGACAACCTTCCGACGACGTTTCTGGCACAACTGAAGCGGGAGATTGAAGATGTCCTCTGAGCTCAACAAGTTTCAGCAAGACCTGCTTGCCTCTGTGAGGCAGATGCGGCAAGGCAAAGCCGCCAAGGTAACCAAGGTCAAGTTGCCCGATGCTGCGGTCGCTCGTGCGAAGGTAGGGCTATCGCAACAAGACTTTGCGCTATTGCTGGGCGTATCGCCTCGTACCCTCCAGGACTGGGAGCAGGGGCGGCGTGAACCAACAGGCGCTGCCCGAACATTGCTTCGCGTGGCTGTGGCTAACCCGAAGGTCCTGCTTGCTCTGGGCAATTGATGCCCAACCTGGCGTTCGAGAGGACCTGCGCCAACGGCGCCCCGCGAGCCGGGCTCCGCTATTGTCCGTCTCGCGGGGCGCCGCTGGCTCCGGCCTCTCAACTCTCACGTTGAACTAAACCGCTGGCGCGGTGGAAGGGCATGAGGCGGTCGCAGACGGAGTCGTCGTACCTTGATCGATGCGGGCAGGTGCCCGCGCCTGATCGAGGAGAAGACGATGACACCCCTACGGCGACGCATGCTCGATGCGCTGGTCCTGCACGGCAAGGCCAAGCGCACGCAAGAGGCCTACATCTCGGCCGTCGCGCAGCTGGCGCGCCACTACCGGCGCAGTCCCGACCTCTTGAGTGGCGAGCAGATCGAGGCCTACCTCGTGCATCTGCTGCGCGAGCGGCAGCTCACGCGCTCCACCGTCAACCAGGCCGGCTGCGCGATCAACTTCCTGTTCGGCAAGGTGCTCGGGCACGCCGAACTGCCCTACCGCGCGCCGCTGCCGCGCGGTCCGCAGCGGCTGCCCGAGATCCTCTCGCGCGAGGAGATCGCGCGGCTGCTGGCCTGCGCGTGCAGTCTCAAGGCGCGCACCGCCTTGAGCTGTGCCTACGCGCTGGGCCTGCGGGTGAGCGAGCTGTGCGCGCTGCGCCTGGAGCACATCGACTCCGCCGCGGATCGGATGTGCGTGCGCGTGGTCCAGGGCAAGGGGCCAAGGACCGCTACGTGCCGCTGCCGGCCGACCTGCTCGAGCGGCTGCGCAGCGACTGCCGCCAGGTGCGGCCGCGCGGGTGGCTGTTCAGTGCGGCCACCGATGCGGCGCAGGCGCTGCACACCGAGCAGGCGCAGCGCTGGTACTGGCAGGCGCGCGATCGCGCGGGCATTACCAAGGCCGGCGGCATCCACAGCTTGCGCCACGGCTACGCCACCCACCTGCTGGAAGCCGGGGTGGACCTGCACAGCATCTCGCAGTGGCTCGGTCACCGGCATGTGAACACCACCGCACGGTATCTGCACCTGGCACGTCCCGACGCCCCTGACGGCGCACGACGCACGCCGCTGCAGCTGCTGTCCGGTCTGCCGACGCCGCCGCTGCACTGACGCGCTGCCGCGGTCACACACGGCGATGTCGGCCACCCTGGCCGAGGCGCTGGCACGCTTCGGACCCGGCTATCTTGCTGCGCACGGGCTCAGCCGCGCCCAGGCCAAGGCGTGGCGCGCGATTGCCGCCTGCCGCACGCCAGCCCTGGGCGGCCAGCAGTTCGCCTGTGACGCCTGCGGCAGCACGCAGTGGCGCTGGCACTCGTGCCGCAGCCGGCACTGTCCGCGCTGCCAGAAGCAGGCGGCCGACGCCTGGCGCCGCGCCCGCCTCGCCGAACTGCTCGCCGCTGTCCAAGAATCAATAACTTAGCGGCGGTCTCGATGCTGAGTTGAGAAAGACGGGCTAGAGATCGCTGTTGGGCAGGCGGGCGCGCCATGTCGGATCCACCGCGCAGGCCGGCGGCAACTGCGGTCCGGCACCGGGTTCCTGATAGACCGGCCGGCCCAGGTACGCAGGCCCGGGCTGCGCCGCCGCCAGCGTGGGCAGGGCAAGCGTCAGTGGCAGGAGAAGAGCTCGGATGAGCATGGGAGAAGGTCAGCCCGGCTTGTAGAACACGAACTCGGCGCTGAAGGGCACACGCAGCAACTGGTTGCGCTCGCGCGCGCTGCAACTGGCCGGCGGCATGCCGCCCTTGGTTTGGATGCGCTGGACGAAGCGCACGCCGGCGAAGCTGCCCTGTCCGTAGGACGTGGTGGTCAGCAGCAGCCAGCGCAGGTCGTCGCGGCTGGGCGCCTCGTCGAACGCGGCGACCTTTCCGATCAGCCGGCTGCCGTCGCTGTGCTCGAAGGAGAAGTCGGCGCCGTGGCGCGCCATCACCTTGCCGCTGTCGTTGGCCAGATCGGCCTCGGGCACGCGGAACACCCACTGCGAATCTTTGCCGCGCGCCTCGCAGCGGAACACCTGCACGCCGCGCGCCGTGAGCCGCAGCGTGGGGCGGTGGCCCTCGGGCACGTTGATGCGGCTGAAGAAGCCCAGGGCGGGTGCGCTCGGTGCCGTGCTGCCCGGCGCCGGCGCTGCGCCCGGCGGCGCCGGCCCGGCACTGCCGCCGGGTGCGGGCACGCTGGCGCAAGCGGCCAGCAGGCCCGCGGCCAGCAGTGCTGCCGCGGCGGCGCGCTGCGGCGTCGCTCGGTCCGTCGCGCGGTCCGTCGCGCGGTCAGTCGCGGTTCTCAACGGTCTCCTCTTCCTTGACGCGACTGCGAGCCGCCACGCCGGCGCCTACCAGTTCGTCGACGGCGCGGTCGATCATCGCGGCAAACGGCTCGGCTTCGAAGTAGCGCGAGTGGATGAGCGGGAAGTAGCGCGCCGCCGCGCTCCAGGCGAGCAACTCGTCGCGGGTGGCGCTGCGCACCTGCAGCAGCCAGAACTTGATGAGCACCCGTGCCACGTGCCGCGCATTGCGCGCCGGAGAAGCCGACAGCGCAGCCAGCCGCGCCCGCGCCCGGCCCAGGGCCGCCGCCACGGTGGTGAACGGCGCGCCATGGCCGGGGATCACCAGGCGCGGCGCATGGCGCTCGATCAGGTCGAGTGCCGCGGCCTGCTCGGCGAAGCCCGACTCGCCCTCGATCTCCGGGAAGATCGCGCCGAACCCGTTCTCCCACAGCGCATCGGCCGAGATCAGCACGGCATCGTCGGGCTGCAGCAGCATCACCATGTGCGGGTCGTGGCCCGGCGCAGCCAGCACGTGCCAGGGACGGCCGCCCAGGTCGAGCAGGTCGCCGTCGTGCAGCAGGCCGGCGTAGTCGAAGCGCGGGCAGTGCTGCCCGGTGGGGTCGTAGGTCAGCGTGTCCGTGTCCCAGGCGCGTACCGCCTGCGCCAGTCCCGCCGGCATCAGGATCGGCGCGCCATGGCGTGCGGCGAGCAGCGCGTTGCCGCCCACGTGGTCCGAGTGCAGGTGCGTGCTGACGATGCGGGCCAGCGGCCGTCCGGCGCGCACGCGGTCGAGCAGTAGCGCCGTCTGTTCGGCATGCAGCACGTAGCCGCTGTCCACGAGGCTGACCCGATCGCCCTCGTCGAACACCACGTTGTTGGACGACAGCCAGCCGCGCTCCAGCACGGTCAGGTAGGCGGGCAGGGCGCTCATCAGAGCGGGCGCACCTGCGCGTGGCTGGCGGCGATGGCGGCAAATGCCGCCTGCAGTTGCGGCGTGCCGCCGTAGAACGCGCGGAACTTGCCGTAGCCGGTGCTCACCACCAGCCGCCGCGCAAAGCCGAAGCCGCGCAGCCGCGGCTGGCGGATCTCGTTCCAGGCGATCTTCTTGTCGATGAGCCCGGTCTGCTGCAGCCCGGTGGCATCGATCACGGTCGTGCTTCGGAGCAGCAGTGCATACGAGCCGAGCAGCACGGCGGCGCCGGCGCCCAGCACCCAGCCGGCCTGCGCGTTCAGCAGTGGCGCCATTTCGTCCCGG